>NZ_JBFAGS010000008.1:0-210630 GCF_040653835.1 Micromonospora sp. NPDC050980 | reverse complement strand
CTCTCCCGGCCCTCGCTGCGCTCGGTGCGGTCGGTCATGCTGGGCTGGCTGGGCATGCTCTCCCGGCCCTCGCTGCGCTCGGTGCGGTCGGTCATGCTGGGCTGGCTGGGCATGCTCTCCCGGCCCTCGCTGCGCTCGGTGCGGTCGGTCATGCCGTGGGGCTCGTGCTCATCTCCGGCATCGGGCTGTCGCCGTGGCCGGGGGCGTAGGTCTCCTGCGCGCCGGTGAACGGCTTGGCCACCGCGCTGAAGGTCTGGGTGCGGCCGTCGGCGAAGGTGAGCGTGAAGCTCAGCTCGTCGCCGGCCTTCACCGGCCTGGCGATGTTCATCAGCATCAGGTGGTCGCCGCCGGGCTCCAGCGTGGCACGCGAGTGCGCCTTGACCACGATGCCGCCCTGCTTGGGCTGCATGACCATCTTCCCGTCCTGCATGGTCATCTCGTGCAGCTCCATCGGGGAGACCTCGGTGGCCGCGCCGGTGATCGTCACGTCGGCGTCGCCGTCGTTGACCAGGGTGCCGAACGCGGCGGTCATGCCCTTGTCGGCGGCCTTCACCCACGGGTCGACGACGCCGAGCACCCCGGCCGCCGCGCTCGCCGACGCGGAGGTCGTCGCCGCCGGAGTGGTGGAGTCGTCGGCGGAACCGCAGCCGGCGACGGTGACGGCCAGCAGGGCGGCGCCGATCAGGGCCGCCCGGCGCAGGAACCGGCCGCTGGTGGTGCTGGGCATGACAGTGTCCCCTCGAAGATGGCGTTCGTGCCGTTGGTCGGACCCGAGGGGCGGAAAGTTCCAGCCGATGGGATCGGTCACGCCGGTGCGCGGCGAGCCGGCACGACACGCCGGGTCGCCGCGCACGCGAAGCGGCGGACGGCCCCGAGGGGTCCGTCCGCCGCCGGCGGTGCGATAGGGATCAGTCCAGGTGCGCCTCGATCGCCGCGATGACACGCGGACGCAGCTCGGCGGCGCCGATCACCGCGTCCACCGAGCCGACCTCGACCGCGCGCTGGATGCTGTGCACCCGGTCGAACTCGGTGGCCACCGCGCCCAGCTTCTCCGCCCGCACCGACGACCGCAGCTCGTCCAGCTCCGCGGTGAGCGTCGCGCGGTCGGTGACGGCTGCGGCGGCCACCCGGCCCTCCAGCTCGCGTACCCGGGGATCGGCCGCGGTGCGCGCGGCGACCTCGCCGGCGAAGACCACGGCGGCGGCCGGCGCGCCGCCGAGCACCGAGGCGTACGAGCCCTCGATCGCCAGCACGGTCATGGCCGGGTTGAGCGCCTTGGAGAACACCACGAACGCGCCGCCGTGGTAGCGCGAGATCACGCAGAACACGATCGGGCCGCGGAAGTTGACGATCGCCCGGCCGATCTCCGCGCCGTACTCCAGTTGCAGCTTGCGCATCGACTCCGGGGAGCCGTCGAAGCCGGACAGGTTTGCCAGCACCACGAGCGGCCGGTTGCCGCTGGCCGCGTTGATCGCCCGCGCCGCCTTCTTCGACGAGCGGGGGAACAGCGTGCCGGCGGTGTAGGTGTCCGGGCCGTCGGTGGGTGGGAAACCGTGCCGGGGCACCGAGCGGGACTCGATGCCGAGCAGGCACACCGGGATGCCGCCGAGGTGCACGTCCTGCACCACCGCGGTCTCCGCGTCGGCCATCCCGGCCCACCGCTCCAGCACCGGGTGGTCCTGGTCGGCGAGGGCGCGCATCACGGTACGAATGTCGAACGGCTTCTTCCGGTCCGGGTTCGCGGTGGCGGAGAAGATCTCCCCGACCGTGGTGAAGTCGCTGCCGGCCACCGCGTGCGGGAAGGCGCAGACGTCCCGGTCCACCGGGTCGGTGGTGGTCGCCCGGCGCGGCGTGGCCTCGCCCGGGGCCACGTACGTGTGGTCGTAGTGCGCCATCAGCACCTCGTGCGCGGCCGGCAGGTCCGGCGCCCAGTATTGTGCCTGCCCGTTCGGGCCCATCACCCGGTCGTAGCCGCCGATGCCGAAGTTGTCCTCGGCGGACACGCCGCCGGAGAAGTCCAGCGACTGCTTGCCGGTCAGCACCATCGCCGAATCGGGCGTCATGACCAGCACGCCCCTGGTGTGCATGAGCATCGTCGCCTCGGCGTTCCAGTAGGGCTGGGCGCCCACGTTGATGCCCGCCACCACGATGTTGATCTCACCGCCGGCCTGGGTGAACTCGACGATCCGCTTGAGCGCGGCGGCCACCCAGTCCATGTTCTCGGTGCCCGAGGTCATCGAGATGCGGGCGCCGGCGGAGAGCGCGTACCACTCCAGCGGCACGCCCATCCGCTGCGCCAGGTCCAGCGCGGCGATCACCCGCCGGCACTCCGGCTCGGAGAGCGCGCCGAGCGACTTCGTCGGGTCGCCGAGCAGCACCACCCGGGTGACGCCCTGCGGGTGCCGGGCCGTCGGCGTGGTCACCACGCCGGCCACGATCGCCGCGCTGTTGCGCCCCTTCGGACGGTCCACCGGCGCCAGCACGTGCTCGGCGTCCAGGTCGTGCTCGGTGAAGTCGCCGAGCAGGCCGGTCAGCTCGTACGGGTAGACCGTGTTGCGGCTGGCCGCCCGCAGCACCTTGAGCCGGTAGTCGTCGAGCGGCTCGACCGGCTCGGTCGGCGGCTCGCCGACGGTGAGCCGGGCACGCCCGGTGACGTCGAAGGCGATCCGGACGCCGACCTTGGTCAGCTCGCCGGTGCGGCGGTCCCGCTGCCGGCCGATGAACAGGATCTCCTCCAGGTCGGCGCCGACCGTCGTCGGGCCCACCCGGGCGGCGATCAGCTCCATCTCCTCACGGGTCAGCTCGCTCGGCGGCCAGACGTAGATGACGATCCGGTTGGTCGGGAACCGCACCTTGGACGGCCGCCGGGACTGCGCGCGGCGGATCGAGTCGAGGCAGGCGGCGACCGCGTCCTCGGTGGTCGGCAACGCGACCAGCCGGCCGTCCTGTTCCCGCAGCTCGGTCAGGTCACGGACCTGTGCGAACGCCACGAGCCGCTGGTCGGACGGGTTCTCCCGGGCGGCGGCCTGGAAGAGGTAGACCTCCTCGTCCAGCGAGCGCAGCCGGGTCAGGTCGAAGCCACGCAGCCGCTCCAGCTGCATCCGCTGCGCGATGTACGGGTGCAGGCCACGGATCAGCCGCTCCTCGGCCATCGCGGTGCCGTCGGGGCGGAACGTGAAGTGGTGGTGCATCACCGCGCCGCCGCGCCCGGCGACAGTGGTGGTGATGCGGCGGACCCGGTCCGGCAACGGGTGCGCGTTGATCACGTCGAGCAGCGCGGCGGCGGTGGCGTCCTGGTCCTCCGGCTGGCTCTCCCAGGCCAGGTAGACGTCCGCGTCGACCGCGTCCTCGTCCTGCGCCACCTCGGCCAGCCCGCGCAGCGCGTCGCCGAGCGCGTCGAACCGGACCGCGGCGGAGACCACGCTCGACGAGGCGCGTCCGGCCACCACGAACACGCAGCCGCCGGCCGTGCGGGTGCGCACGCCGGTGAGCGCCTTGTTGCCGTAGTAGCGCCGGGTCAGCACCTCCAGCATGGTGGCGTTGTCCAGGTTGGCCCGGACCAGTCGCTGGCCGAGCAGCCGGACCAGCGGCTCGGTGCTGCGAACCATCTCGGCGACCCGCTCGGCCCGGTCCGGCGAGTCCGGGTGGGTGTCGAGGTGACGCAGGTGGGCCCGGACCCGCGCATACACTCGGGCCCGGTTGCGGCGCAGCAGCGGCTGGGCGAACCAGGCGAACACCACGCCCCGCGCGAGGTCGGCGACGACCGGGAAGCGGACCTGGGTGGCCGAGATCAGCCGTTCCAGCGCGAGGCCGGCGGGCTCGCGCAGCGCGTCGTCCGGCGGCGGCTCCCGCAGCCACGAGCGCAGCAGCGCGGCGATCGCGGTGGCGTCGGTGGCGGCCCGCTGCTGGGCCAGGAAGATCCGGAACACCGCGGCCTCGAGCGCGGGGCAGCGGTCCAGCTCGGTGACGCCGTAGTGGCCGAGCGCCGTGGCCAGGCGGGCCCGGAACGGCTCGGGTGACCCGGCCCGCTCCACGTCGAGGCTCTGCAGGTAGGTGTGGAAGTGTTCACGGACGCTGTGCAGGTGGCCGCCGGTGCCGTCCTCGCCGGTGGGCCGGTTGCGGCTCAGCTCGGCCAGGTCGGCGAAGACGTCCACCAGCTCCAGCTCCTCGGCCAGCGGCCGGTGCCCGGCGTCGGTGGCCGCCCGCCGCGCGTCGAGGTAGTCGTCGAGCACCCGGCGCTCGTCGTGCGGGTCGACGTCGAAGCCGAGCAGCAGGCCGCGCAGGTCCTCCCGGCCGCGTTCGGCCCGGGTCCGCGCCGGCACGTCGGCGGGGGCGACGGGCAGGTCCAGCTCGGCGACCGGCTCGTCCGGGGCGGCGGCGGTCTCGTCGGCGGCGTCGGCGAGCGGCTCCAGGCGCAGCAGCGGCGCGCCGGCCTCCACCTGGGTGCCCACCGCGACGGCGGACTCCTTCAGGCGGGCCCGGAACGGCGCCCGCAGCACCGTCTCCATCTTCATCGCCTCCAGCACCAGCACCGGCGCGCCGGCCTCGACCTCAGCGCCGATCTCCAGCGGCGTGGCGACGACGAGCGCCGGCATCGGGGAGCGCACCACGCCGCCCTCGTCCCGGCTGATCCGGTGCGTCACGCCGTCCACTTCGACCAGGTGCACCGGCCCGTGGGTGCCGGTGAGCAGCCGGTGCCGCACGCCGTTGACGGCGATCTGCCCGGTGTGCCGGTCGAAGCGGTCCAGCTCGACGTCCGCGGTGCGGGCGTCGCCGCCGACCTCGATGCCGACCCGGAACCGGTGCGCGCCGACCCGCGCCACCCGCATCCGGTAGCTGACGCCGCGCAACTTCAGGTCGAGCGGCCGGCCGCTGCGGTGCTGCACCTGCGGGCGACCGCCGGCCGCGGTGGACAGCAGCCGCTGCCGCTCGGCGGTCTCGTCCTCCTCGTACGCCTCGATCGCGGCGGCGGCCAGCGCCACCGCGGAGTGCCGGTGCGCGACGAGGCGACCCTCGCCGCGGACCCGGTCGATCCAGCCGGTGTCCGCGCTGGCGTCGATCACCTCGGGCTGGTCGAGCAGGTCGAGCACGAAGCTCTTGTTCGTCGCCCCGCCCTCGATCACCACAGTGGTGTTCGCCATCGCCCGGCGCAACCGGCCGAGCGCCTCGTCCCGGTCGCGGCCGTACGCGATGATCTTCGCGATCATGGAGTCGAAGTCGGCGGGGATGGTGTCGCCCTCGCTGACCCCGGTGTCCACCCGGATGCCCGGCCCGGCGGGCAGGTCCAGCCGGCTGATCCGGCCGGGGGAGGGGGCGAAGTCGCGGTCCGGGTCCTCGGCGTTGAGCCGCGCCTCGATCGCGTGCCCGCGCTCGGCCGGCGGCGCGCCGGTGAGCCGCCCGCCGCCGGCGACGTGCAACTGCGCCTTGACCAGGTCGAACCCGGTGGTCGACTCGGTGATCGGGTGCTCGACCTGGAGCCGGGTGTTGACCTCCAGGAAGGCAAACATCCGGTCGCCGGGGTGGTAGAGGAACTCCACCGTCGCCGCGCCGCGGTAGCCGACCGCCACCGCCAGCCGCTCGGCCGACGCCTTGAGCTCGGCGGCCTGCTCCGGGCTCAGCACCGGCGACGCCGACTCCTCGATCACCTTCTGGTTGCGCCGCTGCACCGAGCAGTCCCGTACACCGAGCGCCCATGCGGTGCCCTGCCCGTCCGCGATCACCTGCACCTCGACGTGCCGGGCGCCGGTGACCAGGCGCTCCAGGAACACCACGCCGCTGCCGAACGCCCGCGCGGCCTCCTGGCTGGTGCGTTCGTAGGCGTCGGCCAGGTCGGCGTCGCTGCGGACCACCCGGATGCCGCGTCCGCCGCCGCCCGCGGTCGCCTTCAGCATCAGCGGGTAGCCGATCTCCGCCGCCGCGGCCACCGCCGCCTCCAGGCTCTCCACCGCGCCGCGGCTCCACGGCGCGACCGGCACGCCGACCTCCTCGGCGATCAGCTTCGCGCCGATCTTGTCGCCGAGCTTGCGCATCGCGTCCGGGCTGGGCCCGACGAAGGTGACGCCGACCTTCTCGCACAGCTCGGCGAAGGCCGGGTCCTCGGCCACGAACCCCCAGCCGACCCACGCGGCGTCCGCGCGGGTCTCCACCAGCGCGCGCTCCAGCACCTTCAGGTCGAGGTACGGGCGGGCGGAGGCGGGCCCCAGGTCGTAGGCGACGTCCGCCTCGCGGACGAAGGTGGCGGTGCGGTCGACGTCGGTGTGCAACGCGACGGTCTCGATCCGGCTGCCGGTCTCCGCGGCCAGTTCCCGGACCGCGTGGATGAGCCGCATGGCGGCCTCACCACGGTTGACGATGGCGACACGGGTGAACACGTGACCGTCCCCTTCGGTAGACCCAGGGTGGAGCGCCGGTCGGCGACGGCGCCCCCGGCTCGCCTCACCCTGCCGTCTGCCAGCGAGTGGCGCCATATCGTAATCACCGAACCCTGACCGGGAGCCGTTGTAGGAAACCAACAAAAGTTTTTAGCGGAAATGCGGACGGCGCCGGGCCCTCCCGGGTCCGGCGCCGTCCGGCGTTCGCGGGGCTGCCGTTCAGCCCGGGATCTCGCGGGGGTCGCGGCTGCGGGGGTAGGTGTTCTTCTCGCCGATGGTGCCGTCCTGCTTCTTGATCACGTGCTCGGCGCCTCGCTCGGCCGCCATCTCCCGGCCGGCCGCCTCCGCCTCCGCCTTCGTCTCGTGGCGACTGGTCGCGCGCTCGTTGCCCTCGGGGCGGTTCTTCCACTGCCCGTCCTGCTGATAAGTGTCGATGTCACCCTTGGTCATGCCGTCAGCTCCCCTCGGATCCGTGGTCGATGACGAGTGTCTGCCCCGGGGAGCCGCGCGCTAATCCTGCCGCGTCCCGGGCCGGCGCCGGCGCCGGCGCGCCGATTCTTCGATATCTTGCCGGGTCCGGCCATCTGGTCTGAGGGGTTGGTCCGAGGTCTCTGCGGGGTGACCCCGACCGGGCCGCCTGTTTGCCATACCGGCAAGGTTGCTTGCCGCCCGACCGTCGCGCGCGCACCATGGCGGTGCCGGGCCGCCGACGCGCACGGCGCCGAAGGAGGCAGGGGCATCATGACCGGGCACCACCAGCAGCACCACCAGAACCCACCGACGGACGCCGACCCGGCCGAGTTCTGGGACGAGCGTTACGGGCAGGCCGACCGGATCTGGAGTGGCCGGGTGAACCCGGTGCTCGCCGACGTGGCCGGCGCGCTGCCGCCCGGCACCGCGCTCGACCTGGGCTGCGGCGAGGGCGACGACGCGATCTGGCTGGCCCGCCAGGGCTGGCGGGTCACCGCCGTGGACGTCTCCGCCGTGGCGCTGGAGCGGCTCGCGACCGAGGCCGCGCGCGCCGGCGTGCCGGACCGGATCACCACCGTGCGCCGCGACGTGCTGAACCAGGGCTTCCCGGCCGGTCGCTTCGACCTGGTGTCCGCGCAGTTCTTCCAGTCCCCACTGGCGCTGCCCCGGGAGCAGGTGCTGCCCCCGGCGGCCGAGGCGGTCGCGCCCGGCGGCCGGCTGCTCGTCGTCGAGCACGGCGCGCCGCCGCCGTGGTCCGGGCTCGACCCCGACGACCCCCGCTTCGCCAGCCCGGAGCAGATCCTCGCCGCGATCGGCATCGACGCCGACCGCTGGGAAACCGAGCGGCTCGGAGAGTTCCGCCGCACCGCCACCCACGACGGGCACACCGGGGAACTGGTCGACCACGTGGTGCTGGCCCGCCGACGCTGACCGCCCGCGCGGAAGCGTCAGGCCGCCGCCGCCGCCGCCGACCGTCCGGGCCGGGTCAGCACCAGGACCAGCAGGCCGGCCGCGCACAACGCGGTGTTCATCACGTACGCCCAGCGGAAGCCGACCTGCGCGGAGAGCCCCAGCAACGGACCGGCCAGCATGGCGCCGATCGGGAACGTGTTGGTGAACAGCGTGGTGGCCCGGCCGGGCTGGCCCGGCAGCAGATCCTGCACGTAGGCGATGCCGACGCCGGACACCGCGGCGATGAACAGCGCGTTGACCGGCTGCGCGCCGAGCAGCACCGGCACGCCGGGAGCCACGGCCGCGACCGCGTAGTAGGCGACGCCGCAGGCGCCGCCGAACAGGACCAGCGTGCGCAGCCGAACCCGCGCGGTGAGCGCGCCCAGCCCCAGCATCAGCGGGATCTCCAACGCCGCGCAGAGGCCCAGCACCAGGCCCGCCTGCGCCGGGTCGCCGCGCAGCTCCCGCCCGATGAACAACGGCAGCACCTGCACGCCCAGCGTCAGGGGGCACTGCAACATGGTGAAGGCGGCCACGGTCAGCGCCAGCCGCCACCGCGACGCGGCCGGCGCGGCGGCGCCCCGCTCGTCGGCGGGCGGTCTCGGCGGGACGGGCACCTCCGCCAACCGGAGCGTGGCCACCAGCGCCGCGAGCGCGTACATGACCGCGGCCGTGCCGTAGACCAACCGGAACCCGCCGACGGAGAGCAGGACCGCGGCCAGCGGCGGCCCGCCGACCCAGGCCAGCGAGAAGACGGTACGCAGGGCGCTGATGCCCAGCGCGGCCCGCCCGGGACTGTCCCGGTCGAGCAGCTGGCGGGCGTAGGCGAACGACTGCGGGAACAACGAGCCCGCCAGGGCCGTGAGGGTCACGGTCAACCCCAGCAGGAGCCAGTAGTCGCGCACGAACGCGGTCAGCCCGGCGCCCACCATGCCGGCCAGCGCGGCACCGATCAGCAGCCGGCGGCGGATCGGCCACCGGTCCGACAGGCGCCCGACGAGCGCGGCGACGGCCACCCCGGACAGCGGCGCGAGCACCAGGAAGACGGTGACCCGCAGCGGGCCGGCGCGCACCTCGCTGTCGAGGAACAGCGACAGGAACGGCAGCACCACGGCGGTCGAGGTGCCGACGGTCAGGAACACCAGGGCCAACGGCAGCAGCCGGAGGCGACCGGCGCGCACCGCCGGCCTGGTGTCCACAGCCATGCCGCGCACGCTACGCCCCACCGGTGACAGATCCCGCCCGGACCCGACCCTTACCGTCCTCGAACACCGCGCCGCTAACGTCGGCGCCATGACGGAACGGGAAGCGGTGGCGCACCTGTTGCGGCGGGCGACGTTCGGGCCGACCGCCGACGAGGTGGACGCCGCCGCACGCGCCGGCCTCGCCGCCACCCTCGACCGGCTGCTCGGCCCCACCGGCACCGACCGGGGCGCGACGGCCACCCCCACACCCGACCTCGGCCCGGACCCGGCGGCGGCGCTCGGCAAGGGCGCCACCCGCGAGCGACGCCAGCAGGCCAATCGCGAGCGTCGCGAGCAGGTGGACACGTTGACCGCCTGGTGGCTGGCCCGGATGGTCGCCGCCGAGCACCAGTGCGACGAGAAGCTGCTGTTCTTCTGGCACGGGCACTGGGCCACCAGCGTGCGCAAGGTCCGCTCCGCGCCGCTGATGCTGCGCCAACTGGAGACCCTGCGCCGACTCGGCCGCGGGCCGCTGCCGCCGCTCGTCGACGCGATGGTGCGGGACCCGGCACTCATCCTCTGGCTCGACGGCCAGCAGAACACCAGGAAGGCGCCGAACGAGAACCTGGCCCGGGAATTGATGGAGCTGTTCACCCTCGGCCTCGGTGGCTACCGCGAGACCGACGTGAAGGAGGGCGCGCGGGCGCTCACCGGCTGGACGGTGGACCGGCGCACCGGCGACGCGCGGTTCGCGCCCCGGCGGCACGATCCCGGCCCGAAGACGATCCTCGGGCGCAGCGCCGCCTTCGACGCCGGCTCCTACGCGGCGCTGCTCGCCGGCCGCCCGGAGGCGGCCCGGTTCGTCGCCGGTCGACTCTGGTTCCGCTACGCCGGCACGCAGGTGCCCGCCCCGGCGGACCTCGCCGGCCCGGACACCGTCGGCACGTTGCGCCGGATCTTCACCGCGCCGGCGTTCGCGCAGACCCGCGACACGCTGGTCAAACAACCCGTCGAATGGCTGGTCGGCGCCGCCCGACAGTTGGGCGTACGCCCGTCGGCGTTGCCTGAGGCGGCCCGGCGCCGGCTGTCGGCCGCACTCGCCGCCCTGGACCAGGTGCCGTTGCGTCCGCCGAGCGTCGGCGGCTGGCCGGCCGGCACGGCCTGGCTGACCACCTCGTCGTTGCAGGCCCGGCTGCGGGTCGCCGACCAGTTGGCCGGCGTCGCCGATGCGCGGGCGCTGGGCCGGCTCGCCGCCGCCCCACCGGCGGCCCGCCCCGACGCGCTGGCGCGGCTGCTGGTGGTCGACCGGTGGAGCGACCGCACCCGGGCCGCCCTGACCCCGCTGGCCGGACAGCCCCGCCGATTGCTGGTGGCCGGCCTGGTCAGCCCCGAGTACGCGGTCAGTTGAGAGGAGCGATCCGTGGACGTCCTGACCCGACGGCGGTTCCTGGTGGCCAGTGGCGTGGTCGGCGCGACCGCCCTGGCCGGCGGCGCCGCCGCCTACCGCCTGAACGACCTGCTCGACACCGCCGGCGACCGTGACCCGCAGGCCCGCACGCTGGTCCTGGTCACCCTCTACGGCGGCAACGACGGACTGAACACCGTCGTGCCGTACGCCGACCCGGCATACCGGGATGCGCGGCCCGAGCTGGCCTACTCCGCCGAGGAGGTGCTGCGGCTCGACGACGGCAGCGGTCTCAACCCGGCGCTGACCGGACTGCACCGGGCCTACGGCGCGGGCCGGCTCGCGGTGGTGCGCGGCGTCGGCTACCCGAGGCCGGACCGCAGCCACTTCCGGTCCATGGACATCTGGCACACCGCCCAACCGGACCGGCCCGGCACCACCGGCTGGCTGGGTCGCTGGCTCGACCGGGCCGGCGCCGACCCCCGGCTCGCGGTGTCGTTCGAGCCCGCCCTGCCGCCGCTGCTGGCCGGCCAGCGCGGCGCCGGTGCGTCGGTGCCGGTGACCGAGCGGGAGAACACGCCCCGCCTCGGCGCCGACACGCTCGCCGCGCTGGCCGCCGAGGCGCCGGACGACTCACCCGCCCGCGCCCGCGCCGCGGCCTGCTTCGCCGACCTGCGCGCGGTCGACGCGATGGTCCGGCAGGTCCGCGACACGCCGGACGGGCCGGAGACCGAGGACGACGGGGAGACCGCGCCGGCCACCGCCACCGGCGGCGCCCGCGCCTCGCTGGACGCGCAGCTCGACCTCGTCGCGCGGTGCGTCGAGGCGGGGGTGGTCACCCGGGTCTTCTCCGTCTCGCTCGGCGGCTTCGACACCCACGCCGACGAGAAGCAGCTCCAGCAGGTGCTGCTCGGGCAACTCGACGGCGCGTTGAGCCGCTTCACCGACCGGATGGCCCGGACCGAGGCGGGACGGAAGGTGGTGGTGGCCGTCTACTCGGAGTTCGGCCGCCGGGTCCGGGCCAACGCCTCCGACGGCACCGACCACGGCACCGCGTCGAACCTGCTGCTGCTGGGCGACCCGGTCGACGGCGGGCTGCACGGCGAGCCGCCCAGCCTCACCGACCTCGACGACGGCGACCTGAAGTTCACCACCGACTTCCGGGACGTCTACGCCACGCTGCTGGAGCGGGTGCTGGACACCGATGCCGGCGCGGTCCTCGCCGGCTGGCGGGGGCGGCTCGCCGGAGTGCTCTGAGCACGCGGCGGCGGGACGTCAGCCGACGGCGGTGGGGGAGGGGGGCGCGCTGCCGCCGCGTGGTGCCTCCGGCGTCATCAGCCGGACGATCTCCGCCCGGTCGGCGGCCGACGGCAGACCCCACTCCGGCCGGTAGCCGTACACCTGGTCCAGCGGGGTGGAGGCGGTGCGGCCGTCGGCGATCTCGACGGAGTCGGTGCCGATCAGCCCGGGGTGCTCGACCCCGCACGCCTCGGCGACCCGCACCAGGTCCCGACGCAGCGTACGCAGGTAGTTGGCGGCGCGCACCGACTTGCGGGCCGGGTCCAGGCCCCGGGCCAGCCAGGCGTTCTGGGTGGCGACGCCGGTCGGGCAGGTGTCGGTGTGACACTTCTGCGCCTGGATGCAGCCGATCGCCAGCATCGCCTCCCGGCCCACGTTCACCATGTCGGCGCCGAGCGCGAACGCGACCACCGCGTTGTCCGGCAGGCCGAGCTTGCCGGCGCCGACGAACACCACCTGCTCGTGCAGGCCACGCTCGGCGAACGTCCGGTAGACGCGGGAGAAGCCCTGCTGGAACGGCAGCGACACCGAGTCGCTGAAGATCAGCGGGGCGGCGCCGGTGCCGCCCTCGCCGCCGTCGACGGTCACGAAGTCCACGCCGCGGCCGGTGTCACGCATCAGCTCGGTCAGCTCCGTCCAGAAACCGAGATCACCGACGGCGGACTTGATGCCGACCGGCAGGCCGGTCTCGGCGGCCAGCAGCTCCACCCAGTCCAGCAGGCTGTCGCAGTCGGAGAACTCGGCGTGCCGCGACGGGCTGACGCAGTCCCGCCCGGCCGGGACGCCCCGGGTCGCGGCGATCTCGGCGGAGACCTTCGCCGCCGGCAGCAGGCCGCCGAGGCTCGGCTTGGCGCCCTGACTGAGCTTGATCTCCAACGCCCGCACCGGCGCACCCGCCACCAGGTCCTTGAGCCGTTCCAGGCTGAACCGGCCGTGCTCGTCGCGGCAGCCGAAGTAGGCGGTGCCCAGCTGCAGGACCAGCTCACCACCGTTGCGGTGGTATGGCGACAGCCCGCCCTCGCCGGTGTTGTGCAGGCAGCCGGCGAGCGCGGCGCCCCGGTTCAGCGCCTCGATCGCGTTGGCGGAGAGCGAGCCGAAGCTCATCCCGGAGATGTTGACCACCGACTCCGGCCGGAATGCCCGCGCCCGGCCGCGCGCCGCGCCCAGCACCTTCGCGCAGGGGAGCGTCACGTCGTGCCCGGCGCGCGGCGCGGACGGCGGCACGGCCCGGCCGAAGGTGCGATGCTTGATGATCGGATAGCCGCGGGTGTGCTCGATGTCGTTGTCGGTGCCGAACCCGAAGTAGTTGTTCTCCTGCTTCGCCGAGGCGTACACCCAGCGCCGCTGGTCGCGGGTGAAGGGCCGCTCCTCGTCGTTGCCGGCCACGACGTACTGCCGCAGCTCCGGCCCGATCGACTCGATCAGGTAGCGGGCGCGGCCGAGGACGGGGAAGTTGCGCCGCAGCGCGTGGTCACGTTGCAGCAGGTCCCGCGCGGCCATCGCGGCGACGGCGGCGACGGCGGCGGGTACGGCTCTTCTGGCCCAGCTCATCCCGCCACTCTTTCCGCCGCGGGCGTCGGTCAAACTCCCGGTGGAACCCGGGCGGGAGGCGTACCACCCCCGGGGTCGGCGGACGCCGGGTTCGGCGGCGACACCCGGATGCCGCACGTGCTCGGCGACCGGGGCGAGATCGTCGCGGTCCTGTTCGGGCACCCGCTGACCGTCGGCCGGAGCGAGGGGCCGACCAACAAGATCCTCTGGGTGTCCGCTCCGGCGGCGACCTCGCCGGACCCGACCGCGTCGACCACACTGGTGATCACGGCGACCCTCGACGGCGCCGGCACCCAGGTCACCCAGGAGGTCGCCGGCGGCCCCGGACCGTCCATCGTCGACCTGCCCACGGCCGGTTGCTGGCATCTGCGGCTGGCCTGGTCCGGCCGGGTCGACACGCTGGACCTCACCTACCGGGCCGCCGGCTGAGGCGGGCATGGCCGGGCCCGGTCCGGGTAACGCCGGGTCATGGCGAAGTACACGAAGCCGGAGCTCCGGGAGCGGCTCAAGGAGGAGATCAAGGCCTCCGACAAGGGTGGCCGGCCGGGGCAGTGGTCGGCCCGCAAGTCGCAGCTGCTGACGAACGAGTACAAGAAGCGTGGCGGGGGCTTCGAGGGTCCGAAGGACGCGCGGCAGCGCTCGTTGCAGCGCTGGGGCGGCGAGCAGTGGCAGACCCGCACCGGCGACACGCGCGCGCGCCACGACGGCGAAACCCGCCGTTACCTTCCGAAACAGGCATGGGAGGAGCTGTCGGAGAAGGATCGGCGGGCGACCGACACCCGCAAGCGGCGCGCGTCGCGCTCCGGCCGGCAGTACGTCTCGAACACCGGCCCGGCGAAGCGGGCGCGCCGGGACGCGACCGCCGCCGAGCGGGTGACCGAGATGCCGGTGGCCGAGGCGGTCAAGCTGGTGCGCGACCTCGACAAGCGCCAGCTTGACGCGGCGCTGCGCCGTGAGCGCGGCGGCAGGTCCCGCAGCACGCTGATCCGGCGGCTGGAGTCGGAACTCCGCCGCCGGTCGGCGTGAGCTTGGCCTACCGGTGTGGCCGCTGCGGGACGCGGGGCAGCACGAACGGCGGGCCGGAGTAGATGAGGTCGGCCTTCAGCTCCTGGTAGGCCCGCTTCGGCTGGTAGTTCTCGTCGTAGACGGTGGCCAGGCCCTCCGGCGGGTCGGAGAACGCGCCGGGCACCCAGGAGTGCTTGTCGGTGAAGCCCCAGAGGGTGAACGACAGGCAGTGCCGTTCGGCCAGGCAGGCCCGCAGCAGGGTGCTGAAGTTGGCCGCGGACGCCTGCAACCGGGGGTTGATCTCGGCGGAGTCGCCCGCCTCGACCCCCGCGGTGATCTGGCTGCGCACGTCCACCTCGGTGAGCGCTGTCGCCAGCCCCAGGCCGGCGAACCTGCGCAGCGCGGCGGCGACCTGGAGGGTGTCGTAGTTGCCGTACTGGGTGCCCAGGTGGCCCTGGCTGCCGACACCGTCGATAGGCACGCCCCGGGCGCGCAGGTCACGGGCCATCTCGTAGACGAACTGCGTCTTGTCGTCGGCCGGGTTGCCGGAGCCGAACGCCTCGATGTTGTAGTCGTTGTAGAACAGCAGCGCCTTCGGGTCGGCGGCGCGGGCCCAGCGGAACGCGTCGGCGATGTAGCCGGGGCCCAGGTGCTGTGCCCAGAAGCCCTTGTAGTGCAGGGTGGACGGGGTGTCCCAGGGGTCGCTGACCGCCTCGTTCACCACGTCCCACTGCCAGATCTGGCCCTTGAAGTGGCGGACCACCGCGGTGATGTGGTCGCGCAGGATGCGGCGTAGCTCGGTGGCGTCGATGGAGCCGTCCTCGACGCCGCTGGTCAGCCAGGTCGGGAGCTGGTTGTGCCAGACCAGCACGTGGCCGCGGACCCGCTGGTGGTGCTGGCGGGCGAAGGCGACCAACTCGTCGGCCGGTCCCCAGTTGTAGGTGCCCCGGGTGGGCTCCAGGCTTTCCCACTTCATCACGTTCTCGGCGGTGACGGTGGAGAACTCGGACCCGGCCAGCTCGCGGTAGCGCGGCTCGGCGGCGTCGTCGAGGGCGGCCATGTCGACCGCGGTGCCCACGTACAGGCCGTGGCGCTTGGCCAGGTCGCGCAGGGTCTGCGTGGTCGGGTCGTAGGGGCGCCCGGCGGTGGCGGGCACGACGTTGAGGGTGGCGGCGGTCGCCACGGCGACGAGGCCGGCGGCGATCCAGCGGCTCGGTTTCATGGTGGTCCTTCCGGCGAGCGCGAACGTCCGAAACTTCCGGGAACTTTTCCGAAACTCGGCCGGCACGTTACGGCGGTCGATGTGATCCCGTCAATCGCCCGCGACCCGATCCGAAATCTTGAGGTATCGTCATGTTAACGTAAACATCGATGTGCATCGCTTGAGGACGCGCGGGATGAGGCGGGGCCGAATGGTTCGTCGGACGCTGATCGGGCTGGTCACGGCCATCACCGCGATGGTCGGCGGCATCGTCGTCGCCTCGTCGCCGGCGACCGCCGCCACCGACGGTTTCCGCGGCATGAACTGGGCCGTGCTCGGCGACAACTTCAGCACCGGCCCACTCGTGGTGCAGGGCCTGAGCGCCTCCGACAGCAACGCGACGGTGCGGGCCAAGGCCAACGCGCTCTACGACGAGATGGCTGCCCGGATGGGGGTCAACACCGTCCGGCTGCCGATCAACACCCACACGGTGGGGACCGCGTGGTGGAACGCCTACCGGGGCGCGATCGACGCCGCCACCGAACGCGGTTTCAAGGTCATCCTGGCCTACTGGGAGGACGGCGCCGCCTCCGGCGGCCGGATCACGAACCTCGCCGCCTGGAACGCGATGTGGTCCACCGTCACCAACACCTACGGCGCGAACGGCAACGTCTACTTCGAACCGATGAACGAGCCGCACGGCTACACCTCGGCGCAGTGGCGCGACGTCGCCGCCGAGTGGCTGCGGTACCACTACTCGGCGGTGCCCGCCCGGGTGCTGATCGGCGGCACCGGCTTCAGCCAGGACCTGCGCGACGTCTGCAACGATCCCCGCTTCGCCTCGACGTTGTTCTCCTTCCACCACTACGCGTTCTTCTACGATGCGATGAGCTACGACGCCTTCCGCAGCCACATCCAGACCCGGCTGGGAAACTGCGCCTCCCGCGCCGTGACCACCGAGTTCGGCGCGCCGATGAACGACGGCCGCGACTACGCCGACGCGAACAGCACCGACAACTTCGTCCGCCACATCCGCGCCGTGGCCCAGGTGATGCGCGACAACCGGATGGGCGGCACCTACTGGCCCGCCCTCGGCGGCAAGCCCGGCAGCATCGGCTACGACTGGTACTCGATGTTCTCCCTCAGCGGCAGCGGCACCGATCTGCACCTGACCGTCCGCAACGCCTCCGGCGCGGACCGGATCCGCTACGGCTGGGGCGACGCCGTCGGCGGCGGACCCACTACGCCACCGCCGTCCACCGCAACGTTCTACCGGCTCACCGTGCGGCACAGCGGCAAGGCGATGGACGTCCAGTCACCCAACACCGACAACGGCGCGCGCGTCGGCCAGTACACCTACCGCGGCAACGCCTGGCAGCAGTGGCAGTTCGCCGACGCCGGCAGCGGCTACTGGCGCCTGGTCAGCCGGCACAGCGGCAAGTGCCTCGACGTGGTGAGCGCCTCCACCGCCGACGGCGCCGAGCTGATCCAGTACACCTGCGGCACCGGCGCCAACCAGCAGTTCCAGATGATCACCGACGGTGACTGGTTCCAGCTCCGCGCCCGGCACAGCGGCAAGTGCGTCGACGTGCCCGCCGCCTCGACCGCCGACGGCGTGGTCCTCATCCAGTACACCTGCAACGCCGGCGCCAACCAGCGGTGGTCGCGCGCGGCCGTCTAGTCGTGCGGCCGGCAGGAGGCCCGCACCACCAGCTCGGTGGGGAGCCGGATGTGCGCGTCGCGTTCCACGCCGGCGATCAGGTCGATCAGCAGGCGTAGCGACTCGGCGCCCATCCGTTGCAGCGGTTGCCGGATCGTGGTCAGCGGCGGGTCGACGAGCGCCGACTCCGGGACGTTGTCGAAGCCGATCACCGACAGCTCGTCCGGGACCGCGATGCCCAGGTTGCGGGCGACGTCGAGCGTGGAGATCGCGGACAGGTCGTTTCCGGCGAAGATGGCGGTCGGCCGGTCGGGCAGCGCCAGCAGTTCCGTCGCGGTGCCGGCGGCGCCCTCGATCCGGAAGCCGCCGACGCGGACGAGTCGCTCGTCCACCGCGACCCCGGCGTCGGCCATGGCCTGCCGGAAGCCGGCCTCGCGCAGGCGTGCCGACTCCAGGTCCGGCCGGCCGCTGATGTGCCCGATCCGGCGGTGGCCGAGGGAGAGCAGGTAGTTGGTCGCCAGCACGGCTCCGGCGAAGTTGTCGGAGTCGACGGTGGGCAGGCCGGACGGGCCGGTGTGCGGGTCGACGGCCACCACGTGGAAGCCGTGCTTCGTCTCGACCACGGTCGGCGTCACGATGACCGCGCCGTCGATGAGCGTCCCGGACAGCCGGGCCAACGACCGCCGCTCCCAGCCGATGGCGGCGCCCTCGCCGTCGCCGCTGGAGTAGGCGAGCAGTTGGTAGCCGCTGCCGGCCACCTCCCGGGAGGCGCCCTTGAGCAGCTCGGTCGAGAACGGCTCGAACTCGGCGACCAGGATGCCCAGGACGTTCGTCCGGTGGCTGCGCAGGCTCTGCGCCCCCAGGTCGGCCTCGTATCCCAGCTCGTGGATGACCTGTTGCACGCGCTCGACGGTGGCCTGGGCAACGCCGTACCGGCCATTGACAACTTTTGATACGGTCGCCACCGAGACGCCGGCGGTACGTGCCACGTCGGACATCTTGACGCGCTGCGGGAAGGCCACGCGACGATGATAGAGGGCGCCCGGCGTCGTGTCTCAACGGTTTCGAAAACGTTATCGATATCGATTGACAGCGAGAAACGTGGCTGTAACACTCCCCGACAGGTAACCCGACTGAGCGGTCGAGGAGACATCTAATGGCAATGAAGCGCCGCGCCGGTGCCGTGCTGGCACTGTTGATGACAAGCGCCCTGGTCGCCGCCGGATGCAGTGGCGGTGGCGACGACGAGGCGGACACGGCAGGTGAGCTGTACCAGAACCCGGTGACGCTGACCTGGTGGCACAACGCCTCCCAGGACGGCCCCGGCAAGACCTACTGGGAGAAGGTCGCCAAGGACTTCTCCGCGGCCCACCCGACGGTCAAGATCGAGATCGAGGCGATCGAGACCAACCAGCTCCAGCGCACCCGGCTCCCCGCCGCGCTGCTCAGCAACGACCCGCCGGACATCTTCCAGGCGTGGGGCGGCGGCGAGATGCGCGAGCAGGTGGAGGCCGACTACCTCAAGGACATCACCGACCAGGTCAAGGACGAGGTCGCCGACATCGGCAGCGCCGTGGAGATCTGGCAGGTCAACGGCAAGCAGTACGGCCTGCCGTACCGGATGGGCATCGAGGGCATCTGGTACAACAAGGACATGTTCGCCAAGGCGGGCATTTCTTCACCGCCGGCCACGTTCGACGAACTGAACGCGGCGGTCGCCAAGCTCAAGGCGATCAACGTGGTCCCGATCGCCCTGGGTGCCGGCGACAAGTGGCCGGCCGCCCACTGGTGGTACAACTTCGCGCTGCGGGCGTGCTCGGTCGACACGCTGAAGAAGGCGACCACCGACCGCAACTTCGACGACCCGTGCTTCGTGAAGGCCGGCCAGGATCTCAAGGCGTTCATCGACACCAAGCCGTTCCAGGCCAACTTCATCGCCACGCCCGGCCAGAACGACCCGACCAGCGCCAACGGCATGCTGGCCAACGGGAAGGCCGCGATGGAGCTGATGGGCGACTGGAACCGGGGCACGCTCGACACGGTCGCCACCGACAAGGAAAAGCTGGCCAAGTTCCTCGGCTGGTTCCCGGTGCCGGCGATCTCCGGCTCCGCCGGTGACCCGAAGGCGGCCCTCGGCGGCGGTGACGGGTTCGCCTGCGCCAAGCAGGCCCCGGCCGAGTGCGTCGAGTTCCTCAAGTACATCGTGAGCCCCGAGGTGCAGAAGGGCTACGCGGCCACCGGCACCGGCCTCCCGGTCGCCAAGGGCGCCGCGGACGGTGTGACCGACCCCGCGCTGAAGTCCATCCTGCAGGCCACGTCCGATGCCACCTACGTGCAGCTCTGGCTGGACACCGCCTTCGGCAGCACGGTCGGCACCGCGATGAACGACGCCATCGTCGCCATCTTCGCGGGCAACGGCAGCCCGGAGAAGGTCGTCGCGGCCATGAAGGCGGCCGCGAGCAAGTGACCTCCACCGACCAGACCCGGTTCCCCGCCGGCGGCGTCTCCGCGCCGCCGGCGGGCCTCCGGCCCGCCGCACGCCAGTCCGGAAGTCGGGCGCAGACCCGTCGCAAGTGGTACGAGATCGTCGGGCTCACCACGCCGGCGCTCGTCGTCTACGTGACCTTCGTGCTGGTGCCGATGGGCTTCGCGTTCTACTACAGCCTGTTCCGGTGGCGCGGGGTGGGCCCGCCCACCGAGTACGTCGGCTTCCACAACTACGTCCTGGCCTTCCAGGACCCGATCTTCCTCGACGCGCTGCGCAACAACGCCATCGTCGTGTTCGGGTCGCTGCTGATCCAGGGTCCGGTCGCGCTGGGCGTCGCGCTGCTGCTCAACCGCCGCTTCCGCGGGCGCGCCGCGTTCCGCCTGCTGGCCTTCGTGCCGTACGTGCTCGCCGAGGTCACCGTCGGCATCATGTGGAAGCTGATCCTGACCGGCGGCGGCACCGTCGACGTGCTCCTGCGCGCGGTGGGCCTGGGCGGCCTGGTGCAGGCGTGGCTCGCCGACCTCGACGTGGTCATCTGGACCCTGCTGTTCATCCTCACCTGGAAGTACGTCGGCTTCGCCATCATCCTGCTGCTCGCCGGCCTGTCCAACGTCCCGGACGAGTTGACCGAGGCCGCCGCCATCGACGGCGCGAGCTGGTGGCAGATCCAGCGCCACATCACCCTGCCGTTGCTCGGCCCGACGATCCGGATCTGGATGTTCCTGTCCATGATCGGCTCGTTGCAGGTCTTCGACGTGGTCTGGGTGACCTCGGTGCCCGCGGTGCGGTCGCTGGGCGCGTCGGCCACCATGGCGACCTACATGGTGGACAACGGGTTCTTCGCCCGGCTCTGGGGCTACGGCAACGCGGTTGCCGTGATCCTGTTCGTCATCTCCTTCGTCGCGGCGCTGCTGTTCCAGCGCTTCCTGCTCCGCCGGGACATCGAAGGCGCCATCACGAGAAGGGCGAACTGACCGTGACCGCGAATTCCGTCCTCTCCCGGCCCGCCGGCCGCCGGCCCATCTCCTGGGGCACGCCGCTGACCTACGCGCTCGCGCTCGCCGTCGCGGCCGTGTCGATCGCCCCGATCGTCTACGTGATCGTCGGCGGCTTCCGCACCACCCCGCAGATCGTCGCGGACCCGGCCGGGCTGCCCGACCCGTGGGTCTGGGACAACTACGCCCGGGTGCTGACCCAGAGCGACTTCTGGCGGCAGGCGTTCAACAGCGCGGTGATCGCGCTCGGCACCACGCTCGGTGTCGTGGTGCTCGGCCTCTGCGCCGCGTTCGTGATCGCCCGCTACACCTTCCGTGGCCGGGAAGCGCTGCACACCTTCTTCACGCTTGGCCTGCTCTTCCCGGCCGGCGCGGCCATCCTGCCGCTCTACCTGATGCTGCGGGACCTGAACCTGATCAACTCCTACTACGCGGTGATCCTGCCGCAGGTGGCCTTCTCACTGCCGATCACGATCGTCATCCTGCGGCCGTTCCTGTCCGCCATCCCCCGGGAGTTGGAGGACGCCGCCGCGATCGACGGCGCGGACCGGCTCGGCTTCCTGTGGCGCATCGTGCTGCCGCTGTCGCGGCCGGCGCTGGTCACCGTGGGGATCCTCGCGTTCGTGGCGAGCTGGAACGCGTTCCTGCTGCCGCTGCTGGTCCTCGGTGACGTCAGCCTGCACACCCTGCCGCTGGGCGTGCAGAACTTCTCCAGCCAGTACACCACCGACACCGCGGGCGTTCTCGCCTTCACCTCGCTGGCGATGCTGCCGGCGTTGCTCTTCTTCACGCTCGCCGAAAAGCAGATCGTCGGCGGCCTGCAAGGCGCCGTCAAGGGCTGAGCGGCAGCGGCACGAGCACAACCAAGGGAAAGGCACACCATGACAGAGGTCCACGCGGTGGTGGGCGGACCGGCACCGGTCCAGGCAGTTGCGGACCACGACCTACCCGACGGGCACACCAGTGAGGCGCGGGTGCGGGAGTTGCTCGGCCGGATGACGCTCGACGAGAAGATCGCGCAGCTCGTCGGGTTCTGGGAGAAGGAGGACGGCGAGGCGGTCGCGCCGCTGCAGGGCGAGTTCGCCGACGCCGTCCGGCTGGAGGACTTCTCCCGGCACGGGCTGGGTCACCTCACCCGGGTCTACGGCACCCGCCCGGTCGACGCCGCGGCGCGGGCGGCCTGGTTGTGGGCGTTCCAGCGGGACCTGGTCACCGGCACCCGGCTGGGTATCCCGGCGATCGTCCACGAGGAGTGTCTGACCGGGCTGTCCGCGTGGAAGGCGGCCACCTTCCCCACGCCGCTGGCGTGGGGCGCCGCGTTCGACCCGGACCTGGTGACCGAGATGGCCGCGGCGATCGGGTCGTCGATGCGGGCGCTCGGCATCCACCAGGGGCTCTCCCCGGTGCTCGACGTGATCCGGGACCCGCGCTGGGGTCGGGTCGACGAGTGCGTCTCCGAGGACCCCTATCTGGTCGGCACCATCGGCACGTCGTACGTGCGCGGCCTGCAGTCGCAGGGGGTGCACGCGACGTTGAAGCACTTCGCGGGCTATTCCGCGTCGCGCGCCGGGCGCAACTTCGCCCCGGTGCACGCCGGCCCCCGGGAACTCGCGGACGTGTTGTTCCTGCCGTTCGAGATGGCGATCCTGGACGGCGACGCGCGCAGCGTCATGCACTCCTACGCCGAGATCGACGGCGTGCCGGTGGCCGGTGACCCGACGATGCTGACCGGGGTGCTGCGGGACCGGTGGGGCTTCGACGGCACGGTGGTGGCCGACTACTACGGGGTCGCCTTCCTGAACCTGCTGCACCACGTGGCCGGCGACCATGCGGAGGCGGCCGGGCAGGCGCTGACCGCGGGGGTCGACATCGAGCTGCCGACCGGCGACGCCTACCTGACCCTGGCCGACTCGGTCCGGGCCGGCCGGGTCGACGAGGCCCTCGTCGATCGGGCGGTGCTGCGGGTCCTGCGCCAGAAGCAGGACCTGGGACTGCTCGACGCCACGTTCACCGACGAGCCGCCCCGGATGGTCGAACTGGACCCGCCGGAACACCGGGCGATCGCCCGCCGCCTCGCCGAGGAGTCGATCGTCCTGGTCGCCAACCAGGGCGTGCTTCCGCTGCCGGCGGGCCGGCGGGTGGCGGTCGTCGGCCCGAACGCGGACCGGGCCGGCGCGCTGTTCGGGTGCTACTCCTTCCTGAACCACGTGCTGGTCCAGCATCCCGGCGTGGAGGCCGGCTTCGAGGCGCCGAGCGTCCTGGACGCGCTGCGGGTCGAGCTCGGCGCCGAACCGGTCACCTGGGCGGCCGGCTGCGACGTGGACAGCGACGACCGGTCCGGTTTCGACGAGGCGGTCGCCACCGCGTCCGCCGCCGACGTCGCCGTCCTGGTCGTCGGTGACCACGCCGGCCTCTTCGGCCGGGGCACCGTCGGTGAGGGCTGCGACCGGGAGGACCTGGAGCTGCCCGGCGTGCAGCGGGAGCTGGTCGAGGCGGTCCTGGCCACCGGCACCCCGGTCGTGCTGGTGCTGTTGACCGGCCGTCCGTACGCGATCGGCTGGGCGCTGTCGCGCTGCGCGGCCGTGGTGCAGTCGTTCTTCCCGGGGGAGGAGGGCGGCGGCGCGATCGCGGGCGTGCTCTCCGGCCGGGTGAACCCGTCGGGCAAGCTGCCGGTCAGCCTCCCCGGCTCGGCCGGGGCGCAGCCCTACTCCTACCTGCACCCCGCGCTCGGCCAGGGCAACGAGGTCACCAACCTGCCGGCGGTGCCGGCGGCGCCGTTCGGCCACGGGCTGTCCTACACGACGTTCGCCTACTCCGCCCTGACCGCGCCGGTCACCGTGCCGACCGGCGGCGCGCTGCACGTGACGGTGTGCGTCACCAACACGGGCACGGTCGCCGGTGACGACGTGGTCCAGCTCTACGGCCACGACGTGGTGGCCCCGGTGACCCGGCCGGTGGCGCAGTTGCTCGGCTACCGGCGGGTACGCCTGGCGCCGGGGGAGTCGGTGACCGTCGGGTTGACGGTTCCCACGACTCGCCTGGCGTTCTCCGACCGCACGCTGACCCGGGTCGTGGAGCCCGGCGACGTCGAGCTGTGGGTCGGCACGAGCGCGCGGCGGGACGTCGCGACGTCGACCACGCTCGTCGGTGACACCGTCGCGGTCACGAACGCGTCCCCGCGCTGGACCGTCGCTGAGCTGGGCTGAGGTCGGGTCCGCCGGTCGTCCACCCGGGACGGCCGGCGGACCGGCGAGTGCCCCCGGGTCAGGAAACTGACCCGGGGGTTTGTCGGGTCGCAGGGACCCACCGCCGGTCGAGAGCTTTAACCGGATATGGGTCCTGTGTCGGGCTTGCGCTCCGTAGGCTCCGGATTGTCAGCCAGCCCTCGAGCGGGGCTACCGGCGCCGGCCCGACAGGAATGCGTGAGTCGAACGATGATGGACGCGGACACCGTGGTCCTGCCCCGGCTCGGGCCGGCCGAGGTCGGCGTCGAGGACCCCTGGGGCGAGGACCTCCCGCCGCGCCGTGCCCCGGCCGCCGCGGCCGACGCGCGCCGGTGGCGGGTGCTTCCGTGGCTGCTGCCGGCGCTGCTGGCGGGCGGCCTCGGTGGCTACGGCCTGCCGACGCCGGGGATGCGGACCGAGGAGTTGGCGACCTGGCGCGCGGCCACGTCCCCCTGGCGCGACGCGCTGACCGGCGGCGAGGTCACCGCCGCGCCGTACCACCTGCTGGTGCGGGGCTGGGCGGAGCTGGTCGGCGCCTCCGACGTAGCCGTGCGCCTACCCTCGCTGCTGGCGGTGACCGCGGCCGTGGCACTGGTCGGCGGGTTGGCCGCCCGGCTGTTCGCCCCGGGCACGGGCGTGCTGGCCGGCGTGCTGCTCGCGGTGCTGCCGACCACGACCCGGTCCGCGCAGGAGGCCCAGCCGCACGCGCTGGCGTTGCTCGTGGCCGTGCTCGCCACCTGGCTCCTGCTGCCGGTCCTGGACCGGCCCGACGCCCGGCGGCTCGTGGCGTACGGCGGCGCGGTGGTCCTGCTCGGCCTGTGCCAGTCCGGGGCGCTGCTGCTGCTCGCCGGCCACGGCTGGGTCGTGCTCGCCTTCCGGCGGGGTTCGGCGGGCCGCTGGTCGGCCGCCGCGGCGCCCGGTGTGCTGCTCGGGGCCGCGCTGCTCGCGGCCGGCGGGCACGGCGGTGGGTTCCTTCCGGCCGGCGTCCGGCCCGACCTGGCCGCGTTGGCGGCGACGCCCCGGGAACTGTTCGGCGTCGCCGCGCTCGGCGTGGTGCTGGCCGGCCTGACCCTGTTCAGCCTCCCGCTGCGCTACGCCGCCGCGATCTGCACCGCCTGGGCGCTGGCGCCGCCGCTGGTGATGCTGCTCGCCGCCCGGGCGGCGCCGGTCTGGTCGCCGTCGAGCCTGCTCTTCACGCTGCCGGCCTGGGCGGTGCTCGGCGCGGTCGCGCTGTCCCGGCTGCGCGCCCGGTGGGCGGTGGCCGCACTGGTGGCGATCGCCCTGGTCGGCGTGCCGACCCAGACCGCGGTGCGCGCGACCGACGGGCACGGCCAGGACCCGCGCCGGGTCGCGGCGATCGTCGACGGGCTGCGGCAGCGCGGGGACGGTGTGCTCTACGGCGATCCGGCCGCGCGGGAACTGGTGGCGCGCTACGTCCCGGCCGACCACCGGCCGGTCGACGTGCTGGCCACGCCGGCGGGTCTCGGCTGTGCCGGGTGCGCCGGCGGCGGCCCGCGCCGGCTCTGGCTCATCCGGCCCGGCCACCACGCCGTGTCGAGGTCCGCCGGCGACGTGCTGGTGGCACCGGCGTCGCGGGCCGGTTACCAGCCGGCGCAGGTCTGGTGGCCGACCGGGTTCACGGTGGTCCTGCTGGTGGCCGAGCGCCGGCAATCCACCTGATTCCACCATTTAGGGGCTGATTGTCAGCTTAGCGTGGTGCGGGTTCGGGCGAGCCCGATGCAGACCATGGGGGAAACGTGGCCGTCGCCGCCGATACACGCCTGTCCCGCGCCACCCGGCCGGGAACCGCGGGGGACCGCCCGCCGCCGCCCGCCCCACCCGGGCGGCACGCCGAGCCGGGGCCGGACCGCCGGCAGCGCAACGTCCGGGCCCGCCTGGCGTACGCCCGGTGCGGCGCCACCACCGGGCCGCTGCGTCCGCCCCGCCGCCCCGACGCGACGGTCGAGTTCCGCCCCGCCGCCTCGGCCCGCGCGCGACTGGTGCTGACCCTGCTGGTGCTGGTCAACAGCGCGGCCGGCCTGATCTTCGTGGGCTGGCTGCTGCTGCCGCGGCACGTGCCCGGCCCGGGCGTCGTCGGGTGGGACGGCTGGCAGACGGCCGCCGCCCGGCTCGCGTTCTGCGTGGTCGTCGGCATCGAGCTGATCCGCCTGGCGCAGAACGCGGTGGTGTGGACCTTCGCCTTCCACGCCAAGGACCCGGTGCCGGTCGATCCGCCGGTCGGCCTGCGGGTGGCCCTGCTTACCACAATCGTCCCGAGCAAGGAGCCGCTGGACGTCGCGGAGCGCACCCTGCGCCGGCTGCGGGAGATCGTCTACTGCGGACAGGTCGACGTGTGGATCCTCGACGAGGGCGACGACCCGGCGGTGCGGGCGATGGCGGCGCGCCTGGGCGTGCGCCACTTCACCCGTACCGGCCGCCCGGAGTACAACCAGCCACGCGGCGAGTTTCGGGCCCGCACCAAGTCCGGCAACCACAACGCCTGGCGGGCCGAGCACGAACACCGCTACGACGTGGTGGCGAACGTCGACCCGGACCACGTGCCGCTGCCGAACTTCCTGGAACGCACGCTCGGCTACTTCCGCGACCCCGACGTGGCGTTCGTGGTGACCCCCCAGGTGTACGGCAACATGCACCAGAACTTCGTCGCCCACGGCGCCTCGGTGCAGCAGTACCTCTACAACGGGGTGATCGCGCGCGGCGGCAACGGGCTGGACGCGCCGCTGCTCACCGGCACCGGTCACCTCTACCGCCCGGCGGCCTGGCGGACCATCGGCGGTTACCAGGACTCGATCATCGAGGACCACCTCACCAGCATCCGGATCCACGCCGCCGTGAACCAGGCGACCGGCCGGCGGTGGAAGGGCGTCTACACCCCGGACGTGGTGGCGCTGGGGGAGGGGCCGACCTCCTGGGCCGACTACTTCAACCAGCAGAGGCGTTGGGCGGCCGGCATCTGCGAGATCCTGCTCCGGCGTGAGCTGCGCGCGCCGCGCGAGCTGCCGTCGCGCCGCCGCTGGCAGTACCGCCTGCTCCAGTTCTACTACCCCAGCGTCGCGGTCAGCCTGCTGCTGGGCAACGTCGCCACCGCGCTGTACCTGCTCACCGGCGTCGCCGCGGGCCGGCTCGACCCGCAGGTGTGGGCGACGCTGTGGGGCGCCACCCTCGGCACCTGGTTCCTGCTGTGGCTCTGGCTGCGCCGGTTCAACATCGCGCCGCACGAGCGGGAGGAGATCGGGATGGTCGGCATGGCGCTCGCGCTGTTCGCCGGGCCGGTCTATCTGGCCGCCGCCGGGGGCGCGCTGCTGCGCCGCCGGCTCGGCTTCGTGGTCACCGCCAAGGGCGCGCTGCGCACGGTGGAGTCGCCGCGGACGTTCCGGCTGCACCTGTGCTGGGCGCTGGGCGCCGCCGGGCTGCTCGGGGCGAGTTTCGCGCTGGACCACGACTACCCGCTGCTGCGGGTCTGGCCGGCGCTGACACTTGTCACCGGGCTCGCGCCGCCGCTGATCTCCTGGGTGGAGAGCCTGCGGGCTGGCCGGGACCGGACCGCCGGCGCCCCCCGGCAGCACCCGGTCGCGGCGGTGGCCCGGACCGTGACCGACGGGGGCGCGCCGTGCTGAGGCCGACGCTGCCCCGGGTGGGCCTGGCGCTGGCCGGGGTGCTGCTGCTCGCGTACGCCTTCGTGGTGGCGCCCGGGGTGTGGCGCGACCCGGGTTCCGGGGTCGCGGCGCCACGGCACGCTCCGGCGGTGGCCGCGCCGAGCCCCGACGGCGGCCTCTTCCCGCCGGCCGGGCAGGCGTTCATCGGCGTGATGACCGACTCCGGGCCGTACGACTTCGCTCCCGTGGACAGGTTCGTCGAGGCGGCCGGGCGCGCGCCGCAGGTGATGCTCTTCGGCGCCGACTGGGCGTCCGCCGCGTTCGACCGGAGTCTGTTCGACCGGATCGCCGCGCGCGGCATGATGCCGATGCTGGGTTGGGAGCCATGGGACCACACCGTCGACCAGGCGGCCCGGCGCACCGGCCTGACCGACCGGCAGGTCGACCGGCTGCGCGCCACCCAGCCGGACTACCGGCTGGCCCGCGTCGCGCGCGGCGACTTCGACGCCTACCTGCGGTCCTGGGCGCAGGGGGTACGCTCCCTGGGCTACCCGGTCGCGATCCGCTTCGCGCACGAGATGAACGGCGACTGGTACCCGTGGTGCGAGCGGGTCAACGGCAACCGTCCCGGTGACTACGTGCGGGCCTGGCGGCACGTGCACGACGTGTTCGCCGCGGCGGGCGCCACGAACGTCACCTGGGTGTGGAGCCCGAACGCGCGCTGGGACAAGACGACCGCCGGGCTCACCGGGCTCTACCCGGGCGACGACTACGTCGACTGGGTCGGTGTCACCGGCTACTACGGCAGCGGCACGTTCGCCAAGACGTACTGGTCGTTCGACCAGATCTTCGGCCCGACCCTCGGCGGGATCCGCAAGGTCACCGACAAGCCGATGGTGGTCACCGAGACCGGCGCCGCCGACACCACCGGGCACAAGGCCCGGTGGATCCGGGACACGTTCGGCTCGCTGCCCCGCTACCCCGGCCTGATCGGGCTGATCTGGTTCGAGGTGGACAAGGAGAGGGACTGGCGCATCGCCGGGTCACCGGCCGCGTCGGCCGCGTTCGCCGAGGCGGTGGCCGGTGAGCGCTACGACGTCACCTGGTCGCCGGCGCTCCGGCCGCGCGCCGGGCCCTGACCTCGGCGCGGGGACCGGTGATTTCACCGATGCGCGCGGCGGCCCCGGCATCGATGCTGACGCATGTCGATGTAATTGCGGCCCGAGGAGTGACCGACGTGCCCACCACCACCCGTTCCCGCACCCCCGTCCGTGCCCTCGCCCGACTCGCCGTGGCTGCCGTGCTCGCCACGGGCGGCGCCCTGGCCGCCCCGGCCGCGGCCGGGGCGGCGAGCCCCTACGAGCGCGGCCCGGCGCCGACGAACGCTATCCTGGAGGCCAGCCGCGGCCCGTTCGCCACCTCGTCGTACAGCGTCTCCTCGTGGAGCGTCACCGGTTTCGGCGGTGGCGTCATCTACTACCCGACTAGCACCGCCGAGGGCACCTTCGGCGCGGTCGCCATCTCGCCCGGCTACACCGCCACCTGGTCCAGCCTGAGCTGGCTCGGACCGCGGATCGCCTCGCACGGCTTCGTGGTGATCGGCATCGAGACCTACACGCTGCTGGACCAGCCGGCCAGCCGGGGCCGCCAGCTCCTGGCCGCGCTGGACTACCTGACCCAGCGCAGCGCGGTGCGGGGGCGGATCGACTCGTCCCGGCTGGCCGTGGCCGGGCACTCGATGGGTGGTGGCGGCACCCTGGAGGCCGCCGCGGCCCGGCCGTCGTTGCAGGCCGCCGTGCCACTGGCGCCGTGGAACCTGGACAAGACCTGGTCCGAGGTGCGGGTGCCGACGCTCATCATCGGCGGGGAGGCCGACACCATCGCGCCGGTGGCGACCCACTCGATCCCGTTCTACACCAGCATCCCGGCGTCGGCGGAGAAGGCGTACCTGGAGTTGGACGGGGCCAGCCACTTCTTCCCGCAGGTGGTGAACACGCCGCTGGCGAAGCAGGCGGTGGCCTGGCTGAAGCGGTTCGTCGACGACGACACCCGCTACGAGCAGTTCCTCTGCCCCGGTCCCAGCGGCTCGGCGATCGAGGAGTATCGCAACACCTGCCCCAGTTCCTGAGTCCGCCCGGGTGCGGGGTGGTCGCCGCGGCGGCCACCCCGCACCGTGTCCGCCTCTTTTCCGGCGGGTTATCCATAGGTGACACTGGATGCATGGTTCCTGCATCGACAGTGCATATTTCCCTGTGGGGCCGGGACGACGAGTGCGACGAGATCCGCCGACTCCTCGACGGCGACGACGGCGGCACGCTGCTGTTCCACGGCCCGCCCGGCTCCGGACGCAGCGCCCTGCTGGCGTACGCCCGGGGGCGGGCGGGGGCGCGGAGCGTGCTCAGCGGCGCCGGCGTGGCCGACGAGGCGACCCTGCCCTACGCCGGGCTGCACCGCCTGCTCGACCCGGTGCTGGACGCGGACGCGGCGCTGCCGGCGCGCCAGCGCCGGCTGCTCCGACGCGCCCTCGGCGGCGGCGGGTGCCCGGCCGAGCAGCGACTGGCCCTGGCCGCGGCGGTGCGCTCCCTGCTCGCCGCCGCGGCCGGGCGGCGATCGCTGCTGTGCACCGTGGACGACCTCGACAGCGGCGATCCGCAGAGCGCCTGGACGCTGGCCGTGGTGGCCCGCCGGCTGCGCCGGCTGCCGGTCGCGCTGCTGCTGACCGCCGCCTCCACGGTCGACGGCGTGCCGGCCCACCGGCTGCGCCCGCTGGACGTCCACGAGTGCCACGCGATGCTCGCCGCCCGCCGGGGGTTGCCACCGCCGTCGGTGGCCGCCGCGTTGGCCGCCCTCAGCGGCGGCAGCCCGGCCGCGCTCGCCGATTTGGCCGACACGCTCACCCCGGCGCAGTGGCGGGGCGAGGAGCCGTTGCCCGGCGCGCCGCCGGTGGACGGCGCGCTCGCCGCCGCGTACCGGGCCCGCCTCGACCGGTTGCCGGAGCCGACCCGGCGGATGGTGCTGCTCGCCGCGCTCGATCCCGGCGACGACGCCGGCGCCCTGGTCCGGGTCGCCTGGGCGGCCGGGCTGACCGTCGAGGCGCTGGCCCCCGCCGAGGCCGCCGGCCTGCTGCGGACCGGACCCGGCGGGGTGACGTTCCCGGACCCGCTCGCCCGGCGGATGCTCACCGCCGTCGCGCCGCTGGCCGACCTGCGCGCGGCCCACCTGCTCCTGGCCGGCACGCTCGCCGGTGGTCCGCTGGGCCAGGCGCTGCGCCACGCCACGGCCGCCGACTGCCCGGCCGACGTGCTCGCCGCCGAGCTGACCGCCGCGGTCGACCGGGCGCCCGACCGCGCCGCCGCGACCGTCGCGCTGCGCCGCGCCGCCGACCTGGCCGCCGACCCCGGGCGGGCGGCCGAACTGACGATCGCGGCGGCCCGCTGCGCCTGGACCGCGGGCGATCCGGAGCAGGCCCGGGGGCTGCTGCGCCGGCTGACCGCCGGGACGGCGGCGGCCGGCCCGGCCGACCTGGTGCGCGGCGACATCCAACTGCGGTGCGACGCGCCCGCCGCCGCGGTCGCGACGCTGCTGGCCGCGGCCGACGCGCTCGCGCCGACCGACCGCCGGGCCGCCCTGCTCGCGCTGGTTCGCGCCGGCGAGGCCATCTGCGTGACCGGCGACCAGTACCGGTACGCCGAGGTGGCGCGCCGGGCCGAGGCGCTGCGGCGGCCCGGCGACCCGCCCGACCTCGACCTGCTGGGCACCTTCGCCTCGGGGGTCGGGGCGACCCTGCGCGGCGACCACGCGCGCGGCGGTCCGGCGCTGCGCCGGGTCGTCGTCCTCGGCGGCCGGCTGACCGGACCCGCGCTCACCCCCGCCGCGCTGGTGTGCGCCGCCGCGGCCGCGTTGCTGGTGGCGGTGGACGGCCCCGCGCACCGGCTCGCCGGCCGGGCGGTGGAGGTGGCCCGCTCGTGCGGTGAGCTGTCCCTACTGCCCCGGGCGCTGGAGCTGCGGGCCGTCTCCGAATACTGGCTGGGCCGGCACGAGGCCGCCGCGCGGACCGCCCGCGAGGGCGTGCGCGTCGCCCGCGCCGCCGGTCAGCACGCCTGCGCCCAGGTGCACCTCGGCATCCTCGCGGTGCTGGCGGCGGTACGGGCCGACCGGGACGGCGCGCTCGCCCGGATCGCCGAGATCGGGGACGGGGCCGCCCCCGGGAGCCGGCCGGACGCGTACGCCCGCTGGGCGCTCGGCGTCCTGGACCTGATCGACGCCCGGTACGCCGACGCCGTCGCCCGGCTGTCCGCGCTGGGGAGCACCGGCACCGGCCGGGGACAGGTGCTGGTGCAGGTGATGGCCACGCCGTACCTGGTCGAGGCCGCGGCCCAGGACGGCGGGCGGCCGTCCGCCGCGCTCGCCGTGTTCGACCACTGGGCCAGCAGCACGGTCAGCCCGTCGCGGCGGGCGCTGGCCGCGCGCTGCCGCGCGCTGCTCGCCCCCCGGGGCGGCGCGGAGGCCGAGCGGGAGTTCCGCGCGGCGCTGCGACTGCACCCGGCCGACACCGACCGGTTCGAGCGCGCCCGCACCGAGCTGCTGTTCGGCCGTGAGCTGCGCCGCCGCCGCCGGCCCCGGGACGCCCGGGCACACCTGCACCGGGCCCGGGAGACGTTCACCCTGCTCGGCGCGACCGTCTGGGCCGACCGGGCGGGCGAGGAACTGCGCGCGGCGGGGGAGTCGGTCGGGCCGGTGCGCCGCGGCGCGGAGCAGTTGCTGACCGGGCAGCAGCTGCACATCGCCCGGTTGGTCGCGCAGGGCGCGACCAACCGGGAGATCGCCGCCCGGATGTCACTGTCCACCCGGACCGTCGACCACCACCTGCGCAACGTCTTCCACCGGCTGGGCGTGCGTTCCCGCACCGAACTGGCCCGCCTGCTCGTCTGAGCGCCGGTCCGCGCCACGCCGGCCACCGGCCAGGACAGCGTCGCGCCCGGGCCGCGCCGGCAGGCCCGCCGGCGCGCGCCGGGAAGCCCGCGCTCGGTGCGCGCCGAGCCGCGCGGTCGGCACGAGCGTCCCGGCGGCGTCACCGGGACCGGACACGTGGCGGGCGGACGGTGACGACCGGGTGACGCGCGCTGCGGCAGGGTCGCGGCACGACGACCGCACCGTGCGAGGGGGCTGCATGATCAGGACGATGCTCCGGCTGCGCGCCCGTCGCGGGTGCGAGCCCGCGGTCGGACCGGCCTTCGAGACCGTCGCCGGGCAGCTCGGCGCGCTGGCCGGCAACCTCCGGCACGAGCTGCTGCGCGACGCCCTGGACCCGCGCGGCTTCGTCGTCGTCACCGAGTGGGCCGACGAGGCGGCGCTGCGCGCGTACCGGCAGGGGCCGGTGGCGACCCGCCTGGCCGACCTGCTCCGGCCGCTGACCGAGCCGGCGGGCGGCCCCGACTATCCGCTGCTGCGCGAGACCGGGGAGGGGCCGGGCCCGGTCTACGTGGACGTCGAGCTGACCGTGCCGCGCGACCGGCTCGCCGAGTTCCACCGGGGCTACCCCGAGGTGGTCCGGCGGATGACCGCGATACCCGGATACCGCCGCGAGCAACTGCTGCGCGAACCCGGCTCGGACATCCACCACATCTTCGCCGAGTGGGACGGCGCGGCCGACTTCCTCGCCTGGATCGGCGACCCGGCCCACGCCTCGGCGCAGGCCGGACCGATCGCGCCGTTCCTGCTCGACATCCGACGCCGCCTGTTCCACGTCGCGTCCGACGGGGACGACCGGCGGCACCGCACCACCGGCAGGGAGGCCGACGTGCAGAGGACAACTGACGTACTCGTCGTCGGGGCGGGCCCCACCGGGCTGACCGCCGCCGTCGAGCTGGCCCGGCGCGGCGTCGACTGCCGGGTGATCGACAAGCGCGCGACCCCGGCCGGGCAGGCCGACAAGGCGATCGGCGTGCACTGCCGCACCATGGAGATCTGGGAGGAACAGGGCGTCGTCCGGGAGGCGATGGACGCCGGCATCTGGCTCACCGGCAACATGGTCTTCGTCAACGGCACGCAGACCCATCGGATGAGCTGGGAGCTGCCCGGCCTGCCGTACGCCCACCTCGGCCTGCCGCAGTACGAGACCGAACGCATCCTCACCGCCCGGCTGGCCACGCTCGGCGTGCGCCCGCGTCTCGGCGCGGAACTTGTCGACCTCACCCAGGACGCCGACGGCGTGACCGCCACCGTGCGCACCGCCGACGGCGTCACCGAGACGGTACGCGCGGCGTACCTGGTGGGCTGCGACGGCGCGCACAGCCGGGTGCGGGACCGGCTCGGCCTCACCTTCACCGGCGGCCTGGGTCGCTTCCCGCAACTGTTCATGCTGGTCGACGTGGACGTGGACTGGGACATGCCCGACGGGCACCTGCTGCGCTTCCTGCACACCACCGACGGGCGGATGGACGGGATGCTGGTCTGCGTGCCGCTGCGCGGCGAGCACCGCTACCGCATCGCCACCCTGGCCCCGCCCCGGTTCTTCGCCCGCACCGGCGGGCAGGACGCCCCGCCCGGTTTCAGCGAGGAACTCGGCGAGCCGACCCTCGACGACGTGCAGGCCGCCCTCGACCGCCTCGCCCCGCCCGGCACCCGGGCGTCGAACCTGCGCTGGTCGTCGGTGTTCCGGATCAGCCACGGCATCGTCGACCGCTACCGCCACGGCCGCGTCTTCGTCGCCGGCGACGCCGCCCACCTGCACCCGCCGGCCGGCGGACAGGGCATGAACACCGGCATCCAGGACGCCTGGAACCTGGCCTGGAAGCTGGCCCTGGCGGTGCGCGGGCAGGCCGCCCCCGGCCTGCTGGACAGCTACGAGGCGGAACGGCGTCCGGAGGGCGAGGAGATCGTCGGCCGCGCGGTGCGGATGGCCGGCACCGAGGAACTGGACCGGGCCGACCTGGAACGGCAGTTCCTCCAGGAGATGTCCCTGCTGCTCAGCTACGCCGGCAGCCCGCTGGTCGGGGAGACCGTCGCCGACCCGGCCGCGCTCGGCGACGCGCCCCGGCCCGGCGACCGCGCGCCGGACGTGGAGGGGCTGCGCCGGCGCGGCGTCGGGCACCCGCTGCGGCTGCGGGACCTGACCCGGGGCACCCGGCACACGCTGCTGCTCTACGCCGACGTCACGGCCGACCCGACCGAGCTGGCCGGGTTCGCCGGCCTCTGCGCCGACGCCCGGCGGCAGGCCGGCGGGGAACTCGACGCGTACCTGCTGCTCGACCCGGACGTCGCCGAGCCGCGGCTGGCCGACCCGCCGGTGCTGCGCGACGCCGACCGCCGGTTCCGCGCCGGGTACGGCCTGGCGGGCACCGGGCTCTACCTGATCCGCCCGGACGGGCACGTCGGGTTCCGCGGCGCCCCGGTCGACGCCGACGCGCTGCGCAAGCACCTGCACCTGGTCTTCGGCGGCGCGCGGTGAGCCGGGTCCGCACGGTCCTGGCGATGCGGACCCGCCAGGGCTGCGAGGAACGCTTCGAGGCGGAGTGGCGCAGCGCCGCCGAGGAGATCCGCACCCTGGACGGCTGCCTGCACCAGGACCTGGTCCGCGACGCCGACGACCCGCGCAGCTATCTGGTGATCAGCGACTGGGCGGACCGGGAGCGGCTGGACGCCTTCGGGCGCAGCGCGCACCGGGACCGGCTGCTGCGGGCGGTCCGGGAGCTGCGCGAGTCCGCCGAACGGCACACCTACCAGGTGCTGCACAGCGTGGCCGGCGAGCCGGGGGAGGCCCGATGACCGACAACGTGGTGCCGGCGAGCGAGCTGTACACGGACGGGTTCGCGGCCGATCCCTATCCCACCTTCGCCCGGCTGCGCGCGCGGCGGCCGGTCTGCCCGGTCGGCTCGCCCCGCTTCGACTCCTGGCTGATCACCCGCTTCGACGACGCGCGCACGGCGCTGACCGACCCCCGGCTGTCCAAGGACCTCTACGGACCCGACCAGCACTACCTGCGGATCTTCGGCCCCAACTCGGAGGGCCTGAACCGCAACATGCTCAACTCGGACCCGCCGGAGCACACCCGACTGCGCCGGGTCGTGTCGCAGGCGTTCGCGCCCCGGCGGATCGAGGCGCTGCGCCCCCGGGTGGCCGCGATCGTCGAGCACCTGATCGACAAGATGGCGCCGGCGGGCGAGGCGGACCTGATGCGGGACTTCGCCATCCCGCTGCCGATGACGGTCATCTGCGAACTGCTCGGCGTGCCGCCCGCCGACCACGACCGGGTGCTCGACTGGACCCAGGTGAGCCGCACCTCCGGCTCGACCAGCCGACCCCCGGCCGAGGAACGGGCGGCGGTGCAGGAGGCGCAGCTCCGCCTGCACCACTACCTGGCCGACCTGGTGCGGACCAAGCGTGACGACCCGGCCGACGACATCATCGGCGCGCTGGTGGACGCGGTCGACCGGGACCGGACCCTGACCGAGGCGGAACTGGTCACCACCACGTTCCTGCTGCTGTTCGCCGGGCACCAGACCACCGCCGACTTCCTCGGCAACGCGGTGCTGGCCCTGCTCACCCACCCGGAGCAGCTGGAGCTGCTGCGGACCACGCCGCGCCTGCTGCCGACGGCGATCGAGGAGCTGCTGCGGTTCGACGGCCCGCTGCCGGTGGCCAGCCCGCGCATCGCCACCGAGGACGTCGAATACCAGGGGGTACGCATCCCGCGCGGGTCGATCGTCGGGGTGGCGATCAACGCGGCCAACCACGACCCCGCCCACTTCACCGACCCGGACCGGCTCGACCTGCGCCGGGTCCGTGGTCCGCACCTCGGCTTCGGTCACGGCGTGCACTACTGCCTGGGCGTCTCGCTGGCCCGGATGGAGGCGCTGCTCGCGCTCGCCGCGCTGCTGCGCCGGCTGCCCGGGCTGCGGCTCGCGGTCCCGCCCGCCCAGGTGCGCCGGCTGCCCGCCGCCTCGCCCTTCCGCGGCCTGCTGGAACTCCCGGTCACCTTCACCGTCTAGCCCACCAGCCAAAGGAGCACGTCATGGTCTTCCGGAACGTGATCGTCTGCCACCTGGTCCCCGGCAGCGAGGAGATCGTCGGCAACGTCTTCGGCCACTACGACCAGGTCACCCGCCCGCAGGACCTCGGCGTCATCGGCCGGTACCTGCTGTCGCACCACGACCTCTACCTGCACGTGATCGAGCGCGAGCAGGACCCGAGGATCTCCGGGCAGACCCGCGGGCTGCCCGCCTTCCAGAAGATCGCCGAGGAGATCGGCCCGTACGTGACGCCGTACCCCCGCTACTGGAAGAACCCGTCGGACTCGGTGGCCAAGGAGTTCTACCACTGGGCCCCGGAGGGCGAGCCGCCCGCGCACACCACGCTGACCGTGATCGTGGGGCGGATCAAGCCGGGCGCCGAGCCGGACGTGGCCCGGGTGTTCGGCGAGTCCGACGCCGGGTCGCTCCCGCGGGACCTGGGCGTCACCGGGCGCTGGCTCTACTCGATCGACGACGTCTACGTGCACCTGCTGGAGCAGGAGTCGTCGGCCGCCGAGGCCACCCGCGACCAGCACGCCGACCAGCCGGCCTTCGGCAAGGTGATGCGGGACCTCGCCCCGTACGTCGAGCCGTACCGGCCGGAGTCCTGCCACGGTCCGCAGGACCAGGTGGCAGACGTCTTCTACCGCTGGCGCGCGCAGGACTGAGCCGGCGGGGGAAACCGCCCCCCGTCGCCCCCGGGTAGGCCAGGCTGGGACCGAGGCGTACGGGGGTGTCGGGTGCCGACCAAGCAGATCATCCAGCACATCGGCGCGGCGCTGGACCTGGCCGGGGTGCTGGTCATCGCGGTGGGCGTCGCGGTCGCCACGGTGGTGTTCGCGGTGCGCTGCGCCCGGAGCGGGGAGGTGGTGGCGCACTATCGGGCGTACCGGCAGGGCGTCGGGCGGGCCATCCTGCTCGGCCTGGAGTTCCTGGTCGGCGGCGACATTATCCGGACGGTCGCGGTGTCGCCCACCTTCACCAGCGTCGGCGTGCTCGCGCTGATCGTGCTGGTCCGCACGTTCCTCAGCTTCTCCCTGGAGGTGGAGCTGGACGGTCGCTGGCCCTGGCAGGGCAGGCCCCCGGTCAGCGGGTGAGGTCGGGCACGTTTGATCTCGACCCACCGGGTGATTGATACGGGGAGTCACGACCGAAGGGGGACGCCGGTGTCCGAGACGAGCCGGAGCAGGTCCAGTCAGGACGCCGCGCTGCCTCGCGGCGTCACCGACCCGCTGCTGTGGCGGGCCGCCTACGACGTGGCCGCCGCGCACCGACCGGACGCCGCCGGCCGGTGCGCCAGTCTGCTGTGCGCCGGCCGGCCGGCGCCGTGCGGGCCGCTGGAGGCCGCGCGCCGGGCGATGCGCCTGGCCGGGGACGTCGGCCGGCGCGCCGACCGTGGCGAGTCGGACGCCCGGGTCGCCGGGCAGCGGCGACGGGCCGCCTGATCGGCGACGACGCCGGGCGGTTCGAACCACGGCCGCCCCGCCTCCGTGTTTATGATCGACAACTCGGTCGGAACGCGGGACATGAGGAGGGTTCGTGACCGTCGACGCCCACGCCTTCTGGCTCCGCGCCCCCGGCGAGGGTGAGATCCGCCCGGTCCGACTCGATCCGCCCGGCCCGGGCGAGGTGCTGGTCCGTACCCTCTTCTCCGGGGTCAGCCGGGGCACCGAGACGCTCGTCTACGCCGGCCGGGTCCCCGCCGACCAGTACGCCACCATGCGCGCGCCGTTCCAGTCCGGCGACTTCCCGGCGCCGGTCAAGTACGGCTACCTCAACGTCGGCACGGTCGAGGCCGGCCCGCCGGAGCTGCGCGGGCGCACCGTGTTCTGCCTGTACCCGCACCAGAGCGCCTACGTGGTCCCGGCCGACGCCGTGGTGGTCGTGCCGGACGGCGTGCCGGCGGAGCGCGCGGTGCTGGCCGGCACCGTGGAGACCGCGGTGAACGCGCTCTGGGACGCCGCGCCGCTGGTCGGCGACCGGGTCACGGTGATCGGCGGCGGGATGGTCGGGTGCGGCGTGACCGCCCTGCTGGCCCGGTTCCCCGGCGTCCGGGTCGAGTTGGTCGACGCCGACCCGGCCCGCGCCGGGGTGGCCGAGGCGCTCGGCGTCGACTTCGCGCTGCCGGCGGACGCGACCGGCGAGCGGGACCTGGTGGTGCATGCCAGCGCCAGCGCCGACGGGCTGCAACGCGGCCTGGACCTGCTCCGCCCGGAGGGCACCGTGCTGGAGCTGAGCTGGTACGGCGACCGGCCGGTCACCCTCGCGCTCGGCGGCGCGTTCCACTCCCGGAGGCTCGGCATCCGCAGCAGCCAGGTCGGCACCGTGTCGCCCCGGCGCGCCGACCGCGGCTATGCCGACCGGCTCGCCCTCGCCCTGGACCTGCTGGCCGACCCGGCGTTCGACGCGCTGCTCACCGGCCGGTCCCGCTTCACCGACCTGCCCGACGTGCTGGACCGGCTGGCCTCGGGCGAGTTGCCGGCGCTCTGTCATCTCATCACCTACGGCGAGGAGTGAACGTGTTCAGCGTGACCGTCCGGGACCACATGATGGTCGCCCACAGTTTCCGCGGCGAGGTCTTCGGCCCGGCCCAGAAGCTGCACGGCGCGACCTTCGTCGTCGACGCCACGTTCCGCCGGCCGGAGCTGGACGCCGACGGGGTCGTGGTGGACATCGGGTTGGCGACCGAGCAGCTCAAGGCCGTGCTCGGCGAGCTGACCTACCGCAACCTGGACGACGAGCCGGCGTTCGCCGGGGTGAACACCACCACCGAGGTGCTGGCCCGCACCGTCGCCGACCGGCTCGCCGACGCGGTGCACGCCGGTCGGCTGGGGGAGGGGGCGCGCGGGCTGGCCGGGATCACCGTCACGCTGCACGAGTCGCACGTCGCCTGGGCGAGCTACGAGCGGTCGCTGTGACCGGATGACCGCCGTGCACGTGGTGCTGCCGGGCGACATCGACGACCCGGCGAACCCCAGCGGCGGCAACGCCTACGACCGGCACGTCTGCCACGGGCTGGCCGCGCTCGGCTGGAGCGTGCGCGAGCACCCGGTGCCGGGTGGCTGGCCGCGCCCCGGTCGACGGGAGCGGGCCGCGCTGGGCGGGTTGCTCGGCGGGTTGCCCGACGGAGCGACCGTGCTGCTCGACGGCCTGGTCGCGTCCACCGTGCCGGACGTGCTCGCCCCGCACGCCGCACGGCTGCGTCTGGTGGTGCTGGTGCACCTGCCGATCGACGACGACAGCGAGCGGCGGGCGTTGTCGGCGGCGACCGCGGTGGTGGCGACCAGCGACTGGACCCGGCGGCGGCTGTTGGCCCGCCACCGGCTCGCCCCGCACCGGGTGACGGTCGCCCCGCCCGGGGTCGAACCGGCGCCGGTCGCCCCCGGCACGCCCGGCGGCGGCCGGCTGCTCTGCGTCGCGGCGGTCACCCCGATCAAGGGCCACGACGTGCTGGCCGCTGCGCTCGCCGAGATCGCCGACCTGGACTGGACCTGCGACTGGATCGGCCCGCTCGACCGGGATCCGGCGTTCGTCGACCTGGTGCGCCGGCGGCTCGCCGGCGCCGGTCTGGCCGCCCGGGTCCGGCTGCCCGGTCCGCGCACCGGCGTGGACCTGGCCGGCGCGTACGCCGCCGCCGATCTGCTGGTCCTGCCCTCGCGGCGGGAGACGTACGGCATGGTGGTGACCGAGGCCCTGGCTCGGGGCGTACCGGTGCTGGCCGCCGACACCGGCGGCCTGCCGGCCACGCTCGGGCACGCCCCCGGCGGCGACCGGCCGGGCCTGCTGGTGCCGGCGGACGACGCGGGGGCGACCGCCGCCGCGTTGCGCCGCTGGCTCACCGATCCCGGCCTGCGGGACCGGCTGCGCCGCGCCGCCCGGCTGCGGCGGGACACCCTCACCGGCTGGTCGGTCACGGTGGACCGGCTGGCCACGGCGTTGACGGAGGCGACCGCGGCATGACCACCTCACTCCCACCCGGTTTCGCGGACTGGCTGCGGCTGCGCGAGCCCGCCGACGCGGCGGCCCGCTCGGTCGAGCTGGCCGACGCGGTGCGCGACCGACTGCCCGCCGACCGCCCGCTGGTCGTGCACGACCTGGGCAGCGGCACCGGCTCGATGGCCCGCTGGCTCGCCCCCCGGCTGCCCGGCCCGCAGCACTGGGTGCTGCACGAGCGCGACCGGGCGTTGCTGGCGCTGGCCGGCGGCGGGCTCACCGCCGCCGACGGCGCCCCCGTGACGGTGACCACCCGCGACTCGGACATCACCCGGCTGACCGACGCCGACCTGGCCGACGCCCACCTGGTGACCGCGTCGGCGCTGCTCGACATGCTCACCGCCGAGGAGGTCGACCGGATGGTGGCGCCGTGCGCCGGCCATCCGACGCTGTTCGCGCTCACCGTGTCCGGCCGGGTCGAGCTCACCCCGGCCGATCCGCTCGACCACGAGCTGGCCGAGGCGTTCAACGCCCACCAGCGGCGGACCGTCGACGGGCGGACCCTGCTGGGTCCGGACGCGGTGGACGCCGCCGTGGCCGCGTTCGGCCGGCACGGCGTCGAGGTGGCGGTGCGGCCCACCCCGTGGCGGCTCGGCCCGGCGCAGGCCGCGCTGACCGCCGAGTGGCTGACCGGCTGGGTCGGGGCGGCCGTCGAGGAAAGACCGCATCTGGCCGGCCCGGTCCGGACGTATACCCAGTGGCGGCTGGTCGAGGCCGCCGCCGGCCGGGTCGAGGTGGTGCTGCACCACGCCGACGTGCTCGCCGGCTGAACCGAAGGGCCCGCCGACACGTGACATCCGGTGGGAACGAGGGAGGACCGCTTGTCACACGTCGCCGTCGCCGTCGCTGCGCCGCCAGCCACCGTGCCCGTGCGCGCCACCGGGCCCGTCCCGGCCGCGGCACGCGCCCCGACGGCCCGGTCCGGGCGGGTCGGCCCGCCCGTTCCGGCCGCCGGGCGGGTCGGCCGGCGGTGGAGCCGGGTGGCGCGGACCTGGGCGCGACCGGCGGCCGGGCTGGCCGTGCTCGCGGCGCTGGTCGCCACCGTGGGTGCCGGCCCGTTCCTGGCCGGGCTGCGGCTGATCGACGCGCCGGCGCTCGCCGCCGCGCTGGGCATCGGCGCGATCACCACGGTGTGCTGCGCCTGGCGCTGGTCGCTGGTCGCCGGCGGGCTGGGCGTACGGCTGCCGATGCGCTCGGCCGTGGCGCACTGCTACCGGGCGGTCTTCCTCAACTCCACCCTGCCCGGCGGGGTGCTCGGTGACGTGCACCGGGCGGTGCGGCACGGCCGGGACGCCGGGGACCTGGCCCGGGGGGTGCGCGCCGTGGTGTGGGAGCGCACCGCCGGGCAGGTGGTGCAGGTGGTCATCGCGGTGGCGGTGCTGGCCGCGTTCCCGTCACCGGTGCGGCGGTACCTGCCGGCGCTGGCCGCCGCCGCCGCGGTGGTCGCGCTGGCGCTGGCGCTGGCCGCCCGCGCGGTGCCGCGCTCCGGGGCGTCCCGCCTGGCCCGGGCGGCCCGGACCGCCGTCGCCGATGTCCGCTGCGGGCTGCTGGGCCGCCGCACCTGGGCCGGTGTGGTGATCGCCTCCGCCGTGGTGTTCGGCGGCCACCTGGTCACCTTCATGGTGGCCGCCCGCACCGCGGGGGCCGACGCCCCGCTGTCCCGCCTGCTGCCGCTGACCCTGCTCGCCCTGCTGGCCATGGCCCTGCCGCTCAACGTGGGCGGCTTCGGGCCGCGCGAGGGGGTGGCGGCCTGGGCGTTCGCGGCGGCCGGCCTGACCGCGGCGCAGGGGGTGGCCACCGGCACGGTCTACGGCGTGCTGGTCCTGGTGGCCAGCCTGCCCGGCGCGGTGGTGCTGCTGGCGCGTCGGCTGCCCCGGCGGGAGCCCGGCAACTGTCGGTGATCCCGCCTACGGTGAGGGTGCGAGGTGTGTGTCGCCGGGGGTTTCCCCGGTGACCGGACGGAGGAGAACCATGGACGAAACCCTGCCCACCGCGACGGTCCGGACCCGGGTCACGGTCCCGCTTCGGTTCCCCGACGGTTACGTGACCACCGCCCTGGTGCACACCTTCCACGGCCTGGTGGACGGTCGCGAGCACCTGGCGTTCGGCCTGGGTGAGCACGGGGCGGCCGATCCGCCGTTGGTGCGTCCGCACAGCGAGTGCCTCACCGGCGACGTGTTCGGCAGCCAGCGCTGCGACTGCGGCCCGCAACTGCGCGAGGCGGTCGAGCGGATCGCCGACGCCGGCGGCTACCTGCTCTACCTGCGTCAGGAGGGCCGGGGCATCGGCCTCTACGCCAAGCTCGACGCGTACGCGCTGCAGGACGGCGGCCTGGACACCTACGAGGCGAACCTGGCGCTGGGCCGGGGCGCCGACGAACGGGACTACACGGTGGCCGCGCAGATGCTCGCCGCGCTGGGCGTGGACCGGGTCGCGCTGCTCAGCAACAATCCGGACAAGGCGGCCCAGCTCGAACGCCTCGGCGTCACGGTGGCCGACCGGGTGGTCACCGGCGTGCACCTGTCCCCGGCGAACGCCGACTACCTGGCGGCCAAGGTCAGTCGGGCCGACCACGCCCTCGACCTGCCGTTCGTGCCGTGACCACCCGCCCGTACGTGCTGCTGAGCTGCGCGATGTCGATCGACGGTTACATCGACGACGCGACGACCGAGCGGCTGCTGCTCTCGAACGACGACGACCTGGACCGGGTCGACGCGACGCGGGCCGGGTGCGACGCGATCATGGTGGGCGCGGCCACGGTCCGCCGGGACGATCCGCGGCTGCTGGTGCGCAGCGAGCGGCGGCGGGCCGAGCGGGTGGCCCGGGGGCTGCCCCCGTCACCGGTGAAGGTGACGGTCACCGGCAGTGGTGATCTCGACCCGAGGGCCCGGTTCTTCCGCGCCGGTGCCGGGCCCAAGCTGGTCTACTGCCCGAGCGGCGTGGTGGAGAAGGCCCGGGAGCAGGTCGGCGCGGTGGCGACGGTGGTCGACGCCGGCGAGCCGGCCACGCCGGAGGCGGTCGTCGCGGACCTGGCCGGGCGCGGGGTCGGCCGGCTGATGGTCGAGGGCGGCGGCACGGTGCACTGCCAGTTCCTCACCGCCGGCCTCGCCGACGAGCTGCACCTGGTGGTCGCCCCGTTCTTCGTGGGCGACGGGCGGGCGCCGCGGTTCGTGGGGGAGGGTCGCTTCCCCTGGCACCCGGGGCGACGGGCCCGGGTGGTCGAGGTGCGCCAGATCGGCGACGTGGTGCTGACCCGCTACGCGCTCTCCGAGCGCTGTCAGGCCTGACCGGCGCTGTCCGGTTCGCTCTTGTGCAAGCTCACGGTCGAGATTAGTTTGTTGACCATCCATACGAATACTCCTCCGTGCATCCCTCCGAAAGGGGGACCGATGAGCGTGCACCACCCCGAACCGGGCTCCTCCCGCCGCCACTTCCTCGGCCTGGTGGGCCTCGGCGTGGCCGCCACCACCGCCGGCCCGCTGCTCGCCGCCTGTTCCGAGAAGCCGGCCGGCTCCGGCGCCGCCCAGCAGCTCGACGCCGTCTCCGGCGTGCTGCCCACCCACAAGGAGCTGACCGGCGGCGTCAAGCCCGACATCGTCGGCACCCGCCCGGTGCCCGACGGCTACACCAGCTACCCGGCGAACCTGATCGACGCCATCACCGACAAGCCGGGCACCAGCGGCAAGCAGGTCACCGCGATGACGCCCGCCTGGGGCCCCGCGCCGCCCGGCGTCGCGCAGAGCGCCTACCTGCAGGCCGTCAACGCCGAGCTGGGCACGCCGGTCAACTTCACCATCCAGGACGGCAACACCTACGCCGACAAGCTCAACGCCATGTTCGGCGCCCGCGACGTGCCGGAGCTGCTGTGCGTGCCGGGGTGGGAGGTGGAGAAGATCCCGCGCTTCGCCGAGGCGATCAAGGTGCTCTTCGAGGACCTCACCGACCACCTCAAGGGCGACGCCGCGAACGCGTACCCGATGCTGGCCAGCTTCCCGACCGGCGCCTGGCGCGAAGCGGTCTGGAACGAGCGGCTGATGGCGGTGCCCAACCCCACCGACGGGCCGTTCCCCTGGGCGCTGTTCGCCCGCAAGGACCTGCTCGACGCGCGCGGCCTCGGGCTGCCGGCCAACCTGGACGAGCTGCTGTCCACCGCCAAGCAGGTCACCGACCCGGCCCGCAGGGTGTGGGCGTTCGACGACGTCTTCGCCATGATCCAGATGTTCCACCGGGTGCCCGGCTCCAACGGTGGCTGGCGGCTGCGCTCCGACGGGACGCCGGAGTTCAAGTACGAGACGCCGGAGTTCCGCCAGGCACTCGAGGTGATGGCGAAGGTCTACTCCGACGGCCTGGTCCACCCCGACGTGGTGGCCAGCAAGGGCGCCGACGCCAAGCAGTTGTTCGCCAAGAACGGCGCGATCGTGTTCAAGCAGGACGGCGTCGGCTTCTGGCAGGGCGCCCAGGCCGAGCACCAGAAGACCAACCCGAGGTTGAACATCCAGCCGGTGCCGATCTTCTCCGCCACCGGTGGCGACCCGCTGGTCTGGGGCGGGGACAAACCGATCTCCTTCACCTTCGTCAAGAAGGGCCTCGGCAAGGACCGCGTCCAGGAGCTGCTGCGCATCATCAACTGGTGTTCCGCGCCGCTGGGTAGCCAGGAGGCCCAGCTCCGCGACTTCGGCGTCGCGGGCAAGCACCACACCGCGTCGCCGAACGGGCCGGTCAAGACCGACCTGGCGTTCAAGGAGATCGCCAACCAATACTTCTTCATCAGCGGCCGTAACCCCACCATCGGGCCGTTCCCGGAGACCCCCCGCTACGTGCCGGACGTGCTGAACTACTCCAACCAGATGGTGAAGTTCCTGGAGAAGGACCCCTGGGCCGGGGTGAAGCTGGAGATGCCGGCCGCCTACAAGGCCAGCCAGGTGCCGACCGAGGACAAGTTCACCGACGTGCTGCGTGGCCGGCGTCCGCTCAGCGACGTGGACGCCATCGTCGCCGAGTGGAAGACCAACGGCGGGGAGGAAGCCCGCAAGCTGCTCGCCGACTCGCTGCCCAAGGCGGCCAAGTGAGCGAGCCGGCCGTCGTGGTCGGGCCCGGACGGGCCCGACCCGGCGACCCGGCCCCGCCGGAGCGCGCGCCCCGCCGTCGCCGGGTGCCGCTGGGCAGCCGGCTGCGCCGCGACTGGCAACTGCTGGCCATGGTGACGCCCGGCTTCGTCGTGCTGCTGGTCTTCAGCTACCTGCCGATCGCCGGCAACGTCATCGCGTTCCAGGACTACAACCCCTACCTGGGCGACAGCCCGTGGGCGGCGTTCGCGCACAGCAACTGGATCGGCTTCGGCCAGTTCCAGCTCCTCTTCGACGACCCGGCCTTCTGGGACGCGTTCCGCAACACCCTGGCCATCACCGCGTTCCAGCTCGTGTTCTTCTTCCCGCTGCCGATCCTGCTGGCGGTCATGCTGCACAACCTGCTCTCCAGCCGGCTGCGCGGGTTCGTCCAGACCGTCGTCTACCTGCCGCACTTCTTCAGCTGGGTGCTGGTGGTCAGCTTCTTCGTCGCCATGCTCGGTGGCGCCGGGCTGCTGGCGCAGACCATGCGCGACGCCGGCATGCAGCCGTGGCACGTGATGACCAACCCGGACACGTTCATCGTCCTGGTCACCGCCGAAGCGGTGTGGAAGGACGTGGGCTGGGGCACCATCGTGTTCCTGGCCGCGCTGTCCACCATCGACCAGCACCTCTACGAGGCCGCCGCCGCGGACGGCGCCGGGCGGTGGCGGCGGCTGTGGCACATCACCCTGCCCGGCCTGCGCCCGGTCATCGTGCTGCTGCTCATTCTGCGCCTCGGCGACGCGCTCTCGGTCGGCTTCGAGCAGTTCCTGCTGCAACGCGACGCCGTCGGCCGGCAGGTCGCCGAGGTGCTCGACACCTTCGTCTACCACTTCTCCATCGCCACCGGGAACTACGGCTACGGCGCGGCGGCCGGCCTGTTCAAGGCCGTCGTCGGCCTCGTGCTGATCCTGGCCGCGAACCGGGTGGCGCACCTGCTCGGCGAACGAGGGATCTACTCGAAGTGATGACCGCGACCATCCGCCGGCCACCCGGCGCGCGACCCCGTCGCCCGGTCTGGGAGGAGCCGCCGACCCCTCTCGGCCAGGGGCTCAAGGCGCTCCTGCTCACCCTGCTGGTGCTCGGCGTGCTCTTCCCGCTCTGGGTGGTGCTGGTGACCAGCCTCTCCTCCCGGCAGACCATCGCCGACGCCGGCGGCCTGGTGGTCGTGCCGAAGGGCATCGACACCTCCGCCTACCAGACCATCCTGGCCGGCGGCGCGGTCACCCGGGCGCTGTGGATCAGCACCCTGGTCACCGTCTGCGGCACCGCGATCGCGTTGACCGCCACCGTGCTGGCGGCGTACGGGCTGTCCCGGCCGGGTTCGGTCGGTCACCGCTGGCTGCTGGCGTACTTCCTGATCCCGTTCCTGGTCTATCCGCCGCTGGTGCCCCGCTATCTGGTGGTCACCGGGCTGGGCCTCAAGGACACCATCTGGGCGCTGGTCCTGCCGCCGGCGATCAGCGTGTTCAACCTCGTCGTGGTGCGCGGCTTCTTCCAGGGCATCCCGCAGGAACTGCTGGACAGCGCCCGCATCGACGGGGCCAGCGACTTCCGCACGTTGGGTCGGATCGTGCTGCCGTTGTCCCGGGCGGTGATCGCCGTGGTCGGCCTCTTCTACGCGGTCAGCTACTGGAACGTCTGGTTCGACGCGCTGCTGTTCATCGACCGCAACGACAGGTATCCCATCCAGCGGGTGCTCCAGAGCTATCTGCTGGCCGGGCAGGCGCCGCACACCTCGGGCGGCACCACCGGGGTGACCATGCCACCGACCGAGGCGATCAAGATGGCGGTGGTGGTGCTGACCGTCGCGCCGATCGTCGCGGTCTACCCGTTCATCCAGCGGCACTTCATCAAGGGGGTGCTGATCGGCGCGGTGAAGGGCTGATCCTCCCGGGCTTGCTATGCAACAAAGTGCATAGCAAGATGGCCGGCATGTCCCTGGAGCACGCCATCCTCGTCTCGCTGCTGGAGCAACCCGCCTCCGGCTACGAGCTGGCCCGCCGCTTCGACCGCTCGATCGGGCGCTTCTGGACCGCCACCCACCAGCAGATCTATCGCGTGCTCAAGCAGATGGCCGACGACCGGCGGATCACCGGAGTCCTTGTCGGCCAGGAAAGCCTGCCCGACAAGAAGGTCTGGTCGGTCACCCCGGCCGGCCGGGCCGCGCTGGTCGGCTGGCTGCACGCCCCGGTGCGCCCCGAGGCGGTCCGGCACGACCTGGCCGTCAAGATCCGCGGCGCCGCGTTCGACGACGTCGCCGGCCGCGCCACCCTGGTCGCCGAGGTCGAGCGTTACCGCGCCGACCACGAGGCCGTCCTCGCCGGCTACCTGGCCGGCGAACGCCGCGACTTCGCCGGCCCCGCCGCCCCCGACGCCCGGGCGGCGTTGCAGCACGTCGTGCTGCGCGGCGGCATCGCGTACGAGCGGATGGTGCTGGCCTGGCTGGACGACGTCCTGGCCACCCTCCGCGCCCTCGACCCCGACCCGGAAAGGCCCGCCGCGTGAGCGACCCGCTGCTGTTCCACCCGCACCACTACGACCCCGCCGACCTCGATGACACCTCCCGGCGGCTGCTGCGCGCCACCATCGACTGGTTCGAGACCCGCGGCAAACGCGCCCTGGTCGACAGCTACCACGAGCGCGAGTGGTACGCCGACTTCCTCGCCTTCGCCGCCCGGGAACGCCTCTTCGCCACCTTCCTCACCCCGTCCGCCGACGGCGCGGACGACAAGGACAAGCGCTGGGACACCGCCCGCAACGCCGCGCTCAGCGAGATCCTCGGCTTCTACGGCCTCGGCTACTGGTACACCTGGCAGGTCACCGTGCTCGGCCTCGGACCCGTGTGGCAGAGCGGGAACGCCGCCGCCCGGGCCCGCGCCGCCGAACTGCTCGACCAGGGCCACGTGATGGCCTTCGGCCTCTCCGAACGGCCGCACGGCGCCGACATCTACGCCACCGGCATGCTGCTCACCCCCGACGGCGAAGGCGGCTTCCGGGCCACCGGCGGCAAGTACTACATCGGCAACGGCAACATCGCCGGGCTGGTCTCCGTCTTCGGCCGGCGCGCCGACGTCGAGGGCCCCGAGGGGTACGTGTTCTTCGCCGCCGACAGCCGCCACCCCGCCTACCGGCTGGTCCGCAACGTGGTCAACGCCCAGATGTACGTCTCCGAGTTCCGGCTGGAGGACTACCCGGTGCGGGCGCACGACGTGTTGCACACCGGACCGGCCGCCTTCGACGCCGCGCTGAACACGGTCAACGTCGGCAAGTTTAACCTCTGCACCGCGTCCATCGGCATCTGCGAGCACGCCATGTACGAGGCGGTCACCCACGCCCACGGCCGGGTGCTCTACGGCCGGCGGGTCACCGACTTCCCGCACGTGCGGCGCGAGCTGACCGACGCGTACGCCCGCCTGGTGGCGATGAAGCTGTTCAGCGACCGGGCGGTCGACTACTTCCGCTCGGCCGGCCCGGACGACCGCCGCTACCTGCTGTTCAACCCGATGACCAAGATGAAGGTCACCACCGAGGGCGAGAAGGTGGTCGACCTGCTCTGGGACGTCATCGCCGCCAAGGGTTTCGAGGCCGACACCTACTTCGACAAGGCCGCCAAGGACATCCGCGGCCTGCCGAAGCTGGAGGGCACGGTGCACGTCAACCTCGCCCTGATCCTCAAGTTCATGCCGAACTACCTGTTCCGGCCGCAGCCGTACCCGGCGGTGCCGACCCGGCGCGACGCCGCCGACGACGAGTTCCTGTTCCGGCAGGGCCCGGCCCGCGGCCTCGGCGCGATCCGCTTCCACGACTGGCGCGCCGCCTACGACGCGCACGCCCGGGTGCCGAACGTGGCCCGGTTCCGGGAGCAGGCCGACGGCCTGCTCGCACTGCTCGCCGCGCACGCGCCGGACGAGACACAGCAGCGCGACCTGGACTTCCTGCTCACCATCGGCCAGCTCTTCGCGCTCGTGGTCTACGGCCACCTCATCCTGGAGCAGGCCGAGGCGACCGACCTCGACGCGAACCTGCTGGACCAGATCTTCGACCTCCTGGTGCGGGACTTCTCCGGCTACGCCACCGAACTGCACGGCAAGCCCGCCGCCACCGACGAGCAGGCCGCCTGGGCGCTCGCCCACGTGCGCCGCCCGGTGGTGGACGCCGACCGCACGGCCCGCGTCTGGCAGCGGGTGGTCGAGCTGGCCGGGGCGTACGAGATGCGACCGTGACCGGCGGAATCGGCGGGCGGGACGGCTCGCCCGACCGGTACGGTGCACGGATGTTCGCGATCGCCCTGACCGACGACGCCGAGCTGCGGCCCTTGCAGCCCTGGCACGCCGACGAGTTCCTCGCCAACCTCGACCGCTGCCGGGAGCACATCAGGCCCTGGGTCGGCGCGTCGTTCGTCGCCACCGACGCCGGGTCGGCCCGCCGGGTCCTCCAGGCGTACGCCGACCGGTGGGCCCGCGACGACGGCGGGATCTGGGGCATCTGGCAGCGCGGCACGCTCGTCGGGGGAGTGCTGCTGGTGTCGCTGAGCACCGCCCGCGGGGTGTGCGAGGCCGGCTGCTGGCTGGAGGCGGACGCCCAGGGTCAGGGCCTGGTCACCCGGGCCGCCCGGGTGGTCGTCGACTGGGCGGTGCGGGAGCGCGGCATCCATCGCGTCGAGTGGGTGACCCGGGCCGGCAACGAGCGCAGCGTCGCGGTGGCCCGGCGGCTCGGCATGCGCCGCGACGGGGTGCTCCGGGGTGCCGCGCCGACCCCCGAGGGCCGGGCCGACATGGAGGTCTGGTCGGTGCTGGCGCCGGAGTGGACGGCCTGAGCGACCTTCTTGTCGTACCCGGACGTCAACATGTGTCCATGGCTGTCCCCGCACTGGCCGACCGGTCCCCCCAGCCGCGCGCCCTGCCGCTGCGCGAGGTCCGCACCCGGCTCACCCAACTCGTCACCCTCGCCGAGCTGACCGACACCGTCACCGTGGTCACCCGCGACGGCGACCCGCGTCCGATCGCCGCCATCGTGCCCGCTTCGGCGGCCCGCACCGCGGCCCAGGCCCGTGCCGACGCCGACCGGGTCGCCGCCGTCAGCGCCGGCTGGGCCCGCCGCCTGGAGGAGCTGCACCGCCAGTCCGGGCGGCGGCACGCCGCCGAGCTGCGCGCGCTGACCGACGCGCTCGCCGAGGCGTGGGCCGAGCTGGATCGGCGCGCGCCGGCCGGAGATCCGGCGCTCACCCGGCTCCGCGCCGCCCACGCCGACCTGCTGCGTCCCTGACCCACGGCCGGCGCTCCCGGCGAACCGGGGCGGGCGGTTCCGGGAGGCGACGGTGACGCCCGCGCGGTCGACGGCGCGGGCGTCACCGATGGCGGTCAGTTCCGGCCGCGCTCGGCGCGGTAGCGGCGGATCAGCTCCGCGGTGGACGTGTCCACGTCGGCCAGGTCCGCCTCCGGGCCGGTGAGCTTCGGGGCGAGCTGGTTGGCCATCACCTTGCCCAACTCCACACCCCACTGGTCGAAGGCGTTGATGTCCCAGACCGCGGCCTCGGTGAAGACGATGTGCTCGTAGAGCGCGATCAGCTGGCCCAGCGTCGCCGGGGTGAGCTTCGGCGCGAGGATCGAGGTGCTCGGGTGGTTGCCGGCCATCACCCGGTGCGGCACCACCTCGGCCGCGGTGCCCTCGGCCTCCACCTGCTCCCGGGTCCGCCCGAAGGCCAGCGCGGCGGTCTGGGCGAAGAAGTTCGACATGAACAGGTCGTGCATGTCGCCCAGGTCGTGGTTGGGCCGGCTGAACGCGATGAAGTCCGCCGGGACCAGCCGGGTGCCCTGGTGGATGAGCTGGTAGAAGGCGTGCTGCCCGTTGGTGCCGGGCTCGCCCCAGAAGATCTCCCCGGTCGGGCAGGTCACCGGGGATCCGTCGACACGGGTCGACTTGCCGTTGCTCTCCATGGTGAGCTGCTGGAGGTAGGCCGGGAACCGGTGCAGATACTGCGCGTACGGCAGCACGGCGTGCGTCTCCGCGCCGAGGAAGTCGGTGTACCAGACGTTGAGCAGGCCGAGCAGCGCCGGCACGTTGCGCTCGACCGGCGTGGCGCGGAAGTGCTCGTCGACGGCGTGGTAGCCGGCCAGCATCTCGCGGAACCGGTCCGGGCCGATGGCCAGCATCACCGACAACCCGACCGCCGACGGCAGCGAGTAGCGCCCGCCCACCCAGTCCCAGAAGCCGAACATGTTCTCCGGGTCGATGCCGAAGTCGCGGACCCGCTGCTCGTTGGTGCTGACCGCGACGAAGTGCCGGGCGACGGCGTCGTCGTCGGCGTCCAGCCCGGCGAGCAGCCAGCGCCGCGCCTGGTCGGCGTTGGCCAGCGTCTCCTGGGTGGAGAACGTCTTCGAGACCACCACGAACAGGGTGCTCGCCGGGTCCAGGTCGGTGGTCTTGTCGTGGATGTCGGTCGGGTCGATGTTGGACACGAACCGGCAGGCGATCCCCGCGTCCCGGTAGGCCTTCAACGCCTCGTACGCCATCACCGGCCCCAGGTCGGAGCCGCCGATGCCGATGTTGACCACGGTGGTGATCCGCTCGCCGGTGTGGCCGCGCCACGTGCCGGAGCGCACCCGCTCGGCGAACGCCGCCATCCGGTCCAGCACGGCGTGCACGTCGGCGACGACGTCCTGGCCGTCCACGTCGAGCGAGGCGTCGCGGGGCAGGCGCAGCGCGGTGTGCAGCACCGCGCGGTCCTCGGTGAGGTTGATGTGCCGCCCGGCGAACATCGCCGCGATCCGCTTCGCCAGGCCGACCCGCTCGGCGAGCGCGGTGAGCAGCGCGACCGTCTCGTCGGTGACGAGGTTCTTGCTGTAGTCCACGTGCAGGTCGGCGACCTCGCCGGTGAGCCGTTCGCCGCGCTGCCCGTCGGCGGCGAAGAGTTCACGCAGGTGGGTGCCGCGCATCGCCTCGGCGTGCTTGCGCAGCGCCTGCCATTCGTCAGTGGTGGTGACGTCCACAGCCATCGGGTCGATCTTCTCCTTCACGACGGGCGGTCGGCATTTGCCGGCGACCCCACTAGCCTGCCACCCGGAGCCGGTCGTCGCGACGCGACCCGACGTCGCCCACCCGCTGGGCGTGCGGGGCGGCGGCGCGGCGACACGTGGTTGGGACACGTGTTCGACACGCCGATCACCGGCTGACACCGGATCGTCGCCGACAGTAGGATCCTGCTGCTCGACCGCACGCAGGAGGTGTCATGGCCGGGGTGGTTCATCCGCGTTCCGCATCCGACCCCGTCGACTCGGCCGACGAGCCGGCGCTGCCCGAGCTGGTCGATCCGCACTGGATGCACCGGGCGACCGAGCTGGCCGACACCGGTTTCTGGTCGGTGGCGCGGCGGCTGCCCGAGCTGGTCCGCGAGGCGATCAGCCTGGCCTGGTCGAGCAGTCGCCGGGACACCGCGGCGTCGCTCGGCCTCAACGTCGCCGCCGGTGTGCTCACCACGCTCGGCCTGCTCGCCACCACCGGGGTGCTCCAGCAGCTCTTCGCGGCCGGGCCGACCCCGAACCGGGTCCGGGCCGCGCTGCCCGCGCTGGCCCTGGCCGCGGCGGCCGTCACCGCCCGGGGCGCGCTCACCGTCGCCGCCGGGTGGGCGCAGGCCCGGCTCATCCCGCAGATCAACTACACGGTCGAGCAGCGGCTGTTCGAGACGACCTCGCAGGTCGAGCTGGCGGCCTTCGACGACGCCGGCTTCGCCGAGGAGATGGACCGCGCCCGCGACCGCGGGGTGGCGGAGGCGGGATCCCTGGTCAACGACACGGTCAACCTGGTCACCGGCGTGGTGGGGGTGGTGGCCACCGCCGCGGCGGTGACCATCATCCACCCGCTGCTGCTGCCCTGCCTGCTGGTCGCCGCCGCTCCGGAGGCGGTGACGGCGGTGCGGATGGCCCGCCGGCAGCGCGTCGACTGGCTCGCCCGGATCACCAGGCGCCGGCGCAAGTGGATGCTCGGCGACCTGATGGCCAACCGGCACACCGCGGCCGAGATCCGCGCCTACCAGATGCGGGACTTCCTGCTCTCGGAATTCCGGCTGATGACGCGCCTGGAAACGCGGGCCGAGCTGCGCCTGGCCCGGGCCCAGATGATCACCCGGGCCGTCGGCCTCACCGTCACCGGGCTCGCCACGTTCGGGCTCTACCTGGTGCTCGGCGGCCTGCTGCTCACCGGCGTGGTCGCGCTCGCGGCGGCGGCCACCGCGCTGCTCGCCCTCCAGGCCGCGCGCGGCAGTCTGCGCACGGCGATCTTCGCGACCAACTCGCTCTACGAGGACGCCCTCTACTACCAGGACTACCGCGACTTCCTCGATCGTGCCGGCCGGCGGATCCCGACCGGGGGCGAGCGGCCGGTCGACGGGTTCGACCGCATCGACCTCGACCGGGTCAGCCTGCGCTACCCGGACACCGACGGCGCGGCCGTCGACGAGGTCAGCCTGACGTTCCGACGCGGCGAGGTGGTCGCGCTGGTGGGGGAGAACGGCTCCGGCAAGACCACGTTGGCCAAGCTGATCGCCGGCCTCTACCGGCCCACCGGCGGCAGCGTCCGCTGGGACGGGGTGGACGCCACCGACCTCGACCCGAGGCAGGTCGCCGCCCAGGTCGCGGTGATGAGCCAGGACTGGTGGCGGTTCCCGTTCACCGCCGGGCAGAACATCCGGGTGGGTCGCCACGACCGGGCCGGCCGGGCCGGTCCGAGCGTGGAGACCGCCGCCCGGGAAGCCGCGGCGCACGAGATGATCAGCGAGCTGCCGTTCGGGTACGACACGTTGCTGGACCGGCAGTTCAAGGACGGCCAGGACCTCTCCGGCGGGCAGTGGCAGCGGCTGGTGGCCGCGCGCGGGCTGTATCGCGACGCCCGGCTGCTGATCTGCGACGAGCCCTCCGCGGCGCTGGACGCGCGGGCCGAGCACGGGCTCTTTCAACACCTGCGTCGGCACCCGGACCGGGCGGTCGTGCTGATCACCCACCGGTTGGCAAACGTCCGGCACGCCGACCGGATCTTCGTGCTGGACCACGGTCGGCTGGTGCAGCACGGCGACCACGACACGCTGATGGCCTCCGACGGGCTCTACCGGGAGCTGTTCGAGTTGCAGGCGTCCGGCTACCTGGCCGACGCCGGGGGACCGGCCGCCGACCGTTGACCCGCTCAATTCGGTCGACGAGGCCGGGCCGAGCGCCCACGCTGTCAGGGTGGAACACCGTGACCTGGTCCGGGTGAGCAAGCCGATGTCGCCGGCGCTGCGCCACCGGGTGTGGCTGACCGACGCCGTGCCGGCGGCCTACCTGACCGTCAGCCCGCCGTGATCGAAAGCGCCACCACGGCGTCGTAGCGGTCGGCTCACCACCGCTGAACCGACCCCGCCATGCCCGGTCAGCCCTGCCGCTGCGTGGCGAGGAAGTCGGCGAGCGCCCGGGTGTGCGTGGAGAACGCCAACTCGACCGGCTCGGTGAGCACCAGCCACTCGGTGGCCTCCTCGGTCGGCGCGGACGGCGGCAGGTCGCCGGCCAGCCGCTCGGGCAGCACCCCGAAGATCATCATGGTGCCGCCGGCCGGGGCGCCGTGCACCGCGAACAGCCGCGCGTCGCCGGCCTCGGCGTGCAGCCCGGTCTCCTCGCGCAACTCACGCACCAGCGCCTCGGACCACTCCTCGCCGTACTCGACGAAGCCACCGGGCAGCGCGAGCCGGCCACGGGCCGGTTCGATGTCGCGGCGGACGGCCACCACACCGACGCCCTCCGGCGTGCGGACCGGCAGCACCGCCACCGCGACCGGCACCGGGTTGCGCCACACCGTCTCCCCGCAGGCGGGGCAGACCCGCGGCCACCCGGCGTGCGCCGGGTAGGCCGCGCCGCAGAACGAGCAGTGCGAGTACGCGGTCACGCCGCAGCACGTTACCCCTCGGGTCCGGCCGGGACCCGCCGCGGGACAAGATCGCCGGACTGACCTGGGGCGGCGACGACCACGTGACGAAGCCGTTCTCGGTCGGCCGGGCCAACCGGTGGCGGCCCGGCCGGCGGAACCGGGCCACCGAGCGGGTGCCGGCGGGCTGATGGCGCGACGCCTGACGTCCGGCGCACCCGGTCCGTTGAGTTGAGCGGGGCCCCTTCCTCTACCGAATGCGTTAAGAAGGGGCCCCGCCTTACATCTCAGCCGCCGAGGCGGGCGGCGACGGTGCTCCGCAGCTCGGGCAGTCGGTCGTGCAGCAGGCCGGGGCACTGGGTGGAGTTGAAGTCCTTGTGCCCGTAGATCTCGGTCGGCGCGATGCCGTACTGCTGGCAGGTGAAGGCGCAGAACCAGACCAGGCTGTTCCAGAGCGCCTGCGGCGGCTGCACGTCGAGGTAGATGCCGTCGTTCTCGATGCCGATGGCCTGGCTGTTCTGCCCGACGCAGTGCGCGCCCTGCACCATGCTCTGCCCGTGCAGCAGCCCGTAGAGGCTGCCGTGCCGGCCCTCGGTGAGGTAGCCGCCGCGGCTGTTGGTGAAGTGCTGGCCGGAGTCGAGCCAGCCGTTGGAGTCCATGTGCAGGTTCTGGATGTCGCGGGAGTTGCGGTAGGCCTGGGCCCGGCTGTAGTCGGTGGTGTTCGGGAACGCGGTGTGATGAATGATGATCTTGTTGGGCCGGCTCTGCACCACGCTCACCGGCGACGAGGGCGGGCGGGCGCCCCAGGTCGCGCAGTTGGCGATGGTCGGCTGGTCGACCCGGGCCGCGGCGGCCCGGGCGTCGCCGCCGGCACTGGCCTGGGTGAGCGCGGTGGCGCCGAGCAGGACCGCGCCGCGCAGCACGGCTCGCCGGGGAAGGGGAACGGACATCGGGGCCTCCTCGTCGGTTCGGACACGGCGGTGGGGCGGGCCGCCGGGGCCCGCCCCGTCCGGTGGGTCAGCAGGGGCCGTTGCAGGCCAGCACGCGGAGCCGGTCCAGGGTGCCGTTCCAGACGTTCTGGTCGCCGGGGAAGACGCCGGAGGAGGACCACTGCCAGAACGAGTACGTGCCCCAGCCGGCCGGCAGCGTGCCGACGCTGCCGGCGTAGCGGGCGATCCACAGTGGGTTGTTGGCGGCGAACTGCGACGTGTTGCCGGTGCAGGTGCTCCACCAGTCGGTGGTGGTGTAGATGGTGGCCCACCGGCCGGTGCGGGCGTGGTACTGGTTGACGAACGAGGCGATCCAGTTGCGCATCGACGCCTGGCTCAGCCCGTAGCAGGTGGCGCCGTACGGGTTGTACTCGATGTCGAGCGCGCCAGGCAGCGTCCGGCCGTCCTTCGACCAGCCGCCGCCGTGGTCGACGAAGTAGTTGGCCTGGGTGGCGCCGGTGGTGGTGTCCGGGCGGGCGAAGTGGTAGGACCCGCGGATCATCCCGACGTTGTAGGAGCCGTTGTACTGCTGGGCGAAGTACGGGTTGGTGTAGTAGGTGCCCTCGGTCGCCTTGACGTAGGCGAACCGGGCGCCGTTGGCCCAGGCGGTGGACCAGTTCACGTTGCCCTGGTAGCCGGAGACGTCCATGCCGGGCAGGCCGCCCGGGGCGGCGTGGGCGGGGGCCGCGCCGATCAGGGCCGCCGCGGCGGCGGTGACGGCGGCGAGCGCGGCGGCGCCACCCGCGCGCAGCGCCGATCGCAGGAGACGGTGCATGTTTCCTCCCTGGGGGTTGCCGCGCGTCGGCGGCGGGAGTGCGACGAAAGGAACTGTCAACATTAGGTCACAGAGTGGAGAAACTTTTCAATAGATACATCGAAGATTTTCTTTGAGGCGCGGCTGCTCAGCCGAGCGCGGCGAGCGCCGCACCGGCGGCGCGCTCGCCGGCGGTCACCGCACCCTCCAGGTAGCCGCTCCACCGGGTAGCGGTCTCCGTCCCGGCCCAGTGCAGCCGGCCCACCGGCACCCGCAGCTCGGGCCCGTAGTCGCACCACGAGCCGGGGGTGAAAAAGCCGGAGAAGCAGCCCCGGGTCCACGGATCGGCCGACCAGTCGTACTCGGCGAGATCCTCGGGCTCGGCGGCGGCCGGGCCGAACAGCGCGACCAGCGCGTCCCGCAGCGCGGCGCGGCGCGCGGCGTCCGGCAGCCGGCGCAGCGCCCGCGCCTGCGCGCCGTAGCTGAACCCGGTGAGCACCCCGCCCGGCAGCCCCGGCAGCGAGTTGTCCACCGTCTCGGTGAGCGGCCCGGTGTCCGTGGTGGCCACCCCCGAGCGGCCGTCGGCCCGCCAGAACGGCTCCGGGTAGCGCGCGTGCACCTTCAACGCCGCGCCCATCGGCATCCGTTGGGTAAGCCCGTCGCGCAGCGCCGGCAACGGCGGGTCGTAGCGGATCCGGCCGGCCAGCGCCGGGGCCAGCGCGACCACCGCCGCGTCGCCGGCGTGCACCTCGTCACCGGCGCGGACCCGCACCCCGGCGGCGTCCTGGGCGATCGCGTCCACCGGCGCGCCCAGGCGCAGCCGCTCCGGCGGCAGCGCGGCGGCCATCCGCCGCGCCAGCGCCGCCGGCCCACCGACGATCCGGTCCTGCTGGGCGCCGCCGGCCATGCCGAGCAGCGAACCGGTGCCACCGCCGCTGCGCAGGTAGAACAGCATCTGTAACACCGACACCTCGTCCGGCGCGGCGGCCAGCAGGCCACCGGCGAGCAGACGGCCGGCGTAGCGCGCACAGACCGGGTCGCCCGCGGTGGCGTCGAGCCAGGCGCCGAGCGTGGTGCGGTCCCACTCCGCCGCCCCGGCGGCCCGCCACGGCGCACCGGGGTCGACCCCGGCGGCCAGTTCGTCCAGCGCGCCGAGCAGCCCGGCCAGCCCGGCCGGCTCGTCCGCGCCCGGCCGCCCGGCCAACAGCCGCGTCGGCGCGCCGTGCGCCGGCGACGGGAACGTCTCCAGGCCGTACGCGGCGACCAGCGCGTACATCCGGTCCTGGGTCGGGCCGATCCACTGCGCGCCGAGGTCGAGCCAGCCGCCGCCGGGCAGCGGGCGGCTCAGCGTCCGGCCGCCCACCCGGTCCCGGGCCTCCAGCAGCAGCGCCTCGGCGCCGGCCGCGTGCAGGGCGAGCGCGCAGGCCAGGCCGGAGAACCCCGCCCCCACCACGATCACCCGCCGCCCGCGCACGCACCGGCATACCCCGATCCCGGCCGGAAATCCGCACCCCCGGCGTGTCGAAACCGGCATCCGCCGTTGGTGTGAAAGGTGGAGGGCGGCACCGGGCCGCCGCAGTCGACGAGGAGCAAACCGTGAAGCACCCGGTTGGACCTGGCCGGCTACCACGTGTGGCACGCCGTCCGGGCCGACCTGCTGCGCCGACTCGACCGGCCGGCCGAGGCCCGGGTCGCGTACGAGGCGGCGATCGCCGGCACCGCGAACGCGGCGGAGCGGGCGTTCCTCGCCCGGGCCCGGGACCGGATGCCGGAGTCGCCGCGGCATTGACGCGGCGATCGAGAAAAGTACACTCCCGGTGTAAATAGTTTTTCCGCGCTCCGTCGACCGCCCCGAGGTGACGATGAGCCCACCGGCCGCCCCCGCCCCCGCCGACACCGACGCCCCCGGCCTGGCGCTGCACCACGTCGGCGTGCGCTTCGGCGGCCTGGTCGCCCTCGACGACGTCTCGCTGCGCGTGCCGCCCGGCCGCGTCGTCGGCGTGATCGGCCCGAACGGGGCCGGCAAGACCACGCTGTTCAACGTGGTCTGCGGCTTCGTCCGGCCGACCGGCGGCTCGCTCACGCTCGACGGCCGGCCGCTGCGGCCCCGCCCGCACCGGCTCACCCGGCTCGGCATCGCCCGCACCCTTCAGGGCGTCGGCCTGTTCGCCGGCCTGACCGTGCTGGAGAACGTGGTGGCCGGCGCGAGCCACACCGCCCGGGCCGGGTTCGCCGCCGCGCTGTTCGGCCTGCCCGGCAGCGACCGCGACGAGCGGCGGCTGCGCGCCCGCGCCCTCGACCTCCTCGCCGAGCTGGGCATCGACAGGCACGCCGACGCCGCCCCGGCCGCCCTGCCCTATCCGGTACGCAAACGGGTGGCGCTGGCCCGGGCGCTGATCGCCCGGCCCCGGCTGCTGCTGCTCGACGAACCGGCCGGCGGCCTCGGTGCCGACGACGTGGCCGAGCTGGCCGGCCTGGTCCGCGCGCTGCCCGAGCGCGACGACGGATGCGCCGTGCTGCTCGTGGAGCACCACATGGACCTGGTCATGTCCGTCTGCCACGACCTGGTGGTGCTCGACTTCGGTCAAGTGATCGCCGCCGGCCCGCCGGAGCGCGTCCGGGACGACCCGCGCGTCACCGAGGCATACCTCGGCGCCGACGTGCCCACCGAGCCGCATGGGAGCACGTCGTGACCGCGGTGCTGGAGGTCGAGGCGCTCAGCTGCGGCTACGGCCCGGTGCCGGTGCTGCGCGACGTCACGTTCACCGTTCCGGCCGGCACGGTCACCGCCGTGCTCGGCGCCAACGGCGCCGGGAAGACCACGCTGCTGCGCACCCTCTCGGGTCTGCTGCGGCCCAGCGGCGGCCGGATCCGCTTTGCGGGGGAGGACCTGCGCGGCGTCCGGGTGGAACACCTGGTCCGGCGCGGCCTGGCACACGTGCCGGAGGGGCGCGGCGTGGTGACCGAGCTGACCGTGGCGGAGAACCTGCGCCTGGGCGGGCTGTGGCGCCGCGACCGGGTCGACGCCCGGCGCGCGCAGGACGAGGTGTACGAGTTGTTCCCGCCCCTGGCCCACCGCCGCGACCACGCCGGCCATCAGCTCTCCGGCGGGGAACGGCAGATGCTCGCGATCGGCCGGGCGCTGATCGCCCGACCCCGGCTGCTGCTGCTCGACGAGCCGTCGCTCGGCCTGGCGCCCAAGGTGACCGCGCAGATCATGGCGCTGCTGCGGCGGCTGCGCGACGAGCGGGGGCTGACCGTGCTGCTGGTCGAACAGAACGTCCGCACCGCGCTCTGGGTGGCCGACCAGGGCATCGTCATGGCACTCGGCCGGGTGGTGACCGCCGCGCCGGCCGCCCGGCTGCGCGACGACGACCAACTCCGGCACGCGTACCTCGGATTCTAGGAAGGGGTCGCGGATGCAGCGGTTCTGGTTCCTCACCTTCGACGGGCTCGCCGCCGGGGCGGTCTACGCCGCGTTCGCGCTCGCGCTGGTGCTCATCTGGCGGGCCGCCCGGGTGGTCAACTTCGCCCAGGGCGCGATGGCCGTGGCCACCGCCTACGTCGGCTACGCTGTCGCCTCCGCCACCGGCTCGTACTGGCTGGGCCTGGCCGCCGCGGTGCTGTCCGGGCTGGCCCTGGGCGCGCTGGTGGAGCGGGTGCTGATGCGCTTCGCCGGGGCCGGCGGCCCGCTCAACCAGGTGATCGTCGCGCTCGGCCTGGTGCTGGTCATCCAGGCGGTGCTCGGAATGATCTTCGGCAACGGCTACCGGCCGGCGCCGGCGCCGTTCGACACCGACGCGCTCACCATCGGCGGGGTGGCCGCGCTGTCCCCGTACGACATCTGGGTGCTGGGCGCGGCGCTGACGGTGGTGGCGCTGCTCGCGGTGCTGTTCACCCGCACCCCGGTCGGCCTGCGGATGCGGGCCGCCGCGTTCGCCCCCGAGGTCTCCCGGCTGCTCGGCGTCAGCGTCGGGCGAATGCTCACGCTGGGCTGGGCGCTGGCCGCCGGGGTCGGCGCGCTCGCCGGGATGCTCGTCGTCCCCACCGGCCTCGGCCTGCACTCGCACGCCATGGACCTGGTCTTCGTCGTCGCGTTCACCGCCGCGGTGGTCGGTGGCCTGGACAGCCCGGTGGGCGCGGTGGTCGGCGGCCTGCTGGTCGGGCTGATCCTGTCCTACGTCACCGGCTACCTCGGACCGGACACCACCCCGCTGGCCGTCCTGGTGCTGCTGCTGGCCGTCCTGCTGGCCCGCCCCGGCGGGCTCTTCTCCGCGGCGAGAGCGAGGCACGTGTGACAGCCACCCCGACCGAGACCACGCCCGCCGCGCCGTCCCCGCTGCGCCGGCTGCTGCCCGGCGCGCCGCCCGGCGGCGGGCCGCGCGGCTCCACGCTGCTGCGCCACCTGGCCGTGGCGGTGCTCGCCGGCACGCTCGTCGTGCTGGTCACCAACCAGCTCGCGCCGTACCAGAACCTCCAGGTGGCGCGCGTCTGCGCGTTCCTCTGCGTCACCGCCGGGCACACCGTACTGGTCGGGCTCAACGGCCAGCTCTCGCTCGGGCACGGTGCGCTGATGGCCACCGGCGCCTACACCGTGGCCCTGACCCAGCGGGGCCTGGACGAACGGGCGGTCGGTGGCTGGTGGACGCTGCCGGCGTCGCTGCTCGCCGCCGTCGCGGTGACCGCGTTGGGCGGGCTGGTCGTCGGGTTGGCGGCGGCCCGGCTGCGGGGACCGTACCTGGCCGGCGTGACCCTGGCCGTGGCGACGCTGGTGCCGGCGGTCACCACGATCTTCACCGGCGTGTTCAACGGCGAACAGGGGCTGCGGTTCCCGGCCGCGACCCCACCGGCGGCGCTCGGCGCCTACTTCCAGCCGGAGCGCTGGCTGGCCTGGATCGCGCTGGCGGCGGCGCTGCTCACCATGCTGCTGCTGGCCAACCTGGTGCGCAGCCGCTTCGGCAGGTCGTTGCGGGCGGTCCGCGACGACGAGGTGGCGGCCCGCCTCGCCGGCATCCCGGTGGCCGGTACGCAGGTGCTCGCGTTCGTGGTCAGCGCCGGCTGCGCCGGCCTGGGTGGCGGCGTCTACGCGGTGCTCACCGCCACCGTCGCGCCCGGCAAGTTCCCGCTGGACCTGTCGCTGTTCCTGCTCATGGCGATCGTCATCGGCGGCCTGGGCAGCCTGGCCGGCGCGGTCTGGGGCGCGCTGCTGCTGGTCGCGCTCCAGGACCTGCCCGGCCTGCTGACCGAGCACCTGAGCCTGTCCGCCGGGCTGGCCCAGCGGCTGGAGGGCAACCTCGCGCTGGCCGTGTTCGGCCTGATCCTCATCGTCGTCATGCTGGCCGCCCCGGGCGGCCTGCAGGGCGGCCTGCGCGCCGTCGGCGCCCGGCTGCGGGGCGCGGTACGCCGCCGGCCCGCACCGGGTGGCCGGTCACCGGACCGCTGACCTCACTGGTTCCACCCACCGTCCGCACCGTCGCACCGGAATGGAGAACCATGCGCCCCACCACCCGCCGCGTTCTCGCGGCCACCGCCGGCCTGGCCCTGTTGGCCGCGTTGCCGGCCTGCGCCGACGACGAGAAGCAGGCCGCCGAGAACGTCCCCGGCGTCTCCGACACCGAGGTCGTCATCGGCACCCACCAACCGCTCACCGGCCCGGCCGCACCCGGCTACTCGAAGATCTCCGCCGCCACGAAGGCGTACTTCGAGCACGTCAACAGCAAGGGCGGGGTCCACGGGCGGAAGATCGTCTACAAGGTCATGGACGACGGCTACAACCCGGCCAACACCGAGAACGTGGTCCGCAAGCTGGTGCTCGACGACAAGGTCTTCGCGCTGCTCGGCGGCCTGGGCACGCCGACGCACACGAACGTGCTGGAGTTCGTCAAGACGCAGCGGGTGCCGGACCTGTTCGTGGCCTCCGGCAGCCGCAACTGGAACCAGCCGGAGAAATACCCGACCACGTTCGGCTGGCAGCCCGACTACACCGTCGAGGGCAAGATCCTGGCCGGCTACGTCAAGCGGGAGTTCCCCGGTGCGAAGGTCTGCCACTTCGGGCAGAACGACGACTTCGGGCGGGACTCGCTGGCCGGCGTGGAGCAGGTCCTCGGCCCGGTGGCGGCGAAGCAGACCTACACCACCACCAACCAGCAGGTCGGCCCGGCGATCGGCGCGCTGCGTGCGGCCGGCTGCCAGGTGGTCATCTCGGCCACCATCCCCGGCTTCACCGCGCTGGCCATGGGGCAGGCCGCCGGGCAGGGCTTCCGGGCGCAGTGGGTGGTCTCCAACGTGGGGGCCGACTACACCACGCTCGCCGCGCAGCTCGGCGACAAGAAGGTGATCCTGGAGGGCATGGTCGCCGACAACTACCTGCCGATGGTGGGCGACACCGCCAACCCGTGGATCCAGGAGTTCACCAAGATCCACCAGCGGTACAACGCGGGCAACCCGGTCGACGGCAACGCGATCTACGGCTACTCGATGGCGTACACGTTCGTCCAGGCGATGCTCGCCGCCGGGCCCGAACCCACCCGGGAGAAGCTGGTCGAGGCCGTGCGCAAGGGCGGCTTCCGCGGGCCGGGCCTGACCCCCTTCCGGTACGCAGAGGGCGTGCACGCCGGTTACGCCGGTGTCCGGCTGACCAGGGTGAGCAACGGCGCGCAGGCGTACTTCGGGCCCACCTACACCACCGACGACGGCGACGGCGCGGTCACCGAGTTCAGCGAGCCGCCGACCACCCCGCCGGCGGACGCCGTGCCGACCGCGTGACCGCCGTCGCGCCGCCGGGCGGCCGGTCGCCGGTCGCCCGGCGGCGCGACCGTAGAGTGGCCGCCGGTAGCCGAGCGCAGGAGAACCGTACCCATGATCGAGCTGGAGACCGACCCACCGCAACGGGTGGACGGCCGGGCCGCGCGCGCGGAGCGGACCCGGGCCGCGATCGTGGCGGCGCACCTGGCCCTGATCGACGCCGGTGACCTGCGGCCCACCGGGGAACGGATCGCGGAGCGGGCCGGGGTGTCGCTGCGCACCCTCTGGTCCAACTTCAAGGACATGGAGACGCTGTTCGCCGCGACCGGGCGGCGGGTCGGCGAGCGGCAGGCCGCGCTCTGGCGGCGGGTGTCGCCGGAGTTGCCGCTGACCGGCCGGGTCGCCGCGTTCTGCGACCAGCGTGCCCGGCTGCTGGAGGTGCTGGCCCCCGCGGCGCGCGCGTCGGCGCTGCGGGAGCCGTTCTCGCCGCAACTGCGGCGCAACCGGGAGGCGGCCGTCGCCCGGGTCCGGCAGGAGATCGAGGCGGTGTTCGGCCCGGAGCTGACGCACGCCGGAGCGGGCCGCGGGCAGTTGCTCGACGCGCTGGCCGTGGCCTGCACCTGGGCGGCTTGGTCGATGATGCGCGACGCGATGGGGCTCGACGTCGACGCCGCCCGCGCGGTCATGGCCCGCACCGTCGGCGCGCTGCTGGTCGACGCGATCGCCGCCGGCCTGCGCTGACCGCCCCGGGCCGGTTCCGCCGGCCGGCGGGTCAGTCGTCGCGCAGCCGGCGCAGGATCCGGGTCAGCTCCGTCCGGTCGGCCGGGTCGAGCGCGGCGAAGAACCGTTCCGCCTCGGTGGCCCGCGCCTGCTGGATGGCGGTGCCGACCCGGTCGCCCTCGTCGGTCGGCGCGACCAGCGTGGCCCGCCGGTCGGCCGGGTCTGCTCGGCGTTCGACCAGCCCGCGCTCCTGGAGGCCGTCGATGACCTCGGTGGCCGAGCGGGGGGCGATGCGCAGGTGCTCGGCGAGCGTGCCGGGCCGCAGCGCGCCGTGCCGCCGCAGCACGCCGAGCGCCCGCGCCTGACCGGGGCTGATCTCCCACGGCTCCAGCGCGCGTTTGGTCTGGTGGCGCAGCCGCCGGGTCACCGCCCAGAACGTCTCGGCCAGGCTCTCCTCGTCGCTGCCGGTCACGGGGAATACGGTAGCAGCATGTCCTGTTGTTCCCTCATGTTGAGGTAACCTCAGCATCGACCCCAGGACAGAGGAGCACCCCCTTGGCTCACACCTCCGACGGCCGCGGAGCCGGCCGAACCGTGTCCGCCGCCGAGAAGGCCCAGGCCCGCGACGTCTCACTGCGCCGCATCGGCGGGCTGTTCGCCGCCCACCGCGGCCCGCTCGCCGCCGTGGTGGCGATCATCGTGGCGTCCTCGATCATCGCGATGGCGTCGCCGTTCCTGCTGCGTGCCGTGATCGACGAGGCGCTGCCCGAGCGCGACCTGACCCTGCTGGTCTGGCTGGTCGCGGCCATGGTCGCGGTGGCCGCCGTGACCGCCGTGCTCGGCGTCGCCCAGACCTGGATCTCCACCCGGGTCGGCCAGCAGGTCATGCACCGGCTGCGCACCGACGTCTTCGCCCACCTCCAGCGGCAGTCGATCGGCTTCTTCGTGCGCACCCGCACCGGCGAGGTGCAGTCCCGCATCACCAACGACATCGGCGGCATGCAGGCCGTGGTCACCTCCACCGCCACCTCGATCGCCGCCAACCTCACCACAGTCGTTGCCACCACCGTCGCGATGCTGGCGCTGAGCTGGCGACTCACGCTCGTCTCGGTGCTCGTGCTGCCGCCCGCGCTCTGGCTCACCCGCCGGGTCGCCCGGCTGCGCCGGGAGATCACCGCCCGTCGCCAGCGGGAGTTGGCCGACCTCACCGTGACCATCGAGGAAGGGCTGTCGGTCAGCGGCATCCGGCTGGCCAAGACGCTCGGCACCGGAGCGGCGCTCGTCGACCGGTTCACCGCCTCCTCGGCCCGCCTGGTCGACCTGGAACTGCGCTCCGAACTGGCCGGCCGCTGGCGGATGGCCGCCATGACGATCGTCTTCGCCGCCATCCCCGCGGTGATCTACCTGGGCGCCGGCCTGCCCGGCACCGCCGGCACGCTCACCATCGGCACGCTCGTCGCCTTCACCGCGTTGCAGGGCAACCTGTTCCGCCCGCTGATGGGCCTGCTCAACGTCGGGGTCACGCTGACCGCCTCGCTCGCGCTGTTCGCCCGCATCTTCGAATACCTCGACCTGCCGGTGGAGGTCGCCGAGCCGGCCCGCCCGGCGATGCTGGACCCGGCCACCATCCGGGGCCACCTGCGCGTCGAGGAGGTCACCTTCAGCTACCCGGGCAGCGACACCGCCGCGCTCGCCGGCATCAGCCTGGACGTCCCGGCCGGCACCAGCCTGGCCCTGGTCGGCGAGACCGGCTCCGGCAAGAGCACACTCGCCGCCCTGATCAGCCGGCTGCACGACCCGGACGCCGGCCGGATCACCATCGACGGCGTCGACCTGCGCGACCTGCGCCTGGCCGACCTGGCCGCCGTCGTGGGCGTGGTCAGCCAGGAGACCTACCTGCTGCACGCCACCGTGCGCGACAACCTCCGGTACGCCCGCCCCGACGCCACCGACGCCGAGATCGAGGCCGCCGCGCGCGCCGCCCGCATCCACGACCTGATCGCCGCGCTGCCCGACGGGTACGACACCATGGTCGGCTCCCGCGGCCACCGCTTCTCCGGCGGCGAGCAGCAGCGCCTGGCCATCGCCCGGACGCTGCTGCGCGACCCGAAGATCCTGGTCCTCGACGAGGCGACCAGCGCGCTGGACACCGAGACCGAGCGCGCCGTGCAGCGGGCCCTGGACGAGCTGACCCGAGGCCGCACCGTGGTCACCATCGCGCATCGGCTGTCCACCGTGCGCGACGCCGACCGGATCGCCGTGCTCGACCACGGCCGCATCGTCGAGTCCGGCACCCACACCGCCCTGCTCGACCGCCAGGGCCGCTACGCCACCCTGCACGGCTGACCGGCGCGGCGCGCTCGGCGCGTCGATCTCGGTGGTGGCACCCCGGTGTCAGGTGGAGAGCGGCACCTCACCGCACCACCGGTTGAGGATCGACACGAGCGGGGCGGGTTCAGGGGGTGGGAGGTCCCGGGGCGTCCGGCGGGCGCTGGGCGGGGGCCGGGCGTGGGGTGGGCGGGGGCAGCAGCGGCTCCAGCGGGGTGAACGCCTCCACCGGAGCGCCCGGTCGTGGTCCACGCCGCGTCGCCCCGCTCGACGGGCGCACGTGCCCGGCTGCGGGGCGTGCCGCCCCGGGCGGGGGGCCGGCCGCGTGCCCGGCCGGGCGGCCCGCGTGTGCCGGGTCGGGTCCGGGGGGCTCGGGCGGGTCGGGCGCGACGCGCTCCTGTGCGTACTCGGCGCGCCGCCGGGCCAGGTCGCGCTCGCACTCCAACGCGATGCGCTGTTCCCAGTAGGGCTGGAGCAGCCGGCGCACCCGCTCGTCCAGCTGCACCGTGACGTCCGGCTCGCAGGCGAACGTCACCTCGCCGCGCGCGTACCTCCAGGGTGGCGGGTCGTCGGCGGCCAGCGCCGCGGTCAACGCGGTGAGCAGCTCACGTGGGCGGTGCGGCGGCACCTCGACCGCGCAGCGCAGCGCCAGGCGGTGCAGGCGCTGCGTCGCCTGTGGCTGGAAGTAGTCGACGTACCAGCCGAACAGCTCCGGGCGGGCGGTGTCGGAGGACCAGGTGAACGTGGCCCGGACGCCGAACACGTAGACCTGCCCCTGCGCCGGCACCACCAGCGGCGCCGGGAACCGCCGGTCGACGGTGGTCAACGGCGCCGCCGGCTCCTCGGTCCACCACAGGCGCCGCAGCGTCGGCTGCGCCCCGGCCCAGAGCCTGCGGGCGCGCCCGCCCGCCGCGCCGCCGAGCGCCCGCGCCCGGTCGGTCCAGCGGCGCCGCCGGCCGCCGACGGGTACGCCGGGTGTCGGCCGCCTGCCGGCGTGTCCCGGCTCTTTGCTCATCGCACCCCTCTCCGCCGGCCGGCAGCCACCCGCCGGAAGTCGCGGTTCGGCGGCTGCGGGCCGGTCTGGTGAGGGGTGTGCGGACCGCCGGGCACGGCGATCCGTGACTCAAACTAACAACTGCCTTCGGCCGTGGCCGGCAGCCGCGCGGACGGCAGGTCCGGCACATGACCGGCCGATCGGACGATGCCCGCCATAGTCCTGTTGACGGGACTGCGCGCCGAGTGTCTGTTAGCGTGCTCATGCGGTCGGTCCCGTCGATCGGACCGACCGTCCAAACCAGACGATCTCGCATCGTGATGTCTTGATTCCGCTAGGTGGCGCTTCTAGCGTGAGGCTCCGCATTCCGTCCGGTGGTGGGGCGCCGCCGGCAGGAATGCGCTCGTCACTGTGGGGTGTGCATGCTGATCGCCGGAGCCGTACCGGTCACGAGCGTCATGGCGGAACTAGGTGCCGAGCGTTCCCTGTTCCACTCCGAGGCCGACTTCCAACACGCGTTCGCCTGGACCGTGCGCCGGCTCGACGGGAGCATCCGGGTCCGCCTGGAGGTGCGCCAGGAGCAGAACGAACACCTGGACCTGCTCTGCCACGGCCCGGGCGGCCGGACAGCGGTCGAGGTGAAGTACTTCACCGCCCGGTGGAACGGCGTGGACCCGCGCACCGGCGAGGAGTACGGCCTACGCCATCACGCCGCCGCCGACGTCCTCCGACACCGCTTCGTCGCCGACATCGAGCGGCTGGAACGCTTCCGAGGCGCCGGCCCGGCCGGAGCGAACGGCCTCGCCGTTCTGCTGACCAACGACCAGGGCCTGTGGCGGGCGCCGGTCGCCGACCGGCCGACCCGGGACCGCGAGTTCCGGCTCCACGAGGGCCGGCGGCTCACCGGCGTCCTCAGGTGGGGGCTCGACGGGCGCTACTTCCTGCCCAACGAGCGTCACCTGAGCGGCGACTACCGGCTCGACTGGCGGGACTTCACCCGCCTGCCGGGACGCACGGCCAGTTCCGCTGGCTCGCCGTGCCGGTCGACGGGAGGCAGTGACCGCATGTGTGTGCAGGCTCGCCAGGAAACCGGACGGACCGTCGGGTTCCTCAGATCGCTCGCCGAGCGGCGGTACGACCGGGTGTGGACTCCCGCCGTCCTGCGCGGCGCCCCGGACGTGCAGGGCTTCGCCGTCCTGCACCACGGCGCGCTGTCGCTGGTCTTCGGCGCGGCCGTCCACGACGATCCGCCCCGCTGCCTCGTCCGGATGGCCTGCGCCGCCGGCGCGGACGTGTCCGACCTCGCCGAGGCGACGGTTTGGGCCGACATCAGGAACCAGTTGACCGACGAAGGTCACTACCACTGCGTCGCCACGACCGACCGGAGCGCCTGCCACGTGGTGTTCACCCGGGACGTGCGGCGTCCGCTGGCCGAGGACGTGACCGCCCCCGGGTCGCGGGCGGTACGCGACCTGCTCGACGGCGCGCTCGCGGCGTGCGTATACAACGCCAGGGCCGACCACCGCGACCTGTCCGCCTATCTCGCGGCCCGCCCGTTGGAGCCGACCGAGGCCGACGTGCGGACCCTGTTCGACTGCGCCCGGGGCTGAACCACCCGCACCGCGCGGCGCGGTGGCACCGGCTCCTCGGCCGGCCGCAGCCGGGCGAACCGGACGAAGATCTCCCGCCTCGCGGTGGCGACGCCCCGCCGGTCGAGGACGTAGCCGGTCAGCCAGGTCCAACCGGTGTACGTCAGCTCGGGGCCCACCGCCGCGACCCGGAACGTCAGCGCGCGGTCGCCGCCGAACTGCACCGAGGCGCTGCCGTCGACCCGCAGCAGGGCGCCCGGGCGTGGACGCGCCGCTACCAGTGACCCTGGTTCGGTGGGCGGCACTCGCGGGCGTGCATCGCCTGCCAATCGCGCAGCGCCCGCTTCAGGCGTTCGTTCTCCACGGTCAGTCGGCGTAACTGCCGGTGCAGGTCGGTCAGTTCGTCGGCGACCTCGGTCTGGAACGCGCGTACCTGCTCGGCGTCGACGCCGCCGGCGCGGGTCGAACGCGCGGGTGCGGGCCTCGTGCGGGGTCAACCGGGCCGGCAGGCCGGTCCCGAGGAGCCGGCCGGAGCGATACACCTCGGTCACGTCGGTCCTTTCTGAGGCAGGCGGAAGCGCGGAGGGCCGGTGCGGTGGGTCGGGACGGGCACGCGCACCCGCCCCGGCCGGGGGAAGCCTCCGCGCCTTGTTGCCACGCAAGGGGAGAGGCGCTTCTCAACTTAGCTGCCCCAGTCACCCTAGTCAGACAGCGAGTTGTTGCGGGGTGTCGTTGCGTGATCGAATTGGCGTGCCACGCAGGGGGAGTCATGCCGATTACCGCTGACTACATCCGGATCGCCGACGGGATCGTCGCCGATGTCAGGGCCAAGAAGCTCAAGCCGGGCGACAAGCTGCCCTCGATCTCGCAGCTCGCCGCGACGCACGCGGTCAGCCCGTCGACCGTCAAGCAGGTCTACGTCCGGCTCGAAGCCCTGCGGGTCATCCGGCGGCATCAGGGCAAGGGTGTCTTCGTGAACGACCCGAAGCTCTGGATGCGCGAGCCGCAAGCACCCGGCTCGTAAGGGGAACATCCTGTGCCATGCCGGGCATCGTACCGGCACCTGTCCATATCAGAACTTTTCGGAAACAGTACCTGGTCGCAGTCTGCTCGCCGGTCGCCCGAGGCGGCCGGCGCCCAGCCATCACGCACTGTAATTGATGGGTGTTTGGCTGGTGTCGGCGAGACGATCATCCTGGTCGGATGTCGGGACGGGCTTCGCCGTCCGACGATGAGAGGAGGGCCCGCGCGCGCACCATCCCGTGCGTTGACGGGGACCACCGCCCTCTTCATGGCAGCCGGCACGGTCCTGACCGCCCATCGCCGAGTCCAGGCGTCCACCCGTTGACCCCGCCGCCGCCCGCTTGGCCCCGCCCGCCCCGCTGTTTCACGGAAAGAGCGGCTAATTCCTCCGCCATGGCCACTCTTTCCGTGAAAGAGGCCGCTGGTGGGGGTGGGGGGTCAGGTGGGGTGGTCGAGGATGGCGCTGAAGCGTTCCTCGGCCAGGTCGAGCTGGGCGAAGATGTGCCGCTTGACCGGGGCGGACAGCGGCGTGTCGGGGCGGGCGATCAGCTCGCGGAAGACCGGGACCAGCGGGCGGTACTTGGCCGCCGAGCGGGCCACCTTCGGGCCGACGGTGTGGATCACGCCGACGCCGTTGTCGGTGAAGTCCGACACCTTGATCACCCGGGCCCAGGGCTCCCGGTCCAGGCTGGCCGCCACGTGCTCCCGGTACTGCGTGTCCCGGTCCCGGCCCGGGTCGTAGACCGGGTTGGTGACCGCCGCGACGAGCCGCGCCACCCGTGGGCCGAACCGGTCGGCCAGCGCGGCCAGCGCCGCCCCGGTCACGTCGTCGTCGCCGGGCGATCCGGCGCCGGCCAACTCGGCCGGGTGGTCCTCCACCGCGTCGTGCAGCAGCCCCGCGACGATCACGTCCACGTCCCGCACCTGGTAGTGGTGCATCAACCGGATCGCCACCCGCAGCAGGTGGTTCAGGTAGGGCTCGCGGACCCGGCGGTTGTCGCGGTGCAGGTCGGCGGCGAGATCCAGCGCCTCGGTCAGCCGGGCGCGCGCGGCCTCGTCGAACGCCTCGACCTCCAGCCGGAAGCGGGCCAGCAGGCCGGGCTCGCCGTGGATCTCGGTGATCGCGTGCATCGGCATGGTGGCCAGGTACGCGGGAAACTCCATGCGTCCCTTATAGCTGATCTTCGCGGCCGGTGGATGTCGGCTGGCCGACCCGCGGGCGGTCCCCGCCGGTCAGCCACTTGACCAGTCGTACGCGGGTGCCCTCCGGGGTGCCGACGATGGTCGCCTCGTCCATCACCCGGGCCATGATCAGTCGCCCTCGGCCCCGGTCGCCGCCGTCGTCGTCGGTCGGCCGCCAGCCGCCGTGGTCGCGTACCTCGATCTCCAGCCGGTCGTCGCGCAGCTCGACCCGCAGCGTGGTGATCCCCTCGGGCGCGAAGCGGTAGCCGTGCTCGATGGCGTTGGCGCACGCCTCCCCGGTGGCGATCAGCACCGTCTCGACGTCCCACTCGCCGACACCGTGGGCGTGCAACCAGCCGCGCAGCCGCTCCCGGGTGGGCGCGAGCCGGCCGGGATCGGCCGGGAGGTCGATGGTGAGGAACCGTGACGTCCCACCCGTCACGTCCGGTCCTCCGTCCCGCGCCCGGCGCCCACTCGCGCTGTCACCCCCTCCTGTCCCCACCGAGGGCGGATTCATGCCACCCGCGGCGAGGACGTCAAAGGTGATCATCGCGCATCGCGGGCGGCGTGTCAGCCGACACCCCCGAGCAACCGGGTCGGGCCGGCGTCCCGGTGGGGGAGACGCCGGCCCGCGCGCGGGGCGGCCCGGGTCAGAGCGGCAGTCGGCCGGCGCCCGCCCAGGCGTCGACGGCCAGCGGGACCAGCGGCGTCGGCAGCGGCGGCGCGGCGCGCCGGGTGGGCGTCCACCCGGCGTTCCCGCCGAGGTCCGGGTCGTGCACCGCGTTGTACGCGGCGCGCAGGTCCACCGGCCGGGGCCGCCGGTCGCCCCGCCGGACCCAGCTCCCGCGCTCGGTGAGCGCGGTGCCGCCCCAGTCGTGGATGAGATCCGCCGGGTCGACGTCGTCGGCCAGGGTGAAGAAGTTGTTCTCCGCGTATATCGCGGACTGCACGCCGACGCCGAGGGCGTACTCGAAGCCGACGCCGCCGAGCCGGTAGTGGTTCTCGTGCACATCGACCTGGCCGAAGCGCACCCGGGGCAGCCGTTGCCAAGAGCCGTCGAAGAGGTTGTGGTGCACGGTGACCTTCAACCGGCCGACGTCCGGGCCGACCGTGTTGGAGGAGCCGATCAACATCAGCTTGTCCCGGCCGACGAACCGGTTCCAGGAGGCGGTGACCAGGCTGGCGGTGTGCGTGACGTCGAGCGAGCCGTCGTGCACCTGCCAGGGCCGGCCGAAGTGGACCGGCTGGGCGTCGTCCGGGTTGTCGCCGTCGGTGAACGTGTTGTGGTCCACCCAGACGTGCTCGCTGCGCCGTACCGAGATCTGGTCGTACTGGGAGTTCCAGTTGCCGGCGCCACCGTCGGTGGGGGACCAGGCCGGGAAGCAGTCCCGGGCGTCGACGAACTCCAGGTTGCGCACGATCACGTTGGCGACCCGGTCGATCATCAGGGTCAGCCCGGTGAGCCGGGCGCCGCGCAACCCGACGATCGTGGTGTTGGACCCGACGTTGATCTGCGTCTGCCGGGTCTGGGCGGCCACCGACCGCACCCGGGCCGCCTCCAGCGGCCCGCTCGGGTCCACCCGTCCCCAGACCGCCGGGTCGTACGCGGCCAGGTAGGCCGGCAGCGAGTACTCCGGGTCGGCCAGGTCCGCGCAGTCGAGGAGCGCGCCGTCGGGCCCCTCGAACCCGTCGACCCTGCCGGCCACGTAGATGATCTTCGGAGTGGCGTCGGCGGCGTTCGTGGCATTGTCCCCGCCGAGCGCGGCGACCAGCTCGGCGCGGGTACGCACCACGCGCACCCGGTCGGCGGTGGCGGCCGAGCCGCCGGTGGTGCCGGCGCCCTCGGCGGCCCAGCCGTCGTTCGCCGCCAGCGCCTGGCGGCCGATCAACTCCGCCGCCCGGCTCGGTGTCGCGCTCGCGGGAGCGGCCGGCGCGGGCGCGGCGACGGTGAGCGTGAGCGCGGCGGCGAGGACCGCGGCGCCGAGTGTTCGGATGCGCATGACTCGTTCCGTCCTGTCAGATGGTGGGTGGGATGGGCAGGTCCACGTCGTACGGCCGGGCCGCCCACGGCACCCCGGCCTCGGACGGCAGCGCTCCGTCGCGCGCCGCCGTCCGCAGCACCTCGTTCACGCCCCGGATGACCCGCACCCGGTCCGGCCCGTCGCCCACCGTGCGCACCACGTCACCGTCGAGCAGCGTCGGCTCCGGGGCGTCCCGCAGCGCGTCCAGCACCACGGTGAACGGCCCGGTACGCGCCAGCGGCGCGATCAGCGGCACCCCGCTGGCCCGGTGGTCGAGCAGGTTCGCCAGCAGCCCCCGCCGGCCGGGCACGGCCCGGAGGCGGGCGTCGCCGGGCAGGCACAGCCGGTCGGTCGGATATTCCAGGACCGCCCGTCCCCGCTCGCCGGTGACCAGCACGTCCCCGGCGACGTGCCGTTCGGCGGCCAGGGTGAGCGCGGCCAGCACCGGCGGGCCGGCGTGCGGGGTGAGCCGCAGGATCGCGGTGTCGTCCACCTCGATCGGGCGGACCCGGTAGCGCTCCACCTCGATCCGGGCCGGCCGCACCGGCGCGCCGGTCACCGCCTCGGCCACCGCCAGGCACTGCATCAGCGCGTGCGCGAGCGGGTTGGCCAGCGCGCCGTCGAGCGCCGGGCGGCCGTCCACCGACCGGCGTCCGGCCCAGCCGGAGCGCGCGTAGTAGGCGTCGGGGCGCTGCCAGGCGGCGACCGTGGCGATGCCGGTGACCGCACCGAGCCGGCCGGCGGCCAGCGCGCCGGTCAGCTCCGACAGCGCCGCCGAGCCGAGCGCCTGGAAGTTGACCTGCACCGCCCGCCCGGCGGCGGCGGACGCGGCCAGCAGCGCCCGGTGCTCGGCCAGGTCGAGCACCGGCGGCTTCTCCAGCAGCAGGTCGGCGCCGGCGGCGAGGACGTCCCGGGCGATCGGCAGGTGGGTGTGCGGCGGGGTGCAGACCACCACCACGTCGGGGCGGGACGTGGCGAGCATCGCCCGGTGATCGGTGAAGATCTGCGTCCCGGGTGGCGTCGGTGCCTCCGGTTCGGGCTCCGGCGCTCGCACGTCGACCAGGGCGGCCAGCCGCAGCCGGCCGGCGGCGTGCAGCGCGGCGATCACCCGCCGGTGCCACCGACCGTGCCCGTTCGCGCCCACCAGCGCCACCCGGGGCGGCCCACCGCCGCTCACCGGGCACCGGCCAGCGTGGCCCGGACGCCGTGCCGTTCCAGTGCGGTCAGCCAGCCGGTCACGTCCGCCCGGAACTCCTCGTCGGCGGTCAGCTCGGCGGGGAAGACCTCGCGGACCGCGAAGACCGCGTCGACCACGCCGGTCGGGGTGTGCCGGCCGGCGGCCAGCGCGGCGCGCAGCCGGTCGGCGAGCGGGTCGTCCAGCGGCAACGGGCTACCGTCGTCGGCGTGCCCGTGCAGGAACCGCAGCCAGGCCGCCACCACCAGCGCGCTGCACCGGGCCGGCCGGCCCGCCGCGCGCAGGTCGGCGACCGTGTGCAGGACCCGCTGCGGCAGCTTCTGCGAGCCGTCGGCGGCGACCTGCGCGGTGCGGTGGCGGATCGCCGGGTTGCCGAAGCGGGCGAGCACCTGCTCGCCGTAGTCGGGCACGCAGACGCCGGGCGGCGGGGTGAAGCTCGGCGCGATCTCCTCGGCGACCAGCCGCCGCAGCACCGCCTCCAGGTGCGGCAGCGCCAGCGCGTCGAGCACCGTCTCCGCACCCGCGACGGCGCCCAGGTAGGCGGTGGCCGAGTGCACCCCGTTGAGCGCGCGCAGCTTCAACCGTTCCCACGGGCCGGCGTCGTCGGTGAGGATCGCGCCGGCCCGCTCCCAGGCGGGCCGGCCGCCGGGGAAGTCGTCCTCGATCACCCACTGCGACCACGGCTCGGCCGCGACCGCCGCCAGGTCGGTCACGCCGAGCGCCAGCCGGGCGGTCTCCCGGGTCTCGTCGGTGCTGGCCGGCACGATCCGGTCGACCATGGTGCCGGGGCAGGTGAGCTGCGCCGCCACCCGGGCCAGCGTCGCGTCGGGCGTGCCGGCCAGCGCCAGGCACTGGTCCACCAGGCCGCGCAGCCGGCGTCCGTTGGCCGGCAGGTTGTCGCAGCTCACCAGCGCCAGCGGCCCGGCGTCGGCGGCGGCGCGGGCGAGCAGCCCGCGTGCCAGCAGCCCCGGCACGGTGCGCGGCGGCCGGTCGGTGGTCAGGTCGGTGGTCAGCTCCGCGTCGGCGGCCAGCGCGCCGGTCACCGGGTCGAGCTGGTAGGCCTTCTCGGTCACGGTGAGCGTGACCACCCGGATCGCCGGGTCGGCGAGCAGGCGCACCACCGCGTCCGGGTCGCTCGCCGCGTGCCGCACCCCGGCCAGCGCGCCGACCACCCGGGTCGACGCGCCCCCGGCGGCGAGCGTGGTGACGCTGAACAGCGCGTCCTGCGCGGCCAGCGCCTCGACCACGTCGGTGCTGCGCGGCGCGACGCCGACGATGCCCCAGTCGCCGCCGGCCGCGCCGACCGCGGCCTCGGTGTGCACGGCCTGGTGGGCGCGGTGGAACGCGCCGAGCCCCAGGTGGACGATGCCGGCCGGCACGGTGCCGGGGCGCACCAGCGGCCGGCTCGCCTCGGGCAGCCGGCGCAGCGTGGCCAGTCCGAGCCGGCCGGTGTCGACGGTCAGCGCCATGCCGGGCCGTCCGGGAAGCGGAACTGCGCGATCGACTCCGGCCGCATGGTCGCGCTGTAGCCGGGCGCGGTGGGCAGCAGGTAGCGCCCGCCCCGGGTGCGGACCGGGTCGACGAAGTGCTCATGCAGGTGGTCCACGTACTCGACCATCCGGCCGTCCAGGCCGGTGCTCACCCGCAGGTGGTCGAAGACGGCGAGGTGCTGCACGTACTCGCACAGCCCGACCCCGCCGGCGTGCGGGCAGACCGGCACCCCGAACTTCGCCGCCAGCAGCAGCTCGGCGAGCACCTCGTCGACGCCGCCGACCCGGCACGCGTCGACCTGCATCACGCCGATCGCCTCGGCCTGGAGCAACTGCTTGAAGATGACCCGGTTGGCGGCGACCTCGCCGGTGGCGACCCGGCACCGGCCGCCGGACAGCTCGGTCACCGCGCGGGCGATCCGGGCGTGCCCGAGCACGTCGTCGGCGTGTGTGGGCTCCTCGATCCAGTACGGGTCGACCTCGACCAGCACCGCCATCGCGGCGATCGCCTCGTCGACGTCCCAGACCTGGTTGGCGTCCATCATCAGCAGCGCGTCCGGGCCGATCTCGGCCCGGATGATCCTCGCCCGTCGCAGGTCGTCGTCGAGCCGCCCGCCGACCTTCATCTTCACCGCGCGCCACCCCGCCGCGTACGCGTCGCGGGTCAGCGCGCGCACCCGCTCGTCCGGGTAGCCGAGCCAGCCGACCGAGGTGGTGTAGGAGGCGAAGCCGTCGCGTTCCAGCGCGGCGAGCCGGTCGGCGAGACCGTCACGGCCCTTGTCCAGGATCGCCGCCGCCTCGTCCGGGGTGAGCGCGTCGGTGATGTGGTGGAAGTCGACGGTTGCCACCAGCTCGTCGGTCGGCGTCTCGGCGAGGTACCGCCACATCGGCTTGCCGGCGAGCTTGGCGCGCAGGTCCCAGACCGCGTTGACCAGCGCGCCGGCAGCCATGTGGATCACCCCCTTCTCCGGGCCGAGCCAACGCAGCTGCACGTCGGCGGTGAGCGAGCGCCAGAACGCCACCGGCTCGGCGGCGATCTCGGCGACCGAGCGCCCGCGCACGTGGTGGGCGAGCGCGCGCACCGCCGCGCAGGTGATCTCGTTGCCCCGGCCGTTGGTGAAGGTGAACCCGCCGCCGGTCGGCCCGCCGTCGGTGGTCAGTTCCACGTAGGTGGCCGAGTAGTCACCCCGGTTGATCGCGTCCGACCCGTCGCCGCTGGCGGCGGTCGGGAAGCGCACGTCGTGCACCGCGACGTCGACGATCCTGGTCATGACCGCTCACCTCCGAACTTGAAGACCTGCTTGGGCAGCCGGTAGGCCAGGTCGACGATGGTCTCGGCGGCCTCGTCGGCGGCGAGGCGGTGCTCGGCGACCAGGCGGGCCAGGAAGCCGGCGTCGACCCGGCGGGCCACGTCGTGGCGCACCGGGATGGAGCAGAACGCGCGGGTGTCGTCGACGAACCCGGCGGTGTTGTAGAAGCCGGCCGTCTCGGTGACCGCCTCCCGGAACCGGCGCAGCACCTCCGGCGAGTCGAGGAACCACCAGGGCGCGCCGAGGCGCAACGCGGCGTAGCCGCCGGCCAGCGGCGCCAACTCCCGGGTGAAGGTGTCCTCGTCGAGCGTGTAGAGCACCACGGTCAGCCGGCTGTCGTTGCCGTGCGCGTCCAGCAGCGGGGCCAGCCCGTGCACGTAGTCGGTGGCCTGCGGCACGTCGCCGCCGACGTCGCGGCCGTGCCGGGCGTGCAGCCAGCGGTTGTGGTTGCGCACCGCGCCGGGGTGCACCTGCATCACCAGGCCGTCGTCGAGCGACATCCGGGCGAACTCCAGCAGCATGTGCGCCCGGAACGCCTCCGCCTCGCCCGCGTCGGCCAAGCCGCGCCGGCCCTTGTCGTAGAGCGCCGCGGCCTGCGCCGGGTCGAGGTCGAGGGTACGGGCGGTGGGGTGGCCGTGGTCGGTGGAGGTGGCGCCGGCGGCGGCGAACGCGGCCCGGCGCGCCCGCAGCGCGGCCAGGTAGCCGGCGTACGTGCCGGTGTCCTCGCCGGAGACGTCGGCGAGCCGGTCCACGTTGGCCGCCCAGCCGTCGAACTCCATGTCCACCACGTCGTCGGGGCGGAACGTGGTGACCACCCGTCCGCCCGGCCCGCCCCAGCCGTCGGCGGCGAGCTTGGCGTGCCGGCCCAGGTCGTCCAGCGGCGACTCGGTGGTGGCGAGCACCTCGATGCCGAAGCGGGTGAACAGTTCCCGGGGCCGGAACGCCGGCTCGGCGAGGCGGGCGGCGAGCGCGTCGTAGACGGCGTCGGCGGTGGCCGGGGACAGCGGCGTGTCCACGCCGAACACGTTGCGGAACGTCTGTTCCAGCCACAGCCGCGACGGGGTGCCCCGGAACAGGTGCCAGTGCGCGGCGAAGCGCCGCCAGATGGCCCGCCCGTCGGTCTCGACCGGGCTGCCGTCGACGCTCGGCACGCCCAGGTCGGCCGGGGGCACGCCCTGGCTGAGCAGCATCCGGGTGAGGTAGTGGTCGGGCACGATCAGCAGCCGGGCCGGGTCGGGGAACGGGCGGTCCTCGGCCAGCAGCGCCGGGTCGACGTGCCCGTGCGGGGAGATGATCGGCTGCTCGGCGGCCAGCGCGTACAGCTCGCGCGCCAGGGCGCGCTGGCCGGGCTCGGCGGGCAGCAGCAGATTGCTGGGGGAGATGATCGGCACGGGGGAGGGCTCCTCGGTCAGGGCAGGGTGAGCAGGTCGGCGACCCGGACGGGCGCGCCGGTCTCCAGCGAGCGGTTGGCGGCCAGGCCGGTGAGCAGCGCCAGCGCCCCGTCGTACGCGGTGGCGGCGCGGCCGAGCGGGTCGGTTTCGCCGCCGAGCAGCACCCCTGTCATCCGGGCGTCCGCGCCGCCGTGCCCGCGCCGGGTCCAGCCGTCCACCGGGATCTGGACCGGCGGTTGCCAGAACGGCCGCAGGGTGAGCCGGGCCGCGCCGCGCTCCACGGCGGCCTCGTCGCCGTGCAGGGCCGCGCCCTTGAGCGCGGACGCGCCGCCGGGGCTGACGTGGTCGCTCTCGGTCACCTCCAGTTCGAGGCGGCCCCGGCTGCCGTTGACCATCACCCGGTAGCCCTCCCAGGGCGCGTACGCGGTGAGGTGGTAGGTCATCGTGGCGCCGGTGGAGTAGCGGGCCAGCACCGCGAGGTCGTCCTCGATGGTCACGCCGGGGGCGAAGACGTTGCGGTCGCGGTGGTAGCCGTCCTCGGCCTCGGCGTCGAGGTAGAGCTCGCGCAGCCGGGGGTGCTCGGCCAGCCGTAGCGCGAACGGGTCGCCGGCGGCGTCGGGGGCGCCGTGCGCGCGGTCGTAGTCGCGGGCGTAGCCGTGCCGGCGGCCGGCCTCGCCGTAGAAGAACAGCCGGCCGGCCGCGTGCACCTCGACCGGGCGCGCGTCCAGCCACCAGTTGACCAGGTCGAAGTGGTGGCTGGCCTTGTGCACGAGCAACCCGCCGGAGGTGGCCTTGTCCCGGTGCCAGCGGCGGAAGTAGTCGGCGCCGTGGCGCACGTCGAGCAGCCACTCGAAGTGCACCGAGCCGATCTCGCCTACCGCGCCGTCGGCGAGCAGCCGCCGGAGCTGCTCGTGCAACGGGTTGTAGCGGTAGTTGAAGGCCACGGTGACCTGCCGGCCGGTTTCGGCGACCGCGTCCAGGATGCGCCGGCAACGGGGCGCGTCGACGGTCATCGGCTTCTCGGTGACCACGTCGCAGCCGGCCCGCAGCGCCGCCACCACGTACTCGTCGTGGGTGACGTCGACGCTTGTCACCAGCACCACGTCGACCCGCTCCTTCGCCAGCATGGCGGTGAAGTCGGCGGCGGCGTACGTGGGCACCGGCGGGTGGCCGAGGTCGGTCAGCCAGCGGTTGTGCGCGTTCATCCGGGTGTGGTTGACGTCGGCGAGCGCGACCAGCTCGGCGGTGTCGGCGTGGTCGAGGGCGAGCGCGCGGACGAACATCTCGGCGCGCGCTCCGGCGCCGACCAGGGCGTGGCGGACCCGTTTCCGGGCCGGTGGTGACATGACGTCGGCCTCCCGTGATGCTGCAAAGGTTTGCAGCCGAAGAAACCATGTCGACCGATGTCTCGTCAACGGTCGATGAACAACTCGACCCATGTATCCGTATTCACGCCTCATTGCGCGCCCGCCGGGCGTGGCACCGCAATCGAGACGTAACAATGGACCGTTGACATGAGAGCAACCGTTTGCATTAATTGGCGGCACCCACGTGACCCCCACCACATCGGACGAGGGAGCCCGCCGTGCCAGCCACCATCCGGGACGTCGCCCGGGCCTCCGGCGTGCACATCTCCACCGTCTCCCGCACGTTCTCCGCCCCGCACCTGGTCAACCCGGAAACCCGGGTCCGGGTGCTGGCCTGCGCGGAGGACCTCGGCTACCGACCCAACCGGGCCGCCCGCGCCCTGATCACCGGCCGGACGCACAACATCGGCCTGATCGTGGCCGACATCGCCAACCCGTTCTTCCCGCCGCTGATCAAGGCGGCGGAGGGGCAGGCCCGGCAGCGCGACTACCACGTGTTCGTGGCCGACACCAACGAGGACGTGATCGCCGAGGAGGACCTGGTCCACGCGCTGGCCAAGCAGGTCGACGGCGTGCTGCTGTGCAGCCCCCGGATGAGCAACAGCCTGATCGAGCAGGTCAGCCGCGAGGTCCCGGTGGTGGTGATCAACCGCCAGGTCGCCGGCCTGCCCTGCGTGATGATGGACGTCGGGCAGGGCGCCCGGGCCGCGATCGAGCACCTGCTCGGCCTCGGCCACCGGCGGATCGCGCTGCTCGGCGGCCCGCGCGGCTCGTGGACCGCGCGGGAGATGCGCCGGGCCGCCTCGGCCGCCGCCCGGGCCGGTGGCGCCGAGCTGACCGTCATCGGCCCCAACCAACCCACCGAGACCGGCGGCGGCGCCCTCGCCGAGCAGGTACGCCGGGGCGGGGTCACCGCCGTGCTCGCCTACAACGACCTGATGGCGATCGGCCTCATCGAGGGGCTCGACGCGCTGGGGCTGCGGGTGCCGCAGGACGTCAGCGTGATCGGCGTCGACGACATCGCGCTGAGCCGGCTCACCCGCCCCAAGTTGACGACGGTGGCCACGCCGACCGCGGCCGCCGGCCGGACGGCCGTCGACATGCTGCTGCAACTCGACTCCGACGCGCCACGCGGCGCGCGGGGGCGGGGCGCGGCAGCCAGCGACCGTCGCACCACCGCACAGGTAATGCTCCAGACCGTACTTGTCGTCCGCGACTCGACCGGGCCCGTGCCCGAGCCCGGTCGGGACGGCGCCGGGGCCTGAGCAGGTGGCCCGGGCCCGCATAGCGGTGCGGACCCGGGCGGCCCGTGGACGGCCACCGGTGACGTCGTCGCCTCCCACAGCCGAGGAGTGAGCGCAGATGCACCCCGCAACGTCCCCCACCGCCGGCATACCCGCTGGGCGGAATCACCGTACCCCCCTGTCCCGACGTCGATTCGTCCGCGGCCTCGCCGCCGTCGCGTTGGCCGCGCCGCTCGCCCTCGGCGCGGCCGGCTGCGGCGACGACTCCGGCGGCGGCGACGGCGGCCAGGTCACGCTCTCCATCTTCTGGTGGGGCGGCGAGGCCCGGGCCAAACTCACCGAGGACGTCCTGGCCCTCTACACCAGGAAGCACCCCGAGGTGACCTTCGAGAAGACCTGGCAGGCCAACCAGGGCTACTTCGACAAGCTCGCCACGCTCACCGCCGGCGGCAACCCGCCCGACCTGTTCCAGATCGACGACAACTACCTGGCCGAGTACGCCGGCCGCAGCACCACGCTCGACCTGGGCAGCTACCGCGACTCCGGCAAGCTCGACGTGGCGAAGTTCCCCAAGAGCCTGCTGGAGTACGGCGTGGTCGACGGCAAGCTCGCCGGGGTGGCCGCCGGGGAGAACACCCAGGGCCTGGTCTACAACAAGACGCTGCTGGTGGAGAACGGGCTGCCCGAGCCCACCACCGGAACGAGCTGGGAGGAGCACATCGCCTGGGCCGAGCAGGTGGCGAAGAAGACGAAGGTCCCGGGCACCCAGGACCCCAGCGCCGACTACAAGGCGCTCTGGGTCTGGCTGCGCCAGCAGGGCAAGGACCTCTACCAGGGCAAGGAACTCGGCTTCACCGTCGAGGACGTGACGAAGTGGTTCGAGCTGTGGAAGGGCGCCCGGGACGCCGGCGCCACCCCGACCGCGGACGTCATCCACCAGGGCAACGCCAGCGACGTGACCAAGCAGCTCGTGGTCACCGGGAAGGCGGCCACCTCCTGGGTCTGGGTCAACCAGATGCCGGACCTGAAGAAGAACACCAAGGACGAGTTGGGTGTGGTCGCCTATCCCGGTGACCCCAGCGGCCAGTGGGCCCGCGCCTCGATGTACTGGTCGGTGTTCAAGGGCAGCAAGCACCGCGACGCCGCCGTCGACGTGATCAACTTCCTGAGCAACGACCCGGAGGCGGTCGCGCTGCTCGGCACCGACCGGGGGCTGCCGTCCAACATGGACCTGCGGGCCAAGGTCAGCGAAACCGCCACCGACCCGGCCATGAAGCAGTCCATCCAGGTCGAGACCGAGCTGGCGCAGAAATTCGGCCCGTCGCCGCAGGTGCCGATCAAGGGACACAGCAAGGTCAAGTCCGAGCTGGTCAAGGCCGCCGAGAACGCCCAGTACGGCCGGGTCACCCCGGCGCAGGCGGCGGAGCAGTTCGTCACCGCCTGCAGGTCCGCGATCGCCTGACCCGCCGCCGAGAAGAAAGGAACCGGCCCGTGGCCCTCACCACGGCACCCGGCCGGACCCCCCGGACCGGACCGGTCGGCCCCCACCCCACGCGGCGCGGGGCCGGCCGGGCCCGGTACGGCGAGGGCCTGGCGGGGTACGTCTTCCTCTCGCCCTGGCTCATCGGACTGATGGGCATCACGGCGATCCCGATGCTGCTCTCGCTCTGGCTGAGCTTTACCGACTACGACATCCTCACCCCGCTGTCCGAGGTGCGCTGGGTCGGGCTGGCGAACTACGAACGGATGTTCACCGCCGACCCGTCGTACTGGCACGCGGTGCGGGTCACGCTGACGTTCGCGCTGGTCGCCGTGCCGCTGAAGCTGGCCGCCGCGCTCGGCGTCGCGCTGCTGCTCAACCGCGCCTGGCGCGGCGTCGGGCTGTTCCGCGGCCTGTTCTACCTGCCGTCGCTGCTCGGCGGCAGCGTGGCGCTGGCCATCGTCTGGGTCAACATGTTCAACCGGGACGGCGCGTTCAACTCGTTCCTCGCGCTGTTCGGCATCGAGGGGCTGCCCTGGGTCGCCGACCCGGACTGGGCGCTGCAGACGCTGATGGTGCTGGCGATCTGGCAGTTCGGCGCGCCCATGGTGATCTTCCTGGCCGGGCTCAAGCAGGTCCCCACCGAGCTGTACGAGGCGGCGGCGGTGGACGGCGCCGGAGCCTGGCGCCGGTTCCGCGCGGTCACCCTGCCGATGCTCTCCCCGGTGATCTTCTTCAACCTGGTGCTGGAGACCATCCACGGCTTTCAGGGCTTCACCGCCGCGTTCGTGCTCAGCAACGGCACCGGCGGCCCGGTCGACTCCACCCTGATGTACACGCTCAAGCTCTACATCTCCGGCTTCACCGACCTGGAGATGGGCTACGCCTCGGCGATGGCCTGGGTGTTCCTGCTGGCCATCGCGCTCATCACGGCCGTGTTCTTCAGCACCGGCCGGTTCTGGGTGCACTACTCGGACGGGGGGAACGACTGATGACCGCGGCGACCGCCGGTCCGGTCCGCCGTCGCCCGCGCCACCGGCAGGCGCTGCGCCTGCTGGTGCTCGTGGCGATCGTGGCCGTGGTGCTCTACCCGCTGATCTGGATGCTCGGCACCTCGGTCAAGTCGCCGGCCGAGATCGTCAACAACATCGGCCTGCTGCCGGAGACGTTCACCCCCGGCAACTACGTCGACGGCTGGACCAACTTCGACGTCAGCTTCGGCCGGTTCTTCCTCAACAGCGCCATGGTCAGCCTGCTCACCGTGGTCGGCAACGCGCTGTCCTGCCTGCTGGCCGCGTACGCCCTCGGCCGACTGCGGTTCCGGCTGCGCTCGGTGTGGTTCGCCGTCATGATCGGCACCCTGCTGCTGCCCGGGCACGTGCTGATCGTGCCGCAGTACATCCTGTTCCGCAGCCTCGGCCTGGTCGGCGGCGACTGGCCGTACCTGCCGCTGCTCATCCCGCACTTCCTGGCCACCGAGGCGTTCTTCGTCTTTCTGATGGTGCAGTTCATGCGCGGCATCCCGCGCGAGCTGGACGAGGCCGCCAAGATCGACGGCGCCACGCCGTACGGCGTGTTCCGGCACGTGATCCTGCCGCTGAGCCGGCCCGCGCTGGTCACCACCGCGATCTTCTCGTTCATCTGGACCTGGAACGACTTCTTCCGGCAACTGGTCTTCCTGTCCACGCTGCAGGACTACACCGTCCCGGTGGCGCTGACCCTGTTCATCGACTCGACCAGCCAGAGCGCGGTCGGCCCGATGTTCGCCATGTCGGTGCTGTCCCTGCTGCCGGTGTTCCTGTTCTTCCTCGCGTTCCAGCGGATGCTAGTCGAGGGCATCAACACCAGCGGGCTGAAGGGATGACCACCGCGCCCAGCCGCCGGGACTGGCGGGACACCGTGGCCGAGGCGGCCGACCTGGCGTTGCTCGGCCTGGTCGTGGCGGTGGCCGCGCTGCCGCTGCTCACCCTCGCCCCGGCCGTCGCCACCGCCGCCGCCGCGCTGCACGACCGGTCGGTCACCGGGAGCTGGCCGCCGCCGCGGACCAGCCTGGCCCGGTTCGGCCGGGCGCTCCCGGCCGGGGCGGCGGTCAGCGCCGTCGCGCTCGCCGCCGTCGCGCTCCTCGCCGCCGACCTGCTCGCGCTGGCCACCGGCCGGGTGCCCGGCGGCGGGCCCGCGCTCGCGGTCACCGCCGTCGCGGTCGCGGCCCTGCTCGGGTACGCGGGCCTGGTCGCCGTCGCGGTCGGGCGCACCGGCGGCCGGGGCTGGCGGGCCGCCGCCCGGCACACGGCCCGCACCTGCGCGCGGCACCCCGGCGCCTGGGTCGCCGCCGCCGGGACCTGCGGCGTCGCCGCGCTGCTGGCCGTGCTGGTCACCCCGGTCGCGGTGCCGATCCTCGGCGGGTACGCCCTCGCGGCGGTGCACGCGGTCGACGCCCGCCGCCGGGCGCGTGCCGCCGGACCGGCGGAGGTGCCGGCACCGCTGCGGCCGGAGGCGTCGTGACCGGCCGTCCCCGCGCCGCCGCGTCCGCTGCCGGCCCCGTCGAGCCCGGTGACCGCGCGCCGGGTGGCGCCGCCGCTGTCGAGCCCGGCCCGGAGCGCCTGGCCGTCGCCGGCGTCGAGGTGGCCCGCTACGTGGTCCGGCCCGACCTGGACTCCCGGCACGGACCCCGGCCCTACCTGCACCCGGTGCGGACCCGCGCCGGCACCCCGGTCACCGACGCGCTGCCCGCGGACCACGTCTGGCACCTCGGCGCGTCCCTGGCCGTGCCGGACGTCGACGGCGCCAACCTCTGGGGCGGCCGGACCTACGTACGCGGCACCGGCTACACCTGGCGCGACGACCACGGCGTCATCGTCCACACCGGCTGGCGGGAGCGGGCCGCCGACCGACTCGACCACTACCTGCGATGGCGGGACGCAACCGGCCGGACGCTGCTGCGCGAACGCCGCCGGCTCACCGCCGCCCCGGCCGGCGACGACGGGTGGTGGCTGACGCTGACCAGCACGCTCACGTCCGCCACCGGCGCCGACGTCCACCTGGGCAGCCCGGCCACCAACGGCCGCCCCGGCGGCGCCGGCTACGGCGGCTTCTTCTGGCGGGCGGTCGCCGACGCCGAACCCCGCGTCTTCACCGGTGAGGCGACCGGCGAGGAGGCGGTCAACGGCTCGGTCGCGCCGTGGCTGGCGCTCGCCGGCACCGCGCCCGACGGCGGCCCGTACACGCTGGTGTTCACCGGTCTGGGGCCGGGCGACAGGTGGTTCGTCCGCACCGCCGGGTACCCGGGCGTCTGCGTCGCGTACGCCTTCGACCGGCCGGCCGTGGTCGCCGCCGGCACACCCCGCCGCAACCGGCACCGGGTGCTTGTCGTCGACGGCCACCTCGCCCCGGCCGCCGCCGCGGCCCGCCTCGCGGCGCCGTCATGACCGAGCCGGAGGTCGCCTGTGTGGGGGAGAGCATGGTGGTGCTCGCCCCCGACGACGGCGGGCCGCTGCAACACGCCGCCCGGCTCACGGTCGGCGTCGGCGGCGCCGAGTCGAACGTGGCGATGGGGCTGGCCCGGCTCGGTCACCACGCCGCCTGGGTGAGCCGGGTCGGCGACGACCCGTTCGGCCGCCGGGTGGTCGCCGAGATCGCCGCCGCCGGGGTCGACATCGGCCTGGTCACGATCGACCCGGCCGCCCCGACCGGTGTCTACCTCAAGGACCCCGGCCCGGCCGGCACCCGGGTCCACTACCACCGGGCCGGGTCGGCGGCGAGCCGGCTCTGCGCGGCCGACCTCGCCGACCCCCGGCTGGCCGGGGCGCGGCTGCTGCACCTGTCCGGGATCACCGCCGCGCTCTCCGACTCCTGCCGGGACCTGCTCGCGCACGCGCTGGCCGGGCGGGCGACGCCCGGCGCCCGGGTCACCTTCGACGTCAACCACCGCCCCGCGCTCTGGCCCGCCGGCCGGGCCGCCCCGGTCCTGCGGGAGTTGGCCGACCGCGCCGACGTGGTGCTCGTCGGGCTGGACGAGGCCGCCACGCTCTGGGGCAGCGCCGACCCGGCCGCCGTCCGCGACCTGCTGCCCGGGCCGGAACTGGTGGTGGTCAAGGACGGGCCGGTCGGCGTCACCGCGCTGCCGCGCACCGCGACGGCGGTCTTCGTGCCGGCGTTGCCAGTGGCCGTGGTGGAACCGGTCGGCGCCGGGGACGCGTTCGCCGCCGGCTTCCTCTCCGGGCTGCTGCGCGAGCTGGACCTGCGATCCTGTCTCCGCCTGGGCCACCTCACCGCGGCGCCGGTGCTGGCCGTGCCGGGCGACACCGCGCCACCGCCGGACCCGGCCGGCATCGCCCGGGCGCTGGCGCTGACCGACCGGGACTGGTCGACGCCGGTGCGGCGTCGCGACGAAGGGAACCACAGATGACCGGGCACGACTTCGCACCGCTGTTCGGTGACGCGCGGGTGATGGTGATCCTGCGCGACCTGCCGCTGGCGGAGACGGTTCGGCTCGCGGAGCTGGCCTGGGACCTCGGCATCGACGTGGTGGAGGTGCCGATCCGCACGCCGGGGGCGGTGCCCGCGCTGCGCGCCGCCGCCGCGGCCGGCCGGCGCCGGGACCGGATCGTCGGCGCCGGCACGGTCCGCACCCCGGCCCAGGTCCGCCAGGCGGTCGGCGCCGGGGCGGCGTTCACCGTCGCGCCCGGCCTGGACCTGGCGGTCGCCGACGCGGCGCGCAGCTACGGCATCCCGCACCTGCCCGGCGTGGCCACCCCCACCGAGGCGCAGCAGGCGCTCGACCACGGCCTGGTGTGGCTCAAGGCGTTCCCGGCGGTCAGCCTCGGCCCGGCCTGGTTCCGGGCGGTCGCCGGGCCGCTCCCGGAGGCCCGGTTCGTGGCCACCGGCGGCATCGACGCCGGCAACGCGGGGGACTTCCTGGCCGCCGGCGTCCGGGTGGTGGCGGTCGGCTCGGCGCTCACCGACCCGGCGCAGCTCCCGCGCCTGGCCGAACTCGCCACCGGCCGCCCGGTCAGCTGACCGGGCGGCCGGACGTCGTCACCGTGACGCGCACCGCCTTGACGATCGCCGGGATCGACCCGACCAGCAGCACCAGCGCCCAGATCAGCGCCACCACGGCGAACACCACCGCGCCGAGGTCGTCGACGACGCTGACCAGGATCACCGGCACCAGACCGTGCAGGAACTGCAGCACCACGGTGCACAGCAGCGTGGTCGACGCCAGCAGCACCAGCCCCTTGTTGCGCAGGAAACGCGGCTGGGCGGCCAGCAGCAGCCCGGCCCAGACCAGCTTGAGCAGCAGCACCAGGCCGAGCAGCACGGCCGCGTCGTCGACCGGGAAGAACCCCCACACCGCCAGGTAGGCCAGGGTGCCGAACGGAGGCGCCAGGAACAGCGAGACCATCACGGTCAGCTCCACGAACGCCACGACCAGCAGGACCAGCGACACCAGCAGCAGCACGACCGAGAAGACCAGCGTGGCCACCCCCTGGACCCGGCCCTGCACGCGGTCCGGCAGCACCAGGCTCAGCGCGAACAGCCCGGTGGTCCAGAGCGCCACCACGTCGATCAGCGCCAGGTGGCCGGTGCCCCGGCCGGACGGCTCGGCCACCCCGCCCACGTCGCCCAGCTCGACGCCGAGCTGCCCGGCGCGCTCGCGCAGCGCCGCACCCGCGTCCCCGCCGCCGGTCAGCGCCGCCGCGCCCAACTCCACGGCGACCACCAGCGCCACCACGAACAGCGCCAGCAGCAGGAACGGTTTACGCAGCTCACCCATGTCGCGCCTCCGCGTCGGCGGGCCCGGTCAGGACCGGGCGACAGTGACCGTGCACCCGCCACCTCCCCGGCACCGCAGGAGCACCTCGGTCTGCCGGTCCACCGCCACCTTCGCCACCGCCGCGCCATCCGGCCCGGGCGTGACCTCGTCGGTGACCGTGACGTCCGCGCCGCCGGGCGCGCGGGCCGTCACCTCGAACGGCGTCGCGCCGCGCAGCACCAGCGTGCGCAGGGCGCCCGGGTCGGCGACCCGCAGCCGGCAGGTGGCGCCGAAGGCGAGCACCACCCCTTCGGCGGTGCCCACCGGTTCGGCGGCCGGCGGCACGCACGCCACGGTCACCGTCGCCGGGTCCACCGCCGCGCCGCCGCGCCCGAGCCGGGCCAGCGGACCCGGTCCGGCGGCCGGGTCGCCCGGGTCGTCCCGCCGGCCGGCCACCGCCACCAGCCAGAGCGCCACCAGCAGCGCGGCCAGCGCGACCAGCAGCACCTTCTGCCGACCGCTCACGGTGCCTGCTCGGTTCGCGACTGCGGGGCTCGCAACACCGGCTCACTCCTCGCGCTCACGGGCGTCCGGCCGGGGTGAACCGGATCAGGTCCACCCCGGCGAAGTAGGCGTCGGTGCCCTGGGTCCGGCTCACCGCCACCAACGTCAGCTCGTGCGGCCCCCGGGTCAGCTCCACGGTGTCCACCTCCGTCTCGTCGGTGCGCGCCACGCCCGGGCTGAAGCCGAAGAACGTGTCGCCGACCTGCCGGCCGTCGATCAGCCAGATCGTGTTCGCGTAGTCGGGCGCGGTGGTGCGCACGGCGGAGAACCGCCAGGTGCCGTCCGCCGGCAGGTCCACCGGCACGGTCACCCGGTCGCCGACCGCGCGGCCGAGGAAGAACAACTGCCGGTCGCCGGAGAAGACCACGCCGCAGCAGTTGTCCTGCGCCAGCACCGCCGCCTTGGCGGCGGTCTTCGACGTGACCTCGGCGTCGGCGACGAGCGTCTCCGCCTCCACCGCGACCGGCCCGGCCGACGGGGTCGGCGGGGTGTCCGGGCCGCGGGTCACCAGCCACACCGCCACGCCGGCCACCACCAGCAGCAGCGCCGCCGCGGCGGCCAGCCACGGCCACGGCGAGCGCTTCGGCGCCACCACCGCCCGCACGTCGTAGGTCACCCGGCCGCTGGAGCGGGAACTCTCCTCCGGTGCGGTGTTCGCCGAGTACGCGAACCCGGTCATGTCGTAGCGCCGGGGCGGGGTGCCGGCCGGCACGGCGAGGCGGACCAGGACCGAAACCGACCCCTGCCCAGGCACCACCCGCTGCGGCTCGGCCACCGTGAACCAGGCGCGCTGGCTGCCCTCGCCGGGTGCGACGTCGAACACCACGGTGTCCGGCGCCGTGCCCGGGTTCGACACGGTGAAGGTCAACTCACCGGCGTTGCGGGCGTCCAGGGTGAACTGTTCGGCGGCGGCGACGACGGTCCATTCGGTGGTCATGAGGGCTCCTCGGGCGGGTGGTGGGGCTCAGGTGGGGGCACGTGCGCCCGGCCGACCGCGCGTACCGGCTCGGGTGCGGAATCGTCGTCGGCGGGGCCGCGCACCTCGACGGTGACCGCTGCCGGCTTCTCCGCCTCGACGATCCGGGTGACCAGCGCCAGCCGGTCAGCGGCAGCCGGCGGCACGCGTACCACCAGGTGGAACGGCCGTTCCGCCGGCTCGTCCAGGACGAACCCGGTCACCCCGGTGGCCAGCTCCAGGGCGGTGCGCATCCCGAACGGCGTGCCCCGCCAGCTCGCCAGCAGCGCGCCGTGCGCGACCAGGTCACGCAGCCGACCCAGCGGAAGCGGCAACGGCACGTCCGCGCGCGGCGCGGCCACCACGTGGTCCATCGCCACCCAGCGGGTCAGGTACGCCACGAACCCGTCCGGCGTCCGGTACGGCCCGAACAGCGCGTCGACGTCGGCGAGCACCGCCTCGTCCGGGGCGTGCAGCGCCTCCATCACGTCCAACAGCGCGCCCAGCACGCTGCCCGGGCCGGCGGCCCGCTGGTAGGCGGCCGGCAGCAGCCGCTCAATCGCGGTTCGACGCATCCTGCCGCACCACCTCGATGTCGTGCTCGCCGGAGCAGAGCAGCCAGGTGCCGGGGACGGTGACCACGTCGGCGGTGGCCTGGTTGGCGCTGGCCGTCCAGTCCTCGCCGTCGCCGCTGCGGTACACGCCGCGCTCGCCCCCGGCCAGCACCAACCGGTCGCCGCCGGCGGACGGCGTGGTGGCGGCGATGGCGTCCACCGGTGAGAACCGGGTCCGGTCCCGCAACGGCAGCCCGCAGTTGACCATCACCGGCCGCCACTGCGGCTGCCCGGCGAGGGTGTCCAGCCGGACCACGCCGCCGCTCTGCGTGGCGGCCAGCGCCAGCGGGCCGCTGAACGCCAGGTCCCGGCAGGTGCCGCCGATCCAACCGGCGGCCATCGACTGCCACTGCACGTCCGACTCGAACAGCCGGGTGCGGTGGGCGCCCTGGCCGGGCTTCTTCGGGTCCGGCTCGCCCGCGCCGCACCACAGCAGCGTGGCCGGGCCGTCGTACTGCACGGCGAGGACACGGTTGTCCACGTTGGCGAGGCCGACGTGGGCGAACGTGCCGGGGCGGCCGGCCGCGGTGGACAGGTAGACCCCGAAGCCGGCCTGCGCGGCGACGGCCACCCCGGGCGCGCCGCGCTCGGAGACGAACGACCGCACCGCGTAGAAACCCCGGTCCGCGTCGGCCGGGTCGACCAGGATCTGCAACGGCACCGCCCCGGGCAGCAGCGGCACCTCGTACAGCCCGGCGTCGGTGGCCAGCAGCAGCGCGCCGCTGCCGTCCCGGTCGATCCACGCCAGGTCCCGCACGCCGGCCTCCAGGTCGGTCAGCAGCGTCCAGGTCTCACCCAGGTCGGTGCTCAGCCGCACCCGGGAGCCGCCGGCGTCGCGGGCGGTCACCACCGCCACCGAGCCGGCCCGGGGCACCACGCCGGGGCGTGCCGGGGCGGGCGCGGGCGCCACCCGCACCACCGTCTCGTCGTCGAACCGGCCGGCCGGTTCCCAGCCCGCGCCGGCGTCGGTCGAACGGAACAGCACCGGCCCGCGCCCGGCGTACCAGGTGTCCGGCTGGTACTGGTCCACCGCGACGGTGCGGACCTGCGCGTCCGGCGCCTCGTCGACCACGAACCGCACCGACTCGACGTAGCGCACGCCCGGCTCGGCGTGCTCCAGCATCCGGTAGACGTTGGAGGCGCGCAGCGGCTCGCCGAACGCCCAGCCGGCCGGGTTGAGCGGCGTGGGCAGCGGGCTCAGCGTCTGGTGCAGCCGGTCGTGGATGCGGCGGCGGACCGCGTCCACGTCCTCCTCGCGCCGCACCACCACCCGGGCGCGCACCGAGACCGCCTTGTAGCGGGCCCAGCCGGCGCGCACCGCCGTGCCCAGGGCGCGGCGTTGCTCCAGGTCGGCCTCGACCCGGCGGCGCGCCTCCTCCACCTCGTGCTCGCGCAGCACCGCCACCGGCAGCCGGCCGCCGGGGCGGGCCGCCGGGGGCACGTACGGCACCAGCACCACCTCCACCTCGCCGGGGCGGGCGAAGCTGTAGACCGCGGCGCGGGTGAACGCGCGGGCCCGGGCCACCGCGCCGGAGCCGGTGGCGAGGATCTCGAAGTCCCGCGCGGTGACGGCGCGCTGCTGGGCGAAGAACTCGTACGGCCCCCGGGCCAGCACCGACTCCAGCGCCTCCAGTTCCCGCCCGCCGGTGGCCGGCCTCGGGTTGTCCACCCGGAGCCCGGGCAGCGGATCCCGCAGGCTGGTCAGCACGCCGGCCGCCACGTTGCCGGCCGGCCCTCCGCCGCACCGGTACCAGAGCCGCACCTGCCGCCCGGCCGGCGGCACCGCCGCCACCGTCGTCACCCCGGCCACCGGCGTCGCGTCCGGCCCGGTTCCGGCGTCCGGCCCGGTCCCGCTGCCCGGCCCGGCCCCGGCGGGCGCGACCGGGCGCAGGTCCAGCGCCGGGGCGAACGTGACCACCCCGGAGGCCCGGTCGACCAGGTAGACCTTGGCCTGCGGGCCGAGGCCGGCGAAGCTGTCCACCGGCCGCCAGATCTCATAGGTGCGGCCGTCGTGCTCGCGGGCGGCGGCGCCCAGCTCCACCGAACCGGCCGGCACCTCCACCCCGAGCAGCAGGTCCAGCGCCTCGGTGGTGCGGGTCAGCGGCGCGCGGGCCGCCCGGAACGTCTGCCCCGGCTGGCCGGTGCCGGTGCCCAGCAGCTCCGCCTCGACCGGCTCGCAGTGGTGCACCCGTACCGTCACCTCGGTCTCGCCGGCGGGCAGCAGGGCCGGCTCGGTGGTCACGAAGACGACCGGCCGGGGATCCGCGCCGCGGGCCGCCGCGACCCGGGTCCCGGCCGGCACCCGCACCGCGCCGCGGTCCGCGCCGGTGCGGGTCAGGCGCACGTCCGCCCAGGCCGCCGCCGGCGGGTGCCGGGTCGCGCCGAGCAGGTTCAGGAACGCCACGTACGCCTTCTCCGGCAACTGGTTCAGCCGGTAGATCATCACCTCGGTCAGGTAGGCGAACGCCTCCAGCAGCGCCATCCCCGGGTCGTGCGCGGACAGATCGGTCCAGTCCGGGCAGGAGCTGCGGATCCGTTCCCGCGCCTCGGTGACCAGATCGAGGAACGCGCGGTCGTCCAGGTGCGGCACCGGCAGCGTCATGACGTGGCCTCCTCGCCCGGCCGGTCGCCGGGTTCGTCGTCGGGCGGCAGCAGGTCCACGGAGAACACCAGCTGGCCGGGGGAGAGGCTGGCCCGCACCCGGTAGTCCAGCCGGATCACCAGGCGCCACGGGTCGTCCGGGTCCGGTCCGGCGTCCACGTCGAGCACCTCCACCCGCGGCTCCCAGCGCCGGATCGCCTGCCGGACGTAGTGGATGGCCAGCCCGGCGGTGGTGTCGTCGTTCGGCGCGAAGACCAGCCGGTGCAGCCGGGAGCCGTACCCGGGACGCATCAGCCGCTCGCCCGGCGTGGTGGACAGCAGCAGGTACAGCGCCTGGCGTACCGTCTCGTCGCCCTCGGTCATGGCGAGCCCGCCGGCGGCGGTCAGCGCGAGCCCACCGGCGCGGCCGGCGTCGAAGCCGGCGCCGACGAAGCGGAACGCCCTCATCCGTCCGCCCCCAGGAACATCTGCCGCGGGTCACGGACCTGGTGGTGCACGGTCCCCGGCGGGGTGCCGTCGGTGAGGCCGTCCAGGTGCGACAGCACCACCGGCCGCCGGTCGATGCGCACCCAGGCGCTGTAGCCCACGGTGACGGTCTTGGTGTGCAGGCAAGGTTTGATCGTCGGGCCGTAGTTCGGGCAGGCGGTGATGTCGCGCTCCTCCGGGTCGGGCCGCACCAGGGCGGGCACCCCCCGCACGGTCACCCAGTGTTGCGACGGACGGTTCGCCACCCGCCCGTCGTGTCCGCAGGTGATCAGCGAGTCGCGGTGGATCCAACGCATCAGCCACCTCCGGCGGAGCGGGCGAGGGTACGGGCCTGCGCGGCGGCGGTCTCCGCGTCCTCGGCCGCCGGGGCGTGCAGGAAGTCGACGGTCTTCGCGCGCACCACGATGGCCCGCCCCGGCGCGGAGAGCACCAGGTCGCCGGCGGCGTGCACGGTGGTCAGCTCGGGGCGCAGCTCGACGAAGCTGCCCGCGTCGGTGGCCAGCCGCAGCGTGCGCCCGTCGTCGTCGATCACGATCGACTGGCCGGTGCCGGTCCGCACCGACCACCGCCGGGACCGGCCGGAGACGATCCCCGCGTCGTACGGCTCGACGACGCCGAACAGCGAGCCGAGCACCACGCCCGCCACCGGCTCACCGCCGGGCAGCGCCACCAGCACGGTGTCGTCCGGGTCGGGCAGCGCGACGATGCCCTTGCCCCGGCCCGCGCCCGGGCAGAGCACGGCGAGCCACCCGGCGTCCAGCCCCCCGTAGGCGGGCAACGTCACCCGGGCCCGGCCCAGCCCGTCCGGGTCGTCCACGTCGGTGACCGTGCCGAGCGTGACCGTCGCCGCCGGGGGCGCGGCCGACGGGGGCGGCTCCGGCGGGGCGGTGGAGAACCGGGTCAGGTGGCCGTCGGCGTCCACCGTGTGCACCACGTCGGTGAGCACGTACACGCCGGCCACCGGCTCCGGGACGCCGGCCAGCGCGATCCGCCGGCCCGGCCGCAACGCCGGGTCACCCTCGGCGGTGCCCTCGGCGGTGACCAGCGCGGCGACCCGCGCGTCCAGCCCGGCCTGGGCCAGCGCGGCCAGCTCGTCGTCGCTGCGCGCGGGCTGGTCCACCGCGGTACGCACGCCGTCCGCGCCGACGTCGCCGGGCGCCGGGCGCAGCGGGATCCGCCGCCCGCTGCGTGCCTCGCCGGCCCGCTGGCCCAGCGGCTCGGCGCGCTGCGGGTGCCAGCCCAGCGCGGCGCACTCCGCGCCGGCCCGGTCCAGGTTCTCGGTGACCCGCAGCTCGTGCACGGTCGCGCCGAGGGCCAGCGGCACCGGCTCGCCGTAACCGTCGAGGGTGAGCAGCCGCAGCCGGTCGGCGTCCACGCTCAGGTGCAGCCCGGCCCGGCCGGCCACCTCGCACAGCAGCTCCAGATCGGTGTGCCGGTGCTGCAGCAGCCGGTCCAGGCGTGGCCCGTCGGCCTCGGCGACCACGCTCAGCCCCAGCCCGGCGCACAGCTCCCCGGCCAGCTCGGCGACCGTCATCGACTCGAACACCCGCAGCTCCTGTCGCTTGCGCAGCCGGTGCAGCGGGTCGTACGCCCGCAGCCGCAGCAGCGCGGCGCCGTCACCGGCGTACGCCACCTGCACGGCGGTGACCTCGCCGGTGAACAGGGCCTCCGGGTGATCTTCCAGGCGCACGTCCAGGGCGGCGCCGGGGCGTACCGGCGGGTCGAGGGCGCCCGCGCCGGGCGCGGTGGCCAGGGCCAGCTCGCACTGGGTCGGCCGGTCCAGCCGGGCGGCGACCCGGATGCCACGCAGCCGGGTCGGGTCGGCCAGCGGCCGGCCGTCCACGGTCACCGTCGCGGCCCGGTTCACGGCGTGCCTCCCGTCATCGTGGCGACGCCGGTCGCCGGCACCGCCAGCGCGGTGCCGGCCGGCACCGCGAGCGGGTCGGTGATCCGGTTGTGCTCGGCGAGCAACCGCCAGCGCAGCGGCGACCCCAACGCGTCGTGGGCGAGCAGGTCGAAGCGCACGCCGGACCAGCCCGGCTCGGCCGCGCCGTCGGCGGCGGCGACCACCGCGGAGCCGGGCGGCACGCTCGGTGTGCCCGCCGCGGCCAGTTCCTCCTCGAAGCCGGCCCGGGCCGCGTCCGCGGTCTCCGCCACCCGGACCAGCCGCATCCGTAGCCAGGAGCGGCGCGGCGTGCCGGTGAGCGTGAACGCGTCGAAGCGTTCCGCGATGGCCGCGACGACGCCCGGCACGTTCCAGGTCTTGCCCCAGACCAGCCGGACCAGCGGTGGGCGGGGCCAGCCGTGCTCGACCGCGGAGTTCTCGGCGAGCATCCACAGCGGCCGGGTCAGCGCGCGGACGTCCTCGGGGCGGGCCGGTGACTCCACGAAGTCGAGGTCGAAAAGCAGGTCCAGCACCAGCTCGGTGCGCCCGCCACCGGTGAAGACCAGCGGGTCGTCGGCCAGGCCGGCACCGGTCAGCGGCCCGTCCGGCCCGGACCGGGGACGCAGCCCGGCCAGCCGGGTGACCTGCACGGTCTCCGGGTTGAGCAGGCAGTCGACCCGGGTGCCGGACTCGTCCACGAGAAACGCGACGCGCTCCATCAGCGACCCGCCTGTTCGCGGTCCAGCACCGCTTCGTGCCAGGTCGGGCGCGAGGTGGTCGCCGGGCGGGACGCCTGCTCGTCGGGCAGCGCCGGCCACCGGTCGGGTCGTGCCGCGCCGCCGGCGGTCGGTCGCCCGTCCACCGGCCGACCCGCGCTGCCCGAACCCGTCGCGCCGGCCTCGCCCGGCAGGGCCGGCCACGGGTGGTGGGCGCGTCGTCGGTCTCCGTCGTCCGTCGTCGTCGCCCGGTCCGGCCGCCACCTCAGTCGCGCAAGCCGGGGCGCCTCCCGCGTCGGGTCGGAGCCGTCGGCGCGGGACGACCTGGCGATCCGCGCCCGGCCGTGGCCGGCGGTGCCGTGGCGTCCGGACCCGTCGACCACGGCCGGTCCGCGCCGGGCGGGCGCGAGGGAGAGCGGGAGTACGCCGTCCCGGGCCGGCCATCCGTCCGCGCCGGTGCCTGCCGGCGTGACGGTGGCGTCGGCCCGGTTGCCGGGGGGCGTGTCCACCCGGACACCGTCCCGATGGTGCCGTGCCCCGCTCCGCCCCGGCCGCCCGGTGGTCCCGGCCGCCCCGGCCGCCCCGGTCGGATCCGTGTCACCGGTCGGACCCGTGGCGTCGTGGGCACCCGCGGCGCCCGCTCCGGCGGCGCGGCCCGTTCCGCCGACGCCCGCCGGTGCCGACGTGCCGTGCGGTCCGCCGGCCCCCGCCCGACCGGCGACGCCGCCCGATGCCCATGCGCCGTCCGATCCGGATGCGCCCCCCGAGCCCCGTGCGCCGTCCGATCCGGATGCGCCCCCCGAGCCACGTGCGCCGTCCGATCCGGATGCGCCGTCCGAGCCCCGTGCGCCCGCCGATCCGGATGCGCCGTCCGATCTGGATGCGCCGTCCGATCCCCACGTGCCGGGCCGCCCCGACATGCCGCGCGCTCCGGTGACGCCGGCCGGACCCGAGGCGCTGCCCGCCCCCGGGACGCTGCCCGAGCCCGCAGTCTCGCTCCCGTGGGTGCGGCGACGGGTCGCGGAAATGCCGCCGGACGACGCGGGCACCCCGGACCGGGCGGCCCCGGACCGGGCGGCCCCGGACCGGGCGGCCCCGGACCGGGCCACGCCGAGCGTACGGCGCGTGCGGCCGATCCAGGCCCACCGCGCGCCCCACCACGCCGGCGCGGATCCGACGGGCGTCCGGCCCGCGCCGGCGTCGTCCGGTCCGGTCATCCCGATCCGCCCCGCCACGTCGTCCACCCCGGAGTGGGCCGCCGCCGTCGCGTCCGTCCCACCGGCGTCCCGCGACCAACCTCGATTCGGCAGGCCACCAGGCGGGACGCCCGTTCCATCCGTCGGGAGCGGCGGAAGATCTTGGTAGGGATCGGCCCCCGTGGGGGCCCTTTCGTACCAAGATCTTGGCGAGGTGGCGGCGCCGCCGGTCGGACGCGCTCGCCGCCACAGCCGCCGCGAGCCGGCCCGGCCCGGCCCGGTGGACCGCTCGGTGATCGCGGGATTCGCGTCGGCTGCGGGCCCGACGTCCACCCGGGACGGGTGGTCGTGCAGGAGGCCGGGGGCGTGGGCGGCGACCAGGCGGAGCCAGTGCTCGGGGGGCGCGCCGGGGTGACGTGCCGGCGCGACCGCGGACGGGGCGGCGAGGCGGTCGGCGGTGGCCCGCAGGGCGCGGGCCAGCCGGTCACGCGGTCGCCGGGGCGCCCGCACTGCCGGACTCCAGCTCCAGTCCCTCGTACGCCAGGGTGAGCGCCTCGATGGCGATCTCCTGCGAGAGGGTGTTCAGGTGGGCGCCCCGCCACCGGGTGGGCCAGGCGTTGATCATGTTCCAGCGCAGCACCTCGGCGGTGCCGGCCGGGTCGAGCAACACCACCGAGACGTTGCGCCGGTTGACCGTGCCCTTCGCCGCCGCGTTCACCCAGTCCCACAGCTCGCGGGCGTTGGTCAGGCCGAAGTGCAGGGTCACCGGCGCGTACTCCACCTGACCGGGCACCGCCCGGATGCGCTCGTTGCCGGCCTCCCGGTAGGCCAGCGACGGTATCGCCACCTCGAAGCCACTGACCTCGGTGAAGTGCCCGTTGGTGACGCCGTTGATGAGCAGCTTGAAGTGGTACGCCCGGTAGGGGTCGACGGGCGCGCCCGGCTGCGGGGTGGCCGTGGTCGGCATGTCAGCCTCCGATCGTCTCGGTCTCGGTGCCGCCGGCCCACTGGCTCAGCTTGAACACCACGAACTCCGCGGGCTTGACCACCGCGATGCCGATGTGCGCGACCACCATTCCGGCGTCGCGCACGTCGGCCGGGTTGGTCTCCTCGTCGCACTTGACGAAGAACGCCTCCTCCGGGGTGCGGCCGAGCAGCGCGCCGTCGCGCCACACCCGGGTCAGGAACGCGCCGATGTCGCGCCGGATCGAGCGCCACAGCGTGAAGTCGTTCGGCTCGAACACCATCCAGCGGGTGCCGCCCGCGATGGCCTGCTCGATGGAGATGGAGAGCCGCCGCACGTTCAGGTAGCGCCACTCGCTGGCCTCGGCGGCGAGCGTGCGGGCGCCCCAGAGCCGGATGCCCTCGCCGGCGAAGAACCGGATCACGTTGACGCCCTTGGGGTTCAACACGTCGTGCTCCGGCCGGGTGACCCGGTACGCCAGGTCGACCGCGCCGCGTACCGGCTCGTTGGCCGGCGCCTTGTGCACGCCGCGCAGCGCGTCCGTGCGGGCCCAGATGCCGGCCACGTGCCCGCTCGGCGGGGTGAGCACCAGCTCGCCGCTGAGCGGGTCGCGGACCCGGATCCAGGGGAAGTAGAAGGTGGCGAAGTCGGACTGCCGGGGCCGGTCGCCGCCGGTGCCGGGCGGCTCGTCGTCGGCGCCGCCCGGCGTACCCTCGGCGGGCTTGTCGGACGAGGCCGGCTTGCCCGGCTTGCCGGTGGTGGCGACCCGGGTGAGCCGGGAGACGTCGGCCACCTCGGGCGGCGGGTCGCAGATCGCGACCATGGTGCGCAGCCGTTCGGCGGTGCCGATCAGGGCCTCGTGCGAGACCGGGTCGTGGTAGCCGGGGGCGGCCAGGATGGAGATCTCGTCGATCGCCTCCAGCACCTGCAGGCCGCCGCGCCGCCCGCCGGTGCCGGTGAGGCCGCCGTCACCGACGTTCACCACCCAGCAGCGGGTGCCGCCGTTGTCCAGAAAGCCGAACACGGCGCGGGCCAGCGGGGTGCTCTCCGGGTGCTCGCCGTCGGCGTAGAGGCGCAGGAACTCGGTCCAGCTGTTGACCGCCATCGGCCGGTCGACGTGCGCGCTGCGGTTCGGCGCGATCCCGACGAAGGCGGCGGTGCTCGTGCCGACCGGCCCGATCGGGCGGGCCCCGGAGGGCACCTCCTCGACGTAGATGCCGGGGGAGAAATAGGTGGGCATCGGTCCTCCTGGGGAGTCAGTCGGGGGCGCGGACGACGACCAGGTCGTCGCCGCCCGGGTCCAGCTCGGCGGTGTGCACCCGCCCCCGGCCGATCAGCCGGATCCGCACCGGACGGTCCGGGGCGTCGGGGTCGTGCGGCACGCCGACCAGCCGGAACCGGCCGGCGGCGTCGGTCTCGGTGGCCTGGGTGGTGCCGACCAGTTCCACCCGCATCGCGGCGAGCGGCTGGTCCTGCGGCCCGACCACCCGGCCGTCGAGCGTGCGCATGCCGAGCTGCCGCAGCCGCAGCGGCTGCCGCACCGGCGGCGCGGCCGGCGCCGGCCGGTCGATCCGCGCCGGCACGTCGAGCAGCAGCGCCGGCCGGGGCGCCACGCCGAGCGCCCGCCACAACGTCGGGTCGCCGGCGTCCAGCACCGGCTCCGGCCGGCCGGTCCCGGCGGTGGCCGCGGCGAGCACCCGGTCCAGCGCCGGCAGCGCCGCCGGCCCGCCGCCGCTGACCAGCAGCCGGACCACGAACCGGTACGGTTCCCGGGCCGGGCCGCCGGTCGCGGTCTGCCGGGCCGGCCGCAACTCCAGCGGCCAGACCGTGAGGCCGCCGCCCGGGTCGTCGCGCGGCGGGCCGACCGGGACGGGCTCACCCGCCGCCCCGGCCAGCCAGGACGTGACGTCCGCGACGGCTGCCTCGATCGCACCGGTCATCGCGGCGGCGTCCCCTGGATCCGGTACGCGATGGCCTCGTTCCAGACGTGCGGGTAGACGCCGATCTCGAAGTAGCGGGTGAACCTGTTGATCGGCGCGTTGGTGTGGTCGTGCCAGAGCAGCCACACCGGGGCGATGGTGAACAGCGCGTAGTTGAGCGCGACCAGGGGCAGGTAGAGCGGGCCGAGCAGCCGGGCCTGGAACACGTGCACGTCCTCGTGTCGCTGGATGCCCGGGCTGGACCCGGCGCAGACCGTGCCGATGGTGGTGGCGTAGCGGGGGGAGACCCCCTCGACCACGTTGACCCGGCCGCTGCCGGCCGAGACGACCCGGTCGAGCCGGTGGCCGAAGACCAGGTGCAGGGCCAGGTAGAGCGCCCCGGCGAACGTGTTGAGCAGGCTCCACGTGTGGTCGACCACGAAGTGGACGATCCCCTTCGCGTCGGCGCCGTAGGTGCCGGCCGAGGCGGTCGCCCAGCCGAACGGCGCGCCGACGAGCAGCCCGACGACCGCGCCGACCAGCAGCCCGACGGTGCCGGCGGCGGCCTGTCCGAGCACGGCGCCGAAGGCGGTCTGGACGGCGGCGCTGAGGATGCCGAAGACCATGACGGTCACCCCTCTCAGACCCAGGAGCGGACGTAGCGGGGCTCGCGTCCCTGCGCGAGTTGGGTCGGCGACGCCTGCGTCGCCTGCCGGTTGCCCGGCGGGAGCTGGTTGACGCCGAGCGCGGCGGAGAAGATGACCAGCCCGTTGAAGAACGCGATGATCCACTTCTCCGGTCCGGCGTCGTCGGCGAACGCGGCGGTCAGGTAGGACAGCAGGAGCGCGAAGCCCAGCGCGATCCACTTGCGCGCCTTGTCACCGCTCGGCCCGATCAGGCCGCCGATGACGTTCGTGGCGAGCAGGGTGGCGGCGCTGGCGCCGGTCAGACCGCCCAGGGCGGCCCAGGTGAAGAGATCGTTCACGGCGATCCCCCTTTTCGGCGGTGCGGTGGTGCGGTCTCGGGGTGCGGTGGTGCGGCGGATCGCGGCGGTCGCCACGGGCCCGCCCGGGTCGGCGGTGGGTCCGGCAGGCGTTGCCGGTGCTCGGGGGTGGGTCCGGCGGTCGTCGCCGGTGCTCGGGGGCCGGACCGGTGGCCGCCGACGGGGGTCGGCGGGCCGGTGGGTGGACTCAGGCCGGTGGGCCGGCAGGGGGCGTCGGCGTGGCCGGTGCGGCGGGTGCGCCCGGTCCGCTGGTGGGCACGGTCGGTGCCGGGCTTCCGCCCCGGCGGCGGCGCAGCAGCAGGACGACCACCCCGGCGCCGACCAGCAGCAGGACGACCGCGCCGCCGACGACCGGCAGCCAGGGGAAGGAGCCACCGTCGACCACGGCGGCGACCGCGCTGGTGGGTGGTGCCGGTGGCGCCTCGGCGACGGCCCGCAGCTCGGCCGGTTTGGGCTGGTTGGCGACCACCTTCCAGCTCACCGAACGGCCGGTGGTCTCGCCGTTGGTGTCGAGCACCCGGCCGGGGAACGTCACCGAGATCTCGAACGACATCAAGGTCATGAACGCCTGCTGGTTGCGGGGATCCTGCTCGGCCACCTTTCCGCCGTATTTCTTCGGATCCAGCGGCAGCGAGAAGCGATAGAGATCGTCATCGCGAACCAGATTCACGCTCTCGCTCGTGAATTGCGCCAGCGGCGTTTTCCGATAGGTGATCTGAATGCCGTAGAAGGTGGCGTCCTCGTACCGGGTCTCGGTGCCGGCGGGAAGCGTGGGAATGTTCTGCCGCAGTTCGGCGAACGCCACCGCGGCGTCCGGGTTGCGCTGCTTGAGCACGGACTTCTGCGCGGTCAGCAGGAGCTGACCGGAGATCGTGTCGTCGGCGTTCACGGTCAGCCCGAGGTTGAGTTGCATGCAGCCGCTCAGTGCCGCCACGAGCGCGAGACACACCGCGACGCGGAATGCCCGGCTGCGGCGGAGTCTCGTATTCATGCGCTCAGTGTGGACGTGCGCGCCTGGCCCCGCAGTCAGCGATCAGCCGCCGCTTTGTCGCCGATCTTACCGGCCGCCTGTCCCGTTCGGACGACCCCGGAAACGCGCGCCAACGATATCCTGAAAGGTTGTCACCGCTCATTTCCCGGCACCGGCCGCTCGGCGACGACCCGGAAGACCGGGATGCCCGGTGCCACGCGCGCGAACTCGGCGAGCGGGGCGTGCCGGTCCACCGGCACGTGCGGGCGTGCGCCGGGGGCGAGCGCGAGGTGGCGACGCAGGATCGGCGGCCGGTCGGCCACGTCGACCTCGACCAGCCGGACCGGCTCCCGGCCGCCGTGGCGCAACACCGCCCGCCCGCCGGCGGCCCGCACGTTCGCCACCCAGTTGACCCGCTCGCCGAGCATGGACACCAGGTAGCGTTCGCCCTCGTGGTCGGCGACCACCAGCGGCAGGGCGACCGTCCGGCCGGTGCGCCGGCCCCGCACCTCCAGGGTCACCCAGTGCTGAGGGCCGAGCCCGGCGGCGTGCTGCCGCGCGGCGAGCCCGTTCAGCACCCGCGCGAGCCGGTTCGGCCGCCCGCTCCGATACATCCACCGCACCTGCCGGCGCCACAGCTCCCTGACCATGATGCCTCCCTCTCCCGTGCCTCCATTGAGGACCGGGGGCGCCGCCGGCGACCAGGGTCGATCGACCCGGGTACCGCCCCGAACGTCAGGTGCCGGGACCGCCGTCGCCTCAGGCGCTCTCCCGGGTCACCAGCGTCGAGGCGAACGCCGTGGTCGGTGCCACCCGCGCCTGCGTCAGCACCGCCGTGGCCGCGGCGGCGGCGATCCGGTCCACCGGGTGGGTCGCGGTGGTCAGCGCCGGGCTGCTCACCGCCGCGTACGGCAGGTCGTCGAAACCGGCGACCGCCACGTCGTGCGGCACCCGCAGGCCGTGGGCGCGCAACGCGGCGATCACGCCGAACGCGGTCGCGTCGCTGGCCGCGTAGATCGCGTCGACGTCCGGCCACCGGCGCAGCGCCGCCAGCGCCGCCGTCCCGCCCCGGGCCGCGGTGAAGTCGCCGGTCACCAGCCGAGCCGGCGCACCCGCCGCACCCATCAGGTCCCGGTACGCGGTCACCGACCGCTCCGCGCAGCTCAGCCAGCGCGGGCCGGTGACCATGGCGATGCGGCGGCGGCCGGTGGCGTACAGGTGACGCAGCACCGCGTCGGCGCCGGCGGCGTTGTCCACGTCGAACGACGGCACGGTCGGCGAACCCCGGCCGATGGAGACGACCCGGCCGCGCAGCCGGGCCGGCACCGCGTCCAGCGCCGCCTGCGTGGTGTTGACCAGGATCACCCCGCAGACACCCCGGTCGGCGCCGAGCCGGCCCAGGCCGGACGGGTCGGCCAGCGGCAGCCACTCCAGCGCCACGCCGACCCCCTGCGGCCCGCACACCCGCGACGCGGCGCTGACCACCCGGTGCACGTACGGGTCGTCGAAGACCCGGTCGTCGCGGCCCACCACGGCCACCACCAGCCGCACACCGGCGCCGCGCACCAGCGCCCGGGCGGTCGGGTCCGGCACGTAGCCGAGGCGCTCGGCGGCGGCGCCGACCCGCGCGCGGGCGTCCGCCGAGGCGAAACCGTAGCCGCCGAGCACCCGCGAGGCGGTGGCCCGGGACACTCCGGCGGCCCGGGCCACGTCGTCGAGCCGGGCCGGTCGTGCGTCAGGCGTACCCATCGTCGCATCATGCCCGGTCCGGGCCGCGGCGGGTAAGGGGCGGGCGGGCTTGTGGTGGAAGCGCTCTCAGGTGTGCGATCGTCGTCGGGAACCATCCGGGGGAAGGGACTACCGCACCGTGAGCAACACCCTCGACGCGCCGGCCGCGCGGCCGGCGGCGCCCCGGCCGGTGTTGGCCGCCCGCACCGGCGTCGCCGTCGTCTTCGCCCTCAACGGTCTCGCGGTGGCCAGCTGGTTCTCCCGGGTGCCCGCGGTCCGCGAGGCGCTCGGGTTCAGCCCGGGCCGGCTCGGCCTGCTGCTGCTCTGCATGTCGGTGGGCGCGCTGCTGGCGATGCCCGCCGCCGGCCTGGTCACCCAGCGGCTCGGCCCGGCCCGCACGGTGGTCGTGGCGACCGTGCTGGTCGCGTTGGGCATGACGGTGGCCGGTCTCGCCACCGGCCTGGCCGGCTGGGCGGTCGGCGTCGGCGTCGGGCTCGCCGCGTTCGGCTTCGGCTCCGGGCTGTGCGACGTGGCGATGAACGTCGAGGGCGCGGCCGTGGAGAGACGGATCGGGCGGACGATCATGCCCCGTTTCCACGCCGCCTGGAGTCTCGGCTCGGTGGCCGGGGCCGGGCTCGGCGCCGGCGCCGCCCGGCTCGGCGTACCGATCGAGGTGCACCTGCCGGTGCTGGCGGTGCTGATCCTGACCGGCACCCTGCTCGGCGCCCGGGCGTTCCTGCCCGCGCCGGCCGAGGCCGCCGGCGCGGGCGCGCCGGCGGCCCGCCGACGCGCGCTGCTGGCCGCGTGGCGGGAGCCGCGCACCCTGCTGGTGGGCCTGCTGGTCCTGGTCATGGCGTTCACCGAGGGCAGCGCCAACGACTGGCTGGCGGTGGCGTTCGTGGACGGCTACGGGGTCGACGAGTCGGTCGGCGCCGCCGTGTTCGGCGTGTTCGTCGTCGGCATGACGCTGGGCCGCACCGCCGGCACGGTCGCCATCGACCGCTGGGGGCGGGTGCCGGTGCTCTTCGGCACCATCGGGCTCGCCGCCGCCGGCGCGGCCCTGGCCGTGCTGGCCGGCTCCGGCCCGCTGGCCGTGGTCGGGGTGGCGCTGTGGGGCATCGGCGCGTCGCTCGGTTTCCCGGTCGGGATGAGCGCCGCCGCCGACGACGAGGACCGGGCCCCGGCCCGGGTCAGCGTGGTCGCGGTGATCGGCTACACCGCCTTCCTCGCCGGGCCTCCGCTGCTCGGTTTCCTCGGCGACCACTTCGGCGTGCTGAACGCGCTCGGCCTGGTGCCGCTGCTGCTGCTGCCCACGCTCGCGCTGGTGCCGGTGCTCCGTCCGCCGGTGAGCACCGGGCAGCCGGCCCGCTGAGCACGGCTCAGCCGACTCCCACGGCGCTTTCAGGCACCTGCCAGGCAGGCGTGCTGCACTGGAGCGGACGCCGAGGAGAGGAGGCGGACATGGGCTGGTTCAGTCGACGGGCCGCCGACCCGACGACCCCGACGAAGCTCGACCGGGAGGCGAACCGGGAGGACCTGGCGCAGCTGGAGGCGTTCGTCACCAGCCGGCGCGGGGTCGAGTTCTATCTGGAACCGGAGACCACCGCCACCGACACCACGGTGGTCGCCATCGCCCACGACGGGGAGTGGATCCGCCGCCGCACCGGCTCGCCCCGGGTCGCCGGCAAGATCGCCCAGCGGCACGCGGTGCCGCTCTACGAGGCGGCCCGCACCGGCTATCCGGAGCGGATGCGGGCCTGGAACCGGGCCCACCCGGAACGCCGCAAGCGCTGACCGCCCCCGCTCAGACGCCGAGCGCGGCGTGGGCCTCGTCGCGGCGCAGCGGCTCGTCGTGCGCGGAGACATACCACTCGACGTGCTCGGAGAGCAGGCTGCGCGCCAGCTCGAGATCGGGCCGGTCGGTCGGGTCGCGCTCGTGCAGCGGGGGCGGGTACCAGCAGTCGCCGAGCAGCAGCACCCGGGAGTCCGGCACCAGCACCACCGTCGAGTCCGGCGCGTGCCCGCCGCCGACGTGCCGCAGCACCACGCCCGTCGGCAGCATCAGCTCGTCGGTGAACGTGCGGGTCGGCGGCAGCACCGCGAACCCGTCCCAGTCGTCCACCGCGAGCGCCCGCGCCCGGTAGCTGGGGCCCAGCCGGGGCTCGGCCCGCACCCGTTCCCGCAGGTGCCGGTGACTCCACGGGCGGGCCGCCTCGGCGCGCAGCGGGGCCACGCCCGCCTCGTGCCCGACGATCTCCACGCCCGGCCAGGCGCACGCGCCCCACACGTGGTCCCAGTGGTGGTGGGTGTAGACCAGCCAGCGCGGCTCCGGCAGCCGGGCGGCGGCGAGCCCGGCCCGGATCTCCCGGGCGTGCGCCGGACTGTTCCCGGCGTCGACCAGCACGCTGCCGCGGTCGTCGGCGACCACCGCCACGGCGGGCCGGATCGCGCCCGGGTCGGGGTCGCCGGGAAACAACCAGACCCGGTCGGCCAGATGACGCGGCTCCATCGCGGGATCCTTTCCACAGCTCGGCCGGATGCTATCGCCGTCCGGCCGGGCCGGCTGCCCCGTCAGCCGGTGAGCGCGGCGGCCAGCGCGTACCCGCCGAAGGCCGCGCCGAGCCCCGCGACCACGCTGAGGAGCACGTTCGCGGCGGCGTGCCGCCACGGGCCGCCGCGGGCCAGCCGCAGCGTCTCGTAGCTGAGCGTGGACCAGGTGGTCAGCGCGCCGCAGAAGCCGGTGCCGACCAGCGCGGTCACCGCCGGGTCGGCCGGCACCGCGAGGACCGCGCCGAGCACCAGCGAGCCGGCCACGTTGACGCTCAGCGTGCCCCACGGGAACACCGAGTCGTGCCGGGCCTGCACCGCCCGGTCGGCGAGGTAGCGCAGTGGGGCGCCGAGCGCCGCGCCGAGCACGATCAGCAGGGCGGTCACCGGGCCACCCGCCGCCGGGCGGCCAGCAGCCGGCCGGTCACCGCGTCCCCGACCGCGACCGCCAGCAGCGCGCCGAGCACGGTCGCCGCCAGGTAGGCCAGCGCGGTGCCCGGGGCCCCGGCCGTCACCAGGTGTTGCGCGTCGACCGCGTACGCGGAGAACGTGGTGAACCCGCCGAGCACCCCGACGCCGAGGAACGGGCGGACCAGCGGGCCGGCGGGGCGGGTGGTGAGCACCGCCATCAGCGCGCCGATCAGCAGGCAGCCGGTGACGTTGACGCCGAACGTGGCCCACGGGAAGGCGGCGGGCGGGTGCGGCACGGCCGCCTGCGCGCCGGCGCGGGCCAGCGCGCCCGCCGCGCCACCGGCGGCGATCACGCCCAGCACCGCGGCCGGGTGCGCGGTCAGCTCCGCCCGGTCGGCGGGCACGCGGAGATCGACGTCGGGATCGACGCGGGACTCGGGCCGTCGGGTCACGGTGCCTCCCACCAGGACGGGCATCACTGGCAGGGACCGTCGGCGATGTCGCGGTTCTCCCGGCGTGTCCCGGGACGGCGGGCCCCACCGCCGGTCTGACCCGAGCATAACCCCATCCTCTCCAGCCCTGCCCGACCCCACCCCGGCCCCGCCGGTTCGGCGGTGCTGACCTGGCCGTACGGCCGGTACGGGCGTACGGTGATCGGCATCCCGCCCGGCGCGGCGGCGTCGGGCCCGTCGCGCAGGAGGCAACCGTGCAGGACCGCACCCCTCGTCCGGAGGAGCTGGATCCCGTCGAGCGGATCGGCGTCGACGAGCTGCGGGCGCTGCAACGGGAGCGGCTGCGCCGGTCGCTGCGGCACGCGTACGACCACGTCCCGCACTACCGCCGCGCGTTCGACCACGCCGGTGCGCACCCCGATGACGTACGTGACCTGGCCGACCTGGCCCGCCTCCCGTTCACCACCAAGGCCGAGCTGCGGGAGAACTACCCGTTCGGCATGTTCGCGGTGCCCCGGGAGCGGATCGCCCGGCTGCACGCCTCCTCCGGCACCACCGGACGCCCCACAGTGGTCGGCTACACCCGGGCCGACCTGGACACCTGGGCGAAACTGATGGCCCGCTCGATCCGGGCCGCCGGCGGCCGGCGCGGTGACCGGGTGCACGTCGCGTACGGCTACGGGCTGTTCACCGGTGGTCTCGGCGCGCACTACGGCGCCGAGGAACTGGGCTGCACCGTGATCCCGGTGTCCGGCGGCATGACCGAGCGGCAGGTCATGCTGATCCGCGACCTGGCGCCCGAGGTCATCATGGTCACGCCCAGTTACATGCTCGCCATCGTGGACGAGATGGAACGCCAGGGCGTGGACCCGCGCGACACCGCGCTGCGCGTCGGCGTCTTCGGCGCCGAGCCGTGGACCGAGGACATGCGCCGGGAGTTGGAACAGCGGCTGGACATGCACGCGCTCGACATCTATGGCCTGTCCGAGGTGATGGGCCCGGGGGTGGCCGTCGAGTGCGTGGAGACCAAGGACGGTCTGCACCTGTGGGAGGACCACTTCTACCCGGAGATCATCGACCCGGTGACCGGGGAGGCGCTGCCCGACGGGGAGCGGGGTGAGCTGGTGCTGACCTCGCTGACCAAGGAGGCGATGCCGGTGGTCCGCTACCGCACCCGCGACCTCACCCGGCTGCTGCCCGGCACGGGCCGCCCGATGCGCCGGATCGAGAAGATCACCGGACGCACCGACGACATGATGATCCTGCGGGGGGTGAACGTGTTCCCCACCCAGATCGAGGAGTTGATCCTGCGTACCCCCGCGCTGTCGCCGCACTTCCAGTGCGTGCTGGACCGGCAGGGCCGGCTGGACACCCTCACCGTCCACGTGGAACGGCGCGCCGGCGCGCCGGTGGACGAGGCGCGGCGGGCCGGCGCGGCCCTGGTCGAGCAGGTCAAGAGCACCGTCGGCGTCACCGTGGCGGTCCGGGTGATCGAGCCGGACGGGGTGGAGCGGTCGATGGGCAAGATGCGCCGCATCGTTGACCGGCGGCGGGAGCGCTGAGATGACCGGCGACGACGGCCGCACCGCGGCGCACGACATGTTCGACGCCGACGTGGCCTCGAAGGGGCTCGGCATCGAGCTGGTCTCGGCCGGCGGCGGCGCGGCGGTGGCCCGGATGCGGGTCACCGCGGCGATGCTCAACGGGCACGCGATCGGCCACGGTGGCTTCGTGTTCCTGCTCGCCGACACCGCGTTCGCGTTGGCCTGCAACAGTCACGGGCCGGCCACCGTCGCCGCCGGCGGTGAGATCAGCTTCCTGCGGCCGGTACGTGAGGGCGACGTGCTCCAGGCGTACGCCACCGAGCGGGTCCGGCACGGGCGCAGCGGCATCTACGACGTCACCGTCCGGCGCGGCGACGAGGTGGTGGCCGAGTTCCGGGGGCGCAGCCGGGTCGTCGCCCGCCCTGCGCAAGGCGGGGCCCCCTATTAACGCATTCTGCATAGGAGGGGGCCCCGCTTGACACTCGACGCGGCCCGTGCGGGTCGGAGCGGCCCCGTGCCCGCTCCGACCCGCACGCGCCCGTCAGGCCGCGAGCCCGAGCGTGGTGCCCGGCGGCACCGTCGCGGCCCGGGGACCCCGGCTCGCCGGCTCACCCAGGTGGTGCGCCGGTCCGGCCGAGTGCGCCCGAGGCGGTCCCGTGGCGGCCGGTGACCAGTCGTCCGGTGCGGCCCTCGACGGTGGCCCGCCCCGGGACGCGCCGGCCGCCGCGTACGCGGAGCGGTCGGCGACCGCAGCGATCGGGGTGGACCCGGCGGGACGGGCGCCGGTCGGGCCCCTCCACCCGACCGGCGCGACCGTCCCGCCCCGAGCGGGCGGTTCGCCCACCCGTCGGCGCCCCACCCGGGGGACGCCGGTCCGGTACCCCGCCGCGGCCACCCGACGCGCGGCGGTGGTGTCGTCCGGCCAGCCGGCCGCGCGTCGAGCCGCGATCGCCACCGGCCCACCGGCGACCCGGTCGTCGACCTCCCCGGCGCCGTGCGGCTCCGCGCTGGCGAACGTCCCGACGCCGGCCAGCCGGCGGGAGAACTGCGCCCGCACGGCGCGGGGCAGCCGATGGGCGGCCACCCGAGCCACCACCGGCTCCACGATCGTCCAGCCGGCCGGCTCGCCGGCGCCGGCCCGGCGGAGCAGGCCGGTCGCGGCCAGGGCGTGCAGCGCCGGCTCGGCCTGGCCGGCGGGCCAGCCGAGCATCCGCTCGACGGTGGCGGCGACGATCGGGCCGCCCAGCGTGGCGGCGGCCATCAGCACCGCGCGTCGCCCGCCGTCCAGCGTGTCCAACCGGGCGTCCACCTGCCGGCGAACGGCGTCGGGCACCCCGGCCGGCTCGATGACCGGGTCGGCCGCGGCGTAGGCGGTGGCGACGCCCGGGTTGCCACCCACCAGCGGCAGCAGCCGTGCGGCCAGGGCGGCGGGCCGCTGGGCCCGGTCGAGCAGGTGCCGCAGCAGCCGACCGGTGTCGCGGGCGCCCAGCGGTGGCAACCACACCCGGTGTCGGGGGTCGGCCGGCTCCGGCCACGGGTCGGCCGGTCCGGCGCCGTGCGTGGTGACCACCGCCAGCGCCAGCCCCCGGTCGCCGGCCGCGGCGTGCACCTGGCGCAGGAACCGGTGCAACGCCGGCGCGGCGCGGTCCAGGTCGTCCACGGCCACCACCACCGGCCCGTCGGCGGCGCGGTCGAGCAGCAGCTCGCGGCAGGCCGGCACGGCCCGGGCACCCGCCGCGGCGTCGCGTGGCGCGGCGAGGAACGCGGCCAGCGCTGCGCCGGTGTCGGCCCGCCCGAGGGTGCGGCGCACCGGCGATCCGGGCCGGGCGGGCACGCCGGCCGGACGGTCGGTCCGCTCCGGCGTGAGCAGCGCGCGGATCAGGTCGGCCAGCGGCGCGAGGTCCCCGTCCGGGTACGGCGGGCAGCGCGTCACGCACCAGCGCACCGCGGTGCCGTCCACCCGCGTCACCGCCCGGGTCAGCTCGTGCAGCAGCCGGCTGCGACCGCTGCCGGGCGGCCCGGTCAGTGAGATCCACCGTGGACGGCGCTCGCGCAGCGCCCGGGCGACCGCGTCGGCCGCGCCGGCCAGCTCGCGACGGCGGCCCACCAGTGGACCGTCGTGCCGGGCCGGCCGGTGTCCGGCCACCCCGGTCACCCGCCACACGTCCAGCGGCGACGCCTTGCCGGGCAGCGTCGCGGCGGCGAGTGGACGCTGGTCCACCAGGCCGGCGACGGCGCGTCGGGTGGTCGGGCAGACCACCACGCCGCCGGGCGGCGCGTACTCCTGGAGCCGGGCCGCGGTGGTGATCACCGCACCGCTTGCCGCACCGTGCCCGCCGTCGCGGGCACCGGTCAGGTCGACCAGCACCTCGCCGGTCGCCACGCCGACCCGCACCCGCAACCGGGCGTCACCGGGTGACCGCCGGTCCAACGCCGCCTGGATCTCCAACCCGGCCCGCACCGCCCGGTACGCGTCGAAGCCGTCGCCGTCGGGCGCGCCGAACAGCGCCATCACCGCGTCGCCGACGTACTTCTCCACCACGCCCCGCCACCGGCGCAGCACTCCGGAGACGGTGCCGAAGTAGACCCGTTGCAGCGTCCGCACGTCCTCCGGGTCGAGCCGTTCCATCAGGGCGGTGGAGCCGACGATGTCGACGAAGAGCACGGTGACGGTGCGGCGTTCCTCCGGCACCGGCCAGCGCGCCGCGGTGACGGCTTCCCGACGCTGCACGGGCGTGGTGATCAACATCGCACCCACCCTTTCCCTGGTCCGGTGCCCGACGACCTCCGGACACTTTCACCACCGGGTCGTCGGGGGATCGGTAGGACGACGTATGTCGGGCACGCGCAACCGTTAGTCGTGTTGTCGACGCGAGGAGTACGAGTGGGGCCCCGAGGCCGTAGAACGGTGCGGGAACCTGTGACTAGGCTGCATTGCATGGCCAGCGACCTGGACACCGCACCGCTCGTCGGCCGCTCCGGGACCCTGGCGACGCTGCGGTCGGCGCTGCTCGACGACGTCGCTGCCGGGCAGACCGCGGCGGTGTTCCTCACCGGCGAGAGCGGGGTGGGCAAGACCCGGCTGCTCGGTGAGGTGGGGGAGCGGCTGCGGCAGGCCGGCGCCCTGGTCCTCACCGGCGCCTGCCTCGACATCGGTGACGCCTCGCCGCTGCACCCGGTGCGCCAGGCGTTGCGCCGGCTCGACGCCGACCTGGCCGAGGCGCGCACCACCTCGGCGGTCCGCGGGCTGTTGCAGGTCTTCGACGAGGAGACCCCCGGCCCGGACGGCGCGGGCGCCCTGCTGGAACGAGTCGCCCAGGGGCTGCACCTGGTCGCCGGCGGCCGGCCGCTCGTGCTCGTCCTCGACGACCTGCAGTGGGTCGACCGGAGCACCCGCCAGCTCCTGCTCTATCTGCTCGCCGGCCTCGGTGACCTCCAGTTGTCGGTGCTCGCCGCGATCCGCGCCGAGTCGCTGCGCGGCGCCCACCCGCTGCGCCGGGTGCTCACCGAGCTGCGCCGGCTGCGCTCGGTCCGGGTGGTCGACCTGCTTCCGCTGGACCGTGCCGGCACCGACGAGTTGGCCGCCGCGATCGTCGGCGCGCCACTGCCACCGGAGGCCGCCGACCAGATGTGGCAGCGCAGCGGCGGCAACCCGTTCGTGGTGGAGGAGTTGGCCCGCGACCGGCGCGACGGCCGCGACGGCCTCTCCGACACGCTGCGCGAGGTCTTCCTGGACCGGGTGGACGCCCTGCCGCAGCCCGCGCACGCCGTGGTGCAGGCGGTCGCCGCCGGCGTCGAGCCGGTCGAGCACTGGCTGCTGGCCCAGGTGGTCCGGCTGCCGGAGGACGAGCTTCTCGACGCGGTGCGCGAGGCGGTGGCGCACCGCCTGCTGGTCGGCGCCGACGACGGCTACCGGCTGCGGCACCGGCTGGTCGCCGAGATCCTCGCGCACGAGCTGCTGCCCGCCGAGCGGGCGGCGCTGCACCGCCGCTACGCCGAGGCGCTCACCGCGGCCCCGGCCGAGCTGCACCAGGCCCGGCTGGCCCACCACTGGCGGCAGGCCGGCGAGCCGGCCCGCGCGCTGCCGGCCGCGATGGCCGCCGCCCGGGAGGCGGAACGGCTGCACGGGTACGCCGAGGCGCACCGTCACTGGTCCGCCGCGCTGACCCTGGCGGCCACCCCGCCCCCGGTGTCGCCGGACGGCAGCCGGCCCCCCGAGCCGGTCGAGGTGGACCGGGCCGAGCTGCTCAGCCACGCCGCCGAGGCCGCGCACCACAGTGGGGAACACGCCCGGGCGCTGACCCTGCTGGAGGAGTTGTCGGCCGACCCGGCCGGGCCGCCGGCCTGCGCGTTGCGCATCCGGCGCGCCCGCTACCTGGCCGCCGCCGGCCGCTCCGCCCCGGCCGAGCAGGAATACCGGCTGGTGCTCGCCTCGGCCGACTGCACGCCGCACGAGCGGTGCACCGCCGCCGCCCGGCTGGCCGAGCTGCTGCTGCACCTGGGCCGCTACGCCGAGGCCGGCGACCAGGCCCGGGAGGCGCTCGACCTGGCCGCCGAGGTGCCCGGCTCCACCTCGGAGGTGGTGCTGGCCAGCGCCGCGCTGGGCTTCAGCGAGGCGTTCCTGGAGGATCCGACCGCCGGGCTGGCGGTGATGCGCCGGGCGCTGGAGACCGCCGAGCGCTCCGGCCGGCCGGAGGACGTGGCCTGCGCCTACCTGCACCTCGCCGAGCTGCTCACCGGCCCGCTCAACACCTGCGAGGAGGGGGTGGTGGTGGCCCGGCGGGGCGCCGAGCGCGTCGCCGAGCTGGGTCTCGGCCGCACCTGGGAGACCCGGCTGCTGGCGGTCGCGACGAACGGGCTGTTCCGGGTGGGGCAGTGGGCCGAGGCGGAGAAGGTCGTCGCCGCCGCGCTGCGGCACCGGCCGTCCGGTGCGGACGCGGTCGAGCTGCTGCTGGCCCGGTGCCGGCTCTCCGTCGGGTACGGCGACGTCGAGGCGTCCGACCGTGACCTGGAGGCGGTCGCGACGGTGCTGGCCGGCGGCGGAGCCCGGCACGTGCTGCCGATGCTCATCCTGCGCGCCGGGCTGCACATGTGGCAGGGCCGGCACGACCTGGCCCGGCAGGCCGTGCAGCGGGGCCTGACCGAGAGCCGCTCCGACGACGTGATCGTGCTGGCCACGCTGGCCTGGCACGGGTTGCGGGCCGAGGCCGAGGCGGCGGCCAGCCGCACGGTCGAGGTGGACCCGACAGCGGTGCGCCGGCTGCGGGAGGCGGTCGACCGGGTGACTCGTAAGAGCGGGCAGGCCGGCGCTCCGGTGCGGTACGTGGCCGACGGTTTCCTGGCGCTCTGCGACGCCGAGCTGAGCCGGCTCGAAGACGGCCGGGGCGACCCCGAGCTGTGGGCCCGCTCGGCCACCGAGTGGGACCGGCGCAACCATCCCTACCCGGCGGCATACTCCCGGTTGCGGCAGGCCGAGGCGCTGCTGGGCCGGCGCAGCCGGGTGGCCACCGCCGGCAAGCTGCTGCGCCGGGCGCACGCGATGGCGCAGTCGCTCGGCGCGGTGCCGCTCAGCGCGGAGATCCGTAGCCTGGCGGGTCGGGCCCGGGTCGCCCTGGACGACGCGCCGCCGGCCGCGCCGGCGCCCCGGCCACGGGCGGCGGCGACCGTGACGCCGGCGGTGGACGAGCTGGCGGTGCTGACCGCGCGGGAGCGCGAGGTGCTCGCCGCGGTCGCCGAGGGACTGACGAACAAGGAGATCGGCCAGCGGCTGTTCATCAGCGAACGGACCATCGGCGTGCACGTGTCGCACATCTTTGACAAGCTCCAGGTCCGCACGCGGGTGCAGGCCAGCGCGATCTTCCTGCGCAACCGGCCGGAATAGACGTACGTCGGCTATACGTCGTTCTACTGATCCGGCGTGCCCGCGGCGGCTGGCAGGCTGTGCGGCGGAATCGGGTGGCGTCGTGGGGGACGCCGACCATCGTGGAGGAGAGATGACCGAACCGGTCTGGGGTCCCGTGCACCAGGACATCGTCGGGCTGCTCGCCGACCACCCCGCCGACGTGCCGGCGGTCGTGGACCATCTGACGAAGTTGCAGGACCTGCTGGTCCGGCTCCCGCCGCTGGAGGCGAGCTGCCCGCTCGCCGACTTCAACAAGCTCTACCTGGTGATCACCAGCACGGTGCTCGACGGCCTCTACGAGGACCGGTTCGTCGACCCGGCGTTCCTGGCCCGGCTCGACGTGGACTTCGCCGCGCGCTACTTCGAGGCGCTGCGGTTCTGGACCGACTCCAGCCCGAGCACGCCGCGGGCCTGGTCGTGCCTGTTCAAGCGGATGCGTGGCCCGGACGCCCGGCCGCTGCCGTCGGCCGCCGCCGGCGTCAACGCGCACATCAACTACGACCTGCCGTTCGCGTTGGTGACCACGCTGGAGAGCCTGGAGTCGGAGCCGGTCGACGGCAGCGACCAGCACCGCGACTACCTGGAGATCAACAAGATCTTCGCCGAGCGGATCCCGGAGCTGCGCCGCGGCTACCTGGACCACTGGCAGCTCATGATCGACATGGTGAACGGCGACATCGACGACTGGTACCAGGGCGAGCTGGTGGAATACACCCGCAACGTGGCCTGGCGCAACGCGCAGAAGATCTGGCGCTGCCGCCACGACCCGGACGCCCGCGAGTGTGAGCGGATGCGGCTGGACGACAACGCCGCGCTGCTCGGCCGGCTGCTGCTGTCGCCCCTGGGAGCGTTCCTGCAGTAGCCGGGACGGGGGGTCCCCGTGTCCCGCCGTCCGGGCGCGGGACACGGGGGCGCCGTCCCCCTCGCCGCTGGTTCGATAGGCGTTCGGCCAGGTCACGCCCCGGTCAACGCCTACCGTCGGGGCATGGCGCAGGCACGGGACGGGGAGCAGCCCCGGCGTACGCGGGACCGCCGCCGCGAGGCGCACGCCGCCGCCGCGGCCCGGGCCGGCCGACACGCCGAGCCCGGCGACGGGGCCGGCCGCGCCCCGGGCGCGTTGCCGGAGCGGGTGGCCACGCCGACCCGGCCGGCGGCGCCCGCCGACCGGCTGCACCGCTGGCTGTTCCAGCACCGGGTCGAGCCGGTCGGCCCGGAGGTCCGGGAGCACCAGTCGCGGGCGCACCCGTGGTGGCAGGTGATGTGCCTGACCGGGGTCGACTACTTCTCCACCCTGTCCTACCTGCCGGGCATCGCCGCGGTCGCGGCCGGCGCGCTCAGCCCGCTGGCCACCCTGCTGATCGTGGCGCTGACCCTGTTCGGGATGCTGCCCATGTATCGGCGGGTGGCCCGGGAGAGCCCGCACGGGCAGGGCTCGGTGGCCATGCTGGAGCGGCTGCTGCCATTCTGGCGGGGCAAGGTCTTCGTGCTGGTGTTGCTCGGCTTCGTGGCCACCTCGTGGATCATCACGATCACGCTCTCCGCCGCCGACGCCAGCGTGCACCTGCTGGAGAACCCGATCCTGCCCGCCTCCTTCCCGCACGGCGCCACGGCGGCGGTGCTGGTGACCGTGACGCTGCTGCTGGTGCTCGGCGGCGTGTTCCTGCTCGGCTTCAGCGAGGCCGTGCAGGTGGCCATCCCGCTCGTAGCGGCCTTCCTCGGGCTGAACGCGGTGGTGGTGGCCGCCGGACTGGCCGGCATCGCCGCCGACCCGGGCGCGCTCGGTGACTGGACCGGCCGGCTGACCCGGGTCGGCGGCGCCGGCGACGTGCTCGCCACCAGCGTGCTCGCCTTCCCGCTGCTGGTGCTCGGCCTGTCCGGCTTCGAGACCGGGGTGAGCATGATGCCGCTGGTGCGGGGCGACGGCGAGGACCCGGAGCGGCGGCTCGCCGCCCGGATCCGCAGCACCCGGCGGCTGCTCGCCACCGCCGCCCTGATCATGTCGGTCTACCTGGTCGCCACCACGTTCGTCACCACCGTGCTGATCCCGCCCGAGGCGTTCGCTCCCGGCGGTCCGGCCAACGGCCGGGCGCTGGCATACCTGGCGCACGAGCGGCTGGGGGAGGCGTTCGGCACCGTCTACGACCTCAGCAGCGTGCTCATCCTCTGGTTCGCCGGCGCCTCGGCGATGGCCGGACTGATCAACATCGTGCCGCGCTACCTGCCGTCCTACGGGATGGCGCCGGAGTGGGGACGGGCGGTGCGACCGGTGGTGCTGGTCTACACCGCGATCAGCATCGCCATCACCGTCGCGTTCTCCGCCGACGTCAACGCCCAGGCCGGCGCGTACGCCACCGGCATCCTCGCCATGATGGTCTCCGGCGCGATAGCGGTGACCATCTCGGCGCTGCGCGCCCGGCACCGGGCCGCCGCCACCGGGTTCGCGCTGCTCACCGCCGTCCTGCTGTACGCGCTCGCGGAGAACGTGGTGGAGAAGCCCGACGGCATCACCATCTCCGGCTTCTTCATCGCCGGGATCATCGCGGTCTCGTTGATCTCCCGGGTCACCCGGACCACGGAGCTGCGCGCCGAGCGGATCGAGTTCGACGCGCCGGCCCGCCGGTTCGTCGACGAGTCCGCCGCCCGGGATGGGCGGCTGCACCTGATCGCGAACAAGCGGCGCAGCGGAGATCGGTGAAGGAGTACCGGGTCAAGGAGCGGGCGCAACGGTCGATGAACCCGGTGCCCGGCGCCGCCGACGTGATCTTCCTGGAGATCGACGTCAGCGACCCGTCCCAGTTCAGCCAGGTGCTGCGGGTGTGCGGGGTGGAGGTCGGTGGGTACCGGATCCTGCGCGCCCGCAGCCCGGCCGCGCCGAACGCGATCGCGGCGATCCTGCTCGCCCTGCGGGACGCGACCGGGGTCCGGCCGCACTGCCACTTCGAGTGGTCGGAGGGCAACCCGATCGCGCACCTGCTGCGCTACCTGATCCTGGGGCGCGGTGACACCCCGCCGGTGGTCCGCGAGATCATCCGCAAGTCCGAGCCCGACCCGACCCGCCGCCCCGGCATCCACGTCGGCGGCTGAGGTGTAAGGAGGGGCCCCTTGTTAACGCCTCGTGTAGAGAAGGGACCCCCTCTCACACCTGCATCTGGAAGCCCAGCCTCCTAGGACGGCCGGCGGTGGTGACGGCGGAGACGGCAGGGACGGCAGGGACGGCGGGACCAGGGGGACGGCGGGGACGGAGGTGACGGCGCTCGCTCGGGCACGGAACGGCCCGCGCTCGCTGGGCGGGCGCGGGCCGGGGGGAAGTGCGGGGTGCGGCGACCTACTTGGAAGGCTCGGGCAGCTTGCAGTCGATCTTCGGGTTGGCGCCGATGTAGTTCAGCGGGCCGGCCACGATCGTGACCAGGATTGTGCCCGCCTCCGCGCAGTTGGTCTCGTCGTTGCCGTAGTAGCCGCGCTGACCGGCGGCGATGGCGCCGATGATGAGCCAGATGACGACCAGGACGCCGAGTATCGAGGTGCCGCGCATCAGTTGCCTCCGCTGGGGTTGTGGTGGATTCGAGGTGGAGGGCATGTACCCCGCACGGGTGATCCGTCAAACGGCGCACCGCCGTGGACACGGCCGATTCCGATTACCGGCGGCCGGCTCAGTGCGGTGGCACTGGCTCCTCGGGCGGGCGGCCCCGACTGCGCAGGTGGTCGGCGCCGGCCACCCCCGCCAGCACCAGCATGGCGCCGACGGCGGCGTACACCGGCGCGAGGAACAGCAGCGCGGGCGCGATGGTGAGCAGCGCCAGGATGCCACCGGGGCGGGACCGCGAGACCCGGCTGAACACCTCGTACTCGAAGGCGGCCCGACCGGCCAGGAACAGTGCCGGCCCGCCGAGGATGACCGCCAGCCAGGCCGGCGGGGTGCGTCCGGTCGGCTCCAGCAGCACCAGGTCGAAGCCGGCCGCGGCGGTCACGACCCCGGCCACCATGAGCAGGTGGGTGTACGGGGCGGTGATCAGGAAGCTCGGCTGGCTCGACCGGGCGATGGCGTGCGGTAGCAGCTCACCGGACTTGTGCACGTAGATACGCCAGAGCAGCAGCGTGGTGGTGAACGCGGTGGTGAACGCGGCGATGTTCTCCACCTCGGAGTGGTGCAGGCTGAACACGGTGCCGGAGACCAGCACCGCGTCGCCCAGCGCGATGATGAAGAACTGCTGGTAGCGCTCGGAGAGATGCTCGGCGGTCACGTTGCGCTGGGCCTCCGGCACCGAGCCCAGGCCGGGCACCGGGTACGCGAGGCGGAACCCCAGGTAGTCGATGGCCAGCGCGCCGGCCCAGAACCAGATGCGGGCGTGCCCGTGTGCGGCGACCGCGCCGATCAGCCAGGGCACCGCGGACACCGCGAACCAGACGAGGATCCGGATGGCCCGGCGGCGGGTCTCGGGATGGCGCCGGACCGCCGGCATGAGGAACACGCCGCGTCCGAGATGGATCGCCACGTACGTGCCGGCGAAGACCAGCCCGCGGGCGCCGAACGCCTCCGGGATGGCGGTGGTCATCAGCAGCGCGCCGAACATCACGGCCACCACCAGCAGTTTGATCTCGGCGCGTCCCGGATCGTAGAGGTCGGTGACCAGCGTGGTGATCGCCCAGGTCCACCAGATGGCCATCAGGATGACCAGCGACTCGGCGGCCCGCTCCCAGCCGACCCCGCGGATCAGGTAGCGCGAGACCAGGGCCAGCGCCACCACGTAGACCAGGTCGAAGAAGAGCTCCAGCAGCGTCACCCGGCGTGGAGCCTCGGGATCGCGCACCGGGGGCCGCGGGTCGGCGGGCTCCGGCGGTGCGGTGGGCACGAGCTGCTCCTGCGGTGGCGGGATCGTGCGGTAGGCGGTCTTGCCCCCTCCCCGACGGTAGCGACGACGGTGTGCGCCCGTCGGCTTTCCGGCATTCCGGTCGCACCGAACAGGTCGGGCCGGTGACGATCGTCGGTCGTCACCGGCCCGGGGTCCGGTACCGGCTACTCGGCGCCCGCCGGGAGCGCCTGCCCGGTCTCGCCGCGGGTGCCGGCCAGCACCTTCGCCTGCTGGGGCCAGGTGGCCAGGCCGGGCGCGGCACGCAGGCCGGCGGTCTTCACGGTCTCGCGCAGCGTGGCCTCGTCCAGCTCGGCGAGCTGGCGGTAGGTGCGGATGCCGGCGTCCTGGAGCGCGGCGGCCAGCTTCGGCCCGATGCCCTGGATGCGGCGGAAGTCGTCCGGCGCGTCAGTCTCCGCCCGCGCCGGCTCGTCGTTCTCCGCCGAGGCCCGGGGCGCCGGGACGGTCGGCGTGACCGCCGGCGCGGTGGCGGCGGCCGGGCCGGCCGGCTCCCGCGTCGCGTCGGCGGGCTCCGCGACGGCGCCTGCCGGCGCCGGCATCGGGTCGGCGGGCTCCGCGACGGCGCCGGCCGGCGCCGGCGTCGCGTCGGCCGGGGTGGGAGCGGCGACGGCGGGCACGGGCTCCGGCTCGGTCGCCGGTGCGGTCGGCGTCGCCTCGGCGACCTGCGCCACGCCGCTGCCGGCCGGCTCCGCGGCCACGTCGGCCGGGGTCGGCTCCGCGGCGTCGACCGGCTCGCCCGGGTGCGACGCGCCCGCGTCGACGGACTCCGCGGCGATGGTGGCCGGCCCGGATCCCGCGGTGACGGCGGCCGGCTCGGCGGCGGTGGACGCGGCGGTGACGGCGGGCTCGGACTCGGCGGGGGAAGTGGTGTCCACCCCGGTCGTGGTCGGCTGATCGGTCACGGCTGCCGGTGCCGGCGTCTCGTCGACCACCGCGGCCGGCCGCGGTTCGTCGACGGTGCCGGTCATCTCGGCAGCCGGGGCGGTGGCACCCTCCACCGTGGGCGCCGACGCGTCCGCGCCGGCCCGGCGACCGGACACCACCCAGCCGACGCCCACTCCGATGAGCAGGGCCAGGATCACGAACAGCCACTGCCCGAAGCTCGACGGCATGGCCTACCTCCTTCTATGTGCGTGCACGACGGTCACGAGAAAGCTCGGGGCAGCTTCGCACACGTGCGCGCGAGGCGACAGGCAGGTCGGCGTCGGGGCGTCGGCGGTGCCACCGGCCGCGCCGGCCGGTGGCCGGAGGATGACCGTGGGTGGGGAGGACGCTCCGGGACCCGGTGCCGTACGTGGTCCCGGAGCGCCCCCGTCGGTGGCCCGTCCCGGCTCAGTGGATCCGGTCGGGGGCCGGGCTGTCGGCGGCGTCCCAGCTGTAGAAGCAGCCGGCGACCGCGTCGCGGGGCGAGTGCCAGGTCGGCAGGTACGGCGAGGTGTGCGCGGACAGCCGTTCGTTGACGTGTTCGTAGAGCGGGTTCTCGCGCAGCTCGGCCGCCAGGTCCGGGGCCACGTCGACGGTCTCCATCAGATGGACGCACAGGTCGTGCAGGTAGTACAGCGACCGGTGCCGCACGCCGGTGAGCCGGGGCAGTTCGGTCGCGTCGGACTCGGCGAAGATCTGGGCCACCCGGCCCTGCGAGCCGGGCACGATCCGGCTGACCACCAACAGTCGACTCATCGCAGGTCCCTTCCGCCGCGCTGCCGCCGCTCGCCCCGACCCGGGTGGCGGCGGTCGTCGTGTCTCCACGGTGGCGGCGCGGGTGTCACCTCGCCGTCACGGCGTACCCCTGGGCATTGATGGCGGTGGTGACGTCGCGCCGCGCGGGTGCGGCGCCGGACCGCGCGCGACGGTGCGCCGCCCCCCGGATGGCGGCGGCTCCGCGCGACTGGCGCGGCGGATCGGGGCGAGCGTGTCGTCGAGCAGGGCGGTCATGGCCGGGGACGGTTCCAGGCGCAGCTCGCGCAGGAGCAGCTCCCGGTAGACGTAGAACGAGTGCACCGCCTCGAACGCGTTGCCTTCGGCCAGGTGGATGCGGACGACCAGGCGGTGCGGGGTTTCGCGCAGCGGCTCGGCCGCCATCGCCTCCAGCGCCGCTTCCAGCGCCTCGCCGTGGCGACCCGCGACCAGGTGGTTGCCGGCCAGTTCCTCCAGCATGTGCAGGCGGAGCTGGCGCAGCCGTTCGCGTTCCAGCAACACCCAGTCGTCGTACCAGCCGGGGAGCAGGTCGTGCCGGCCGGCGCCGGTGACGCCGCGGGGGACCGCGCCCTCGCGTACCCGGGCGGCGGCCTCGACCAGCTCGTCGGTGTCGAGGCGGACGGTGGGGCCGAGGCGGACGGTGTCGCCGTCGGTGCGCAGCGGGCAGCACGGGTCCTGGCGCAGCCGCCAGAGCGCGGTGCGCAGCGAGGACAGCGCCCGTTCCTCGGGGTTCTCGGGCCAGAGCAGCCCGGCGAGGTGACTGCGGGTGGCGCCCGGGCGCAGGCCGATCAGCGCGATGACACGTTGCAGCCCGCGGGGCACCACCACCGGCACGCCGTCGTGCAGGAGCTGGAAGCCGCCGAGCAGGTGCAGCGCCACCCGGGGGGCGTGGTTTCCCGCCGTCGGCATCCTCGATCCACCGGACACGGCGCACCCCCCACCGCCGGGAATCGGCGTCCCGACTGTCCTGTCTGCCCGGATCCTCTCGCCCGTGACGCCGGCGTCGGATCGCCTGCGCCGTGGCCGCCGGACGCGCGCCGTGACCGGGTCGATCACCACGGAGGATATCAACCTCTGTTACTCTCAGTCAACGCCTCGCGTCCTGGTTGACCCTCCGTAACGGATTCGTAAGTCGCCCGTGATCTGCGAAAAAGTGTCGTCAACGGGAAAGCGGAAGATGACCTTCGCATAGCTCACGCACAGGTTGCGTCAACGCAGCGTCACCATTCCGGCGGGCCGGTGGTGGCCGGTTGACGCCCGGGTGACGGCACCGGCGGCACGGTGGGTCATCCGTGCGGCGCGACCGGTCCGCCGCGCACCGGGACGTAGCAGGGGAGGCCGCGGATGGACCGCTCGCTCATCGTCGCCAAGGTGGTGCCCACCGCCGAGGACCGGGTCGCCGAGATCTTCGCCGAGTCCGACGCGACCGAGCTGCCCGGCCTGGTCGGCGTGCGGCACCGGTCGCTCTACCGGCTGCACGACCTCTACGTGCACCTGCTGGAGACGGAGACACCGGCGCAGGGCGCCGTCGAGGACGCCCGCGGCCATCCCGAGTTCGTGCGGATCAGCGAGCGGCTGCGACCCTACGTCTCACCGTACCTGCCCACCTGGCGCTCGCCGCGCGACGCGATGGCCCACTGCTTCTACCGGTACGACGCCGGGCGGCGGCCGTGACCACCACCGCGCCCCGCGACGAGCAGCTCTGGTCGCGGTGCGACGGCTGCGCCTCGCTGCTCTACCGCAAGCGGCTGCGCCGCAACCTGGACGTCTGCCCGGAGTGCGGCTCGCACGCCCGGCTGGACGCGCCGGAGCGGGTGGCGCAACTGGTCGACCCGGACTCGTTCACCGCACTGCCGGACCGGGCCGTCCGGGTCGACCCGATCGACTTCGTCGACGCGCTGCCCTATCCGCACCGGCTCGGCGCGGCCCGCGCCGGCACCGGCCTGGACGAGGCGGTGCTCTGCGGCACCGCCCGGCTGGGCGGGCACCCGGTCGCGCTCGCGGTGATGGACTTCCGCTTCCTCGGCGGCAGCCTCGGCTGCGCGGTCGGCGAGCTGATCACCCGTACCGCCGAGCGGGCGCTCGCCGACGGCACCCCGCTGGTGCTGGTCACCGCCTCGGGCGGGGCGCGGATGCAGGAGGGCGCGCTGTCGTTGATGCAGATGGCCACCGTCAGCCAGGCCCTCGCCGGGCTGCGCGAGGCGGGTCTGCTCACGGTCAGCGTGGTCACCGACCCCACGTACGGCGGGGTGGCCGCGTCGTTCGCGACGAACACCGACGTGGTGCTCGCCGAGAGCGGCGCCCGGCTGGGCTTCGCCGGCCCCCGGGTGATCCGGCAGGTCACCGGCGCGGCGCTGCCGGACGGTTTCCAGACCGCGGAGTACCTGCTGCGGCACGGGCAGGTCGACCTGGTGGTGCCCCGGCACGCGCTGCGGGGCCGGCTGGCGGCGCTGCTCGCCGCCGCCGAGGCCGGCCGCCGGCCGCCGGCCACCCGGCCGGCGCCGCGTCCGGTCGCCCCGCCGCCCGCCGCCGCGCGCCCGGCCCGCGACCCGTGGGAGACGGTACGCACCGCGCGGCACCCCGGCCGGCCGACCACCCTGGACTACCTGGAGACGGCGTTCGACGGCTTCGTCGAGCTGCACGGCGACCGGCTCGGCGCGGACTGCCCGGCGGTCGTCGGCGGCGTGGCCCGCCTCGCCGGCCGGCCGGTGATGGTGATCGGCCACCAGAAGGGGCACACCACCGCCGAACTGGTGGCCCGCAACTTCGGCATGGCGTCACCGGCCGGGCACCGCAAGGCGCTGCGGCTGATGCGGCTCGCCGCCCGGCTCCGGCTTCCGGTGGTGACGCTTGTGGACACGCCGGGTGCCGACCCGGGGGTGGCCGCCGAGCGGCAGGGTCAGGCCGCGGCGATAGCGGAGAGCATCCTGGCGATGAGCGTCCTGCCGACCCCGGTGGTCGCGGTGGTCACCGGCGAGGGTGGCAGCGGCGGTGCGCTGGCCCTCGCCGTCGCCGACCGGGTGCTCATGCTGGAGCACGCGGTCTACTCGGTGATCAGCCCGGAGGGCTGCGCCGCGATCCTCTGGTCGGACAGCTCCGCCGCGCCGCAGGCCGCCCGGGCGCTGCGACTGACCGGCGCCGACCTGTGCCGGCTCGGCGTGGTCGACGAGCTGGTGCCGGAGCCGCACCCGGGCGCGCACGGCGACCCGGCGGGCGCGGCCGAGCTGCTGGGGCGGGCGGTCGCGGTGAACCTGGCCCCGCTGCTCACGGTGCCACCGGCCACGCTGGTGCGCCGTCGCCGCCAGCGCTTCCGCCGTTTCGGCGCGGCCCGTTCCGCCGCCGCGCCGGGCGCTGCCGCGCCGGCCGGTGGACGTCCGGAGGTGGCGTGATGGCCGACGACGGGGCCGAACAGGTGCTGGACGGGCTGCGCCGGCAGGCCCACCGGTTGGTCGCCGACCTGGCCGGCCCGGTACGCCGGGTCCGGCTGCGCAGCGGCGACGCGGCGCTGGAGGTCGAGTGGCACGACCCGGTGCCTGCGCCGCGGGCCGGGCTCCCGCCGGCCGGCCAGGCGACGGTCCGGGTCGACGTGGCAGCGGCGCCCGGGTCCGACCGGCCGACCGTGCGCTCGCCGGTGGTGGGCACGTTCTACCGGGCCCCGGAGCCGGGCGCCGCGCCGTTCGTCGCGGTCGGCGACGTGGTCCGCCCGGGTCAGGTGATCGGCATCGTCGAGGCGATGAAGCTGATGAACGAGGTGACCGCCGGCCAGGCCGGCCGGGTGGTCGAGGTGCTGGTCGCGGACGGCAAGCCGGTCGAGTACGACCAGCCGCTGCTGGCCCTGGACCCGGTCACCGGGGCGGACGCCTGATGTTCGACAAGGTGCTGATCGCCAACCGCGGTGAGATCGCGCTGCGGGTGCTGCGCGCCTGTCGGGAACTCGGCGTGCGCACCGTGGTGGTGCACTCCAGCGCCGACGCCGACTCGCTGCCGGTGCGCCTGGCCGACGAGGCGGTCCGGATCGGCCCGGCGGCCAGCCGCCGCAGCTACCTCAACGCCGCGGCGATCGTCGAGGCGGCCCGGCAGACCGGGGCCCAGGCGGTCCACCCCGGCTACGGCTTCCTCTCCGAGGACGCCGACTTCGCCGAGATCTGCGCGGAGAACGGGCTGGTCTTCATCGGCCCGCCGCCGCAGGTGATGGCCGCGCTCGCGGACAAGTCCACCGCCCGCGCGCTGATGAGCCGGGCCGGTCTGCCCCTGCCACCGGGCAGCGTGCGGACGTCGCCGACCGTGGCCAAGGCGCAGGAGGTGGCCGCCGAGGTCGGCTACCCGGTGATCGTCAAGGCCGCGGCGGGCGGGGGCGGGCGCGGGATGACTGTGGTGCGCTGCGCCGCCGAGCTGCCCCGCGCGTATGCCCGCACCCGCGCCGCCGCGCAGGTCGCCTTCGGCGACGACCGGGTGTACGTCGAGCGTTACCTCGCCGACGCCCGGCACGTCGAGGTGCAGGTGCTCTGCGACGGCCAGGGCAACGGCGTGCACCTGGGCACCCGGGACTGTTCGGTGCAGCGCCGGCACCAGAAGCTCATCGAGGAGGCGCCCGCGCCGGCGCTGCGACCGGCCACCCTGGACACGCTCGCCGAGGTGGCGCTGCGCGGCGCGCTGTCGGTCGGCTTCGCCGGCGCCGGCACCGTCGAGTTCCTGGTCGACGACGCGGAACGCGCACACTTCCTGGAGATCAACTGCCGGATCCAGGTGGAGCACCCGGTCACCGAGATGGTCACCGGCGTCGACCTGGTCCAGGAGCAGTTGCACGTGGCCGCCGGCGTCCCGCTGCGCCTGCGGCAGTCCGACGTGCGGCTGCACGGGGTGGCGATCGAGTGCCGGGTCAACGTGGAGGACCCGGACCGCGACTTCGCGCCCGCGCCCGGCCGGCTGGAGCGGTTCCGCCCGCCGGGCGGCCCGTTCACCCGGGTCGACACGCACGGGCACGTGGGCTACCTGGTCAGCCCGCACTACGACTCGCTGCTGGCCAAGGTGGCGGTGTGGGCGCCGGACCGCGACGCCGCGCTGGGCCGGCTCGACCGGGCGCTGGCCGAGTTCGAGGTGGCCGGCCCCGGCGTGCGCACCACCATCCCGTTCGCCCGGCGGGTGCTGCGCGACAGCGCGTTCCGGGCCGCCCGGCACACCACCGCGCTGGTCGAGCGCCTGCTCGCCCCGGGTTCCGACGCCGAACCGAACGACGGGGCCGCGCCGCTCGACGCGGACCACGAGGCCGGGCGGCTCGACGCCGACCCGCATCCCGAACCCGTGCACCCGGTGCCCGATCCCCGCGCCGAGGCCGCCCCGGCCGGCCGTACCCCCGCTCCCGCCGCGCCCGCCGCCGGCCCGACCACCTGGAGGAACCGATGACCCTCGCCCCCGACCGCCCGTTGACCAGCGAGATCACCGAGATCCTGGTGACCCGCTGCGGGCTGGACCCGGACGCCGCCGCCGGCGCGCCGGCGGCCAGCCTGGAGGAACTGGGCATGGATTCGCTGGCGCTGCTCGAACTCGCCGCGGTCGTGGCCGACCGGTGGCGGGTGAAGATCCCCGAGCAGGCCGGCGCGCTCAGCATCGCCGGCGTCGCCGACCTGGTCGCCCGCCGCGCGGACCCGCCCGGGCACACCGAGAACGCGGTGGACATCGCCGCGCCGCTGTCGCTGGTCTGGGAGATCACCAACGACGTCGCCCGGTGGACCCAGCTGTTCACCGAGTACGCGGTGGCCGAGGTCCTGCACCGCGACGGCGACACGGTCCGCTTCCGGCTCACCATGCACCCGGACGACGACGGTGTGGCGTGGAGCTGGGTCAGCGAACGCACCGCCGACCCGGCCACCCGGCAGGTGCACGCCCGGCGGGTGGAGACCGGGCCGTTCGAGTACATGCGCATCCACTGGCGGTACGAGGAGTTCCCTGGCGGCACCCGGATGACGTGGACCCAGGACTTCGCCATGAAACCGGGCGCACCGCTGGACAACGCCGGGATGACCGACCGGATCAACACCAACAGCAAGGTCCAGCTCGCCGTGATCAAGGAGAAGATCGAGCGGGCGTACGCGGCGGGAGGCACCCGATGACCGACACCACCACGGCCCGGATCTGCGCCCGCGACGTCCCCGCCGACCGGCGGCGCGGCGGGGAGCTGCGGGTCCTGCTCGGACCGAAGACCGTCGGCAGCACGTCCGGCTTCATGGGCGTCGCCACGCTCGCGCCGGGGGAGTGGATCGCCGAGCACTACCACCCCTACAGCGAGGAGTTCCTCTACGTCGCGCGGGGTGCGATCACCGTCGACCTGGACGACGTCCCGGTGCCGCTGGCCGCCGGCGAGGCGCTCTACGTGCCGAAGGACGTGCGGCACCGGCTGCGCAACACCGGCGACGAACCCGCCGAGGTGGTCTTCCACCTGGGCCCGCTCGCGCCCCGGCCGGAACTCGGCCACGTCGACACCGAGAGCGCCGCCCCACCGCCACGGGAGCCGTCGTGACCGGCCGGCGCACCGTGGTCACCGGCGTCGGGGTGGTGGCGCCCGGCGGCGCGACCCGGGACCGGTTCTGGAAGACGATCACCGAGGGGCGCACCGCCACCCGGCGGATCAGCTTCTTCGACCCGTCGCCGTTCCGCTCGCAGATCGCCGCCGAGTGCGACTTCGACCCCGACGCCGCCGGGATCACCCTCGCCGAGCGGCAGCGCGCCGACCGGTACGTGCAGTTCGCGCTCGCCTGCTCCGCCGAGGCGCTCGCCGACAGCGGGCTGACCCTCGGCGACGCCGAGCGGGAACGGGCCGGCGTGGTGCTCGGCACCGCCGTCGGCGGCACCATGGCGCTGGAACAGGAGTACGTCCGGGTCAGCGACTCCGGCCGGCGTTGGCTGGTCGACCACACCCTCGGCGGGCCGTACCTCTACCAGGCGCTGGTGCCGAGCAGCCTGGCCGCGGACGTGGCCTGCCGGCACGGCCTGCACGGCCCGGCCCAGGTGATCTCCACCGGCTGCACCTCCGGCATCGACGCGATCGGCTACGCCCACCAGCTCGTCGCCGACGGCGAGGCCGACGTGGTGCTGGCCGGGGCCGCCGACTCGCCGATCTCCCCGGTCACCGTCGCCTCGTTCGACGCGATCGGGGCGACCAGCCCGGACAACGACGACCCGGAGCACGCCTCCCGGCCGTTCGACGCCGACCGGCACGGCTTCGTGCTCGCCGAGGGCGCGGCGGTGCTGGTGCTGGAGGAGGCCGGGCACGCCCGCCGCCGGGGCGCGCACGTCTACTGCGAGGTGGCCGGCTACGCCAGCCGCAGCAACGGCTTCCACATGACCGGGCTGCGCCCGGACGGCGCGGAGATGGCGGTGGCGATCACCGACGCGCTGCGCCAGGCCCGCCTCGCCGCGTCGGCCGTGTCGTACGTCAGCGCACACGGCTCCGGCACCCGGCAGAACGACAGGCACGAGACCGCGGCGTTCAAGCGGGCACTGGGGCCGGCCGCGTACCGGGTGCCGATCAGCTCGATCAAGTCGATGGTCGGGCACTCGCTGGGCGCCATCGGCTCGATCGAGATGGCCGCCTGCGCGCTGGCCATCGAGTACGGCGTCGTCCCGCCCACCGCCAACTGGGCCACCCGGGACCCGGAGTGCGACCTGGACTACGTGCCGAACGAGGCCCGGGAGGTGCCGGTGGACGTGGCGCTGTCGGTCGGCAGCGGGTTCGGCGGGTTCCAGTCCGCGATGGTGTTCCGCCGGCTGGCACCGTGACGGCCCGGGCGGTGGTGACCGGCATCGGCGTGGTCGCGCCCAGCGGCGTCGGCGCGGACGCGCACTGGGACACCGTGCTGGCCGGGACCCGGCGCACCGGACCGATCACGCTGTTCGACCCGGCGTCCTACCCGACCCGGGTGGCCGGCGAGGTGGCCGACTTCGACCCGGCCGGGTTCGTCGACGCCCGGCAGCGGGTGCAGACCGACAGGTGGAGTCATCTCGGGTTCGCCGCGACCCGGTTGGCGCTCACCGACGCCGGGCTGGCCGAGGTCTCGCCCGACCCGTACGGCTGGGCGGTGACGTTGGCCAGTTCGTCCGGCGGCAACCTGTTCGGGCAGCGGGAACTGCAACGGCTCTGGGGTGGGCCGTCGCGCACCGTCGGGGCGTACCAGTCGATCGCCTGGTTCTACGCGGCGAGCGTCGGCCAGTTGTCCATCCGCCACCAGTTCAAGGGCCCGTCGGGGGTGACCGTGTCCGAGTCGGCCGGCGGGCTGGACAGCCTGGCGCACGCGGTGCGCACGGTGCGCCGGGGCACCCCGGTGGTGGTCGCCGGGGCCACCGAGTGCCCGCTGAGCCCGTACGCGCTGGCCTGCCAGCTCCGCTCCGGGCTGCTCAGCGACGTCGCCGACCCGGCGCGGGCGTACCGGCCGTTCGACGTCTCGGCCAGCGGTTACGTGCCGGCCGAGGGGGGCGCGGTCTTCGTGGTGGAGGAGCTGGGACACGCCCTGGGCCGGGGGGCCCGGATCTACGGCGAGATCACCGGCTGGGCGGCCACCCACGACGCCGCGCCCACCGACGCGCCAGACGGGCCCGACCCGACCCACTACGCCCGCGCGTTGCGGCTGGCCCTGGACCGGGCCGCGGTGCGTCCGCACGATGTGGACGTGATCTGGCCGGACGCGCTCGGGGCGCCGGCGTACGACCGGGCGGAGGCGAGCGCGCTGCGCGCCGTGTTCGGTGACCGGACCCCGCCGGTGACCACGCAGAAGCCGTTGACCGGCCGGGCCCACCAGGGGTCCTCGGCGCTGGACGCGGCCACCGCCCTGCTCGCGTTCTCCCGTGACGTGCTGCCGGTCTCCGCCGCCCCGGACGAGCCCGCGCCCGGGTGCGAGCTGACGTTCCTGCGCGAACCCCGCCGGCCGCGCAGCCGGATCGCGCTGGTGGGCGCGCGCGGCTTCGACGGGTTCAACAGCGCGCTGGTGCTGCGTGGCGCCGCGCCCCCGCCGACCGGGGACAGCTGACGGCCCGCCGGGGCGGCGTGCGTCTGATCAGGACACGCGCGCCCGGCCGGCGGGCCACCTAGCCGGCGTGGCCCCGATCCTGCCTGTCCGATCGAGCCTGGGCAATCCACCCAGCCGCTGTTTTGGATCTAGCCATTTGCACCTGGCGATGCGGAGAAGACCCGACGTAGGGTTCCGTCAACTCCCACGTGGAGCGGGTCTCACGTATTTCTAGGCTGGGCGGTGGCGGGTCGTGACCGGGGTGGAAGATCCACAGTCGACGGTAGGTTGGGTGGACGACATCCTGCTCACGGGTCCGGCGGGCGACGTCTGCCTGCGGCTTCCCGAACCGGTCGACCGGGGCACGCTGCGCCGGCTGGTCGGCGAGGCGCAGGAGCGGCTGGTCGGGGCCGGGCTGCGTCGCGGCGGAGCCGTCGCGCTGCGCCTGCCCCCGTCGCTGGCCTACGTGGCGCACCTGCTCGCCACCTGGCGGGCCGGCGCCCAGGCGGTGCTGCTCGACCACCGGCTCACCGACCACGAGGTCGACCGGGCGCTGCACCGGCTCCAGCCGCAGGTGGTGGTCGCGCCGGTGCGCACCGGCGGCGGCGCGCTGCGCGTGTTCGTCGACGTCACCGCCGGGGTGCGCGCCTGGTCCGACCGGCCGGCCGGCAGCCCGCACGCGGTGATCCAGCTCAGCTCCGGCTCCACCGGCCCGTCCAAGGTCATCGGCCGCACCGCTGCGGACCTGGTCGCCGAGGTGCGCCGCTACACCGAGATCGACGGGGTGGCCCGGCCCGGCGAGCGGATCATCCTGCTGCCCAGCATGGTGCACGTGCTCGGCCTGGTCGGCGGCCTGCTCTACGGGCTGCACGCCGGCGTCGAGCTGTGCCCGCCGGAGCGGCTCAGCGGCGACGCGGTGCTCGCCGCCGTCGCCGCCCAGGACACCCCGGCCACCGTGCTCGGCGTGCCGTTCCACATCGGTCTGCTCGCCTCCACCGTGCCCACCGGGCCGCTGCCCCAGCTCGCGCGCATGACCACCGGCGGCGAGCTGGTGCCCGCCGCGGTCGCCCGGGCGTTCACCGACCGCTACGGCGTCCCGCTGGGCAACATGTACGGGATGACCGAGGTCGGCGTCATCGGCACCGACCTGTACGGCCGCCACCGTCCGGCGATCACCCCCGCCCCCGGCATCCGGGTGCGGGAGCAGGACGGCGAGCTGTGGGTGAGCTGCCCGGCGAACCCGTACGTCGGGCTCGCCGACCCGACCCGCTGGGCCGACGGCTGGCTGCACACCCGCGACGCCGGCACCGTCGACCCGGACACCGGACTGGTCACGATCAAGGGCCGGCTCGACTCGCAGGTGTCGGTGGGCGGGCTCAAGGTCGACCTGACCGAGGTGGAGGCCACCGTCGCCGGGCTGCCCGGGGTCACCGCCGCGGTGGTGGTCTGGGACGACGGGATCAGCGCCTACGTGCAGCACGACGGCGCGCTGACCGAGGACGCCCTGGACCGCCTGATCGCCGAGCGGTTGGCCGGCTTCAAACGGCCCCGCGCCCTGCACCTGCTGGAGCAGTTGCCCCGCACCACCACCGGCAAGCTGGTCCGCTCCGTCCCGACGCTGCGGGACGCCGTCTCGTGACCGGCCCGCTGCGCGAGCACGACCACGACCACCACCGGACGCCCTCGGGCCGTCCGGCGTACCCCGATCCCCGCCCCGGACCGGCCGGGCGGCGCGCCACCCGCGCGCCGCAGGCGCCGCCGCGTCAGCTCCCGTGCGACGCCGGCGGCCCGGCCGGCCCACCCGGACACGGTGTCCCGACCGGGCACCGGTAACTGGTAGCGAAATGAGGTCACACCCATGCGCGACGAGGTCCGCACCTTCGTCATCGAGCAGCTCGCCGACATGAACTACGACGTCGAGGAGATCGACGACGCCACCACCCTCGGCCCCTCCGGCGTCGACCTGGAATCGCTGGCGCTGGCCGACCTCGCGGTCCGCGTCGAGGACCGCTACGGGCTGAAGTTCGCCGACGACGAGTCGGAGAAGCTGGCGTTGATGACGGTCGGCGAGTTCACCACGATGGTCGCCGACCGGGCCGCCGCGAACAGCGACCACTCCTGATGCCCGGTCAGCCCGACCTGGGGCGAGCTGACCTGGTGAGCATGCTCGCCGAACTGACCGCGAAACCCGCCGACCAGGTGCCCGACCGGATCGGCTCGATGGAACTGGCCTGGCTGGTGCATCTCGTCGAGCAGCGGTACGACCGCCGGCTCGACCTCACCGACGACCAGCTCGCCGGCATCCGCACCGTCGACGACGCGCTGGCGGTGCTCCACACCTCGCTCACCGCTCCCGCAGATGGCTGAGCGGGCCCTCGTACGGATCACCGGCATGCACGCGGTCAGCGCCCTGGGCAGGGGCGCCGACGCGCTGCTGGCCGGGGTGCTCACCGGCGCCCCGGCGTTCACCCCGGTGCGCCGTTTCGACACCACCGGCCGGCGGGTCACCGTGGCCGCCACCCTGCCCGAGACCGGCACGCTCGCCGAGGAGCTGACCGACGCGATCGACCGCGTCGGGCGGGCCGCCGGGCTGGCCCCGGCCGACCGGGCCGCCGCGGCGCTGTTCCTGGCCACCCACGGCGGGCCGCCCACGCTGCCCGTACCGGTTGACGTGGCGGAGCCGACGACGCCGGCGCTCGCCGGTCACCTGGCGGCCCGGTGCGGACTCGGCGGACCGACCCGGGTCTACACCACCGCGTGCGTCTCGGCGAGCACCGCGGTCGCCGACGCCGCCGCGCTGATCCGCCGCGGCGACCTGGAGCGGGTCGTGGTCGCGGCCGGCTACCTGGTGGAGCCCGACCAGTACGCGCTGTTCGACGCCGGCCGGGCGCTCGCCGCCGACGCGGCGGTACGCCCGTTCAGCGCCGGCCGCAAGGGGTTGCTGCTCGGCGACGGGGTGGTCGCGGTGGTGCTGGAGTCGGGCGGCGCCGCCGCCCGGCGCGGCGTGGCGCCACTGGCCACCGTGGCCGGGTGGGGCCGGGCCGGGGACGCCTACCACGCCTGCCAGCCGGACCCGGGCGGGAACGGCCTGGCCCGGGCGGTCGAGGCGGCGCTGGTCCGCGCCGGGGTGTCCCCGGCCGCGGTCGGCCACGTCAACGCCAACGCCACCGGCACCCCGTACAGCGACGCCTCCGAGGCGGCGGCGCTGCGGCGGGTCTTCGGCGATCGGGCCGGGCGGCTGCCGGTCAGCGCCACCAAGTCGGTGCACGGGCACGCGCTGGAGGCGTCCGGGCTGCTCGAACTGGTGGTCACCGTGCTGGCGCTGGGGCACGGCACGCTGCCGCCCACCGCCGGCTGGCTGGCCGCGGACCCGGACTGCCCGCTGGACGTCGTCCGCGACGCCCCGCGCCCCGCGGCCACCACCCACGCCCTGACCCTGAACGCCGCGTTCGGCGGCGCGAACACCGCGCTGCTGGTGAGTGCCCCGTGACCGCCCCGGCGCATCCCACCCCGCGACCGTGCGGCCCCGACGACCCCGGCGAGAACGCCGACGCCGCGCGGCCGGCGGCATGGCGGGTGCTCGCCGAGGCGCGGTGGCCCGAGGCCGGGGACGCAGACGCGCCGGCGGTGCCGGGGTTCGTGCACTCGCCCTTCGCGCCGCTGGTGGTGGCGGTCGCCGAGCGGTGCCTCGGGCGGCGGCACCCGAGCCGGCCGCTGCCGGCCGGCAACCGGACGGCGGTGCTGCTGGTCAGCGCGAGCGGAGACACGGCCGCGGCGGCGCACGTGCGGGCCACGGTGGCCGGCGGTGGGCGGGTCGGCCCGCTGTTCTTCTTCCAGTCGGTGCCGAACAGCGTGGCCGGGCACGTCGCGGCGCGCTGGGGACTGGACGGGCCGGTGGTCTGCCTGAGCCCGACCGGCGACCCGCGGGCCGACGGCGAGGCCGCGGCCGACCTGTTACGCCACGACGGCGACGCCACGCAGGCGTTGCTGATCCTGATCGAACTGGCACCGGACGGTACGCCGGGCGAGGCGACCGCGGTGCTGCTGGGGGAGGGGACACGTCAATGAGGACGAGGGGACTGCGCGGCGCGCTGGCCGCCGACACCGAACTGGGCGCGGGCAACGTGCTCGCCCGGGTGCTGGCCCACGGCGCCGACCCGGACGGCCCGGGGCTGGTGTTCGACACCGCCGTGGACGGCCGCCCCGCCGAGACGCCACTGACGCTCGGCGAACTCGACCGGCTGGTCGCCGCCCGGGCGGCCTGGCTGCACGAGCGCGGGGTGCGTCGGCGCGACCCGGTGGCGGTCTGGGCCGGCACGGCCGCCGACACGGTGCTGTCGTTCCTGGCGCTGACCCGGCTCGGCGCCATCCCGGCGCTGATGAACGGCAGGCTGCGCCCGGAGATCGCCGCCGAGTACATCCGCCGGCTGCGCGCCGCCGGGGTGCTCGCCGACGCGGAGCACGCCGCCGCGCTGGCCGGGCACGACCTGGGCGCGCCGCTGCTCGGCGAACCCGCGCAGGCCGGCGGCGGGGACCCGGACGCCGCGCCCGCGCACTACCGGCACCACCCGGACGACCCGATCGTGATCACCCACACCTCCGGCACCACCGGCGTGCCGAAGGCGGTGCTGCACTCGCACGCCAGCCTCTTCGCCGCCACCCGGCACCTGCTGTCCATGCCGCAGGCGCAGGGCACCTCCCGGATCCTCAACGCGCTGCCCGCCCCGCACACCGCCACTGTGCTGATGGTCAACCAGGCGTTGGGCAACCGGGCCGAGATGTTCCTGCTCTCCGAGCAGGGCGGCGAACGGGTCCTCGACGCGATCCAGCGGTGGCGCCCGGACGGCGTCTTCGGCTTCTCGGTGACCTGGGCCGAGCTGGCCCGCTTCGACCTGTCGGGCTACGACCTCGACTCGGTGCGGCTGTGGTTCAACACCGGCGACTGCTCACACGAGCCGCACGTGCGCCGGCTGGTCGCGGTCGGCTCGCGGGACGTGGTGACCCGCGAAGGGGTGACCCGGGTGCCCGGCTCGGTCTTCATCGACGGGCTCGGCTCCAGCGAGATGGGGCACTCGATGTTCCACGTCACGCACACCGTCGACACCAACCACTACGGCCGCTGCGTCGGCCGCCCCTACCGGTTCGCCACCGTCGCCGTGCTCGACGCCGAGGGCAACGAGCTGCCCGCCGGCCAGGTCGGTTGGCTGGGCATCGACTCGCCGTCGCTGTTCCGCGGCTACTGGAACGACTCGGTCACCACCTACCGCTACCGGCTGCGCGGGTGGTATCTCACCGGTGACCTGGTGTACGCCGACGACGCCGGCCGCTACTACCACCTGGACCGGGCGGTCGACTCGGTCGAGGTCGGCGGGGGGAAGCGCTTCTTCACCGCGCTGTCCGAGGAGCGCATCCTCGCCGCCTGCGCCGACGTCACCGACTGCACCGTGGTGATCGTCAAGGCGGACGACGGCACGGTCACCACCGACGTGCTGCTGGAGCTGGCCGCCGGGGCGGACCCGGCGCGGGACCGCACCGAGCGCATCCGCGCCGCGCTCGGCACGGACGTGGCGGCCACGCTGCGCCGGGTGGTGCCGGTGAGCGCCGACGACATCCCGGTCACCGTGACCGGCAAGGTGCGCAAGGTGGCGCTGCGTGAGCGCTACCTGACCGAGGCGCCGTCGTGACCGCCCTGATCACCGGCATGGGGTTGTTCACCCCGGCCGGGCGGGGCGCGGCCGAGACGTTCGACGCGCTGCTCACCGGCCGGTCCGGGCTGTCCCGGCCGCCGCAGGGGCACCCGGCTCACGACAGCCTGGAGGTCGCCGGCGTGCTGCCGCCGATCGACCCGCGCAGCGTCGCCTCCGGACCGGAGACGAAGGTCCTCGACCGCGTCGTGCTGCTCGCCCTGATCACCGCCGCCGAGGCGCTCGCCGACGCCGGCATCGAGGTCGGGCGCGACGTCGACCCGGAGCGGACCGCGGTGATCGTCGGCGGAGTCGGCGGGATGTCCACGCTGGAGAGCCAGGTCATCGCCCGCGCCGAGCGGGGCCGGGCCGCGGTCAGCCCGTACCTGCTCACCGGGATCCTGCCGAACATGCCCTCGGCGCGCATCGCCATCGCGCACGGCATCCGCGGCTACAGCTCGGCGGTGGGCACGGCCTGCGCCTCCGGCGCCCAGGCCGTCGCCGACGGGGTACGCCTCATCCGCGCCGACGAGGCCGACGTGGTGGTCTGCGGGGCGAGCGAGGCGCCGCTGTTCGGCACGTTCGCCGACACGTTCGGCAACGCCCGGGCACTGGCCCGGGGCTGGGACGAGCCCACCGAGGCGAGCCGGCCGTTCGACAAGCGCCGCAACGGGTTCGTGCTCGCCGAGGGCGCGGCGCTGCTGGTGCTGGAGCGGACCGGGCACGCCGCCGCCCGGGGCGTCACCGGCTACGCCGAGGTCGCCGGCTTCGGGGCGAACACCGACGCGTACCACCCGACCGCGCCGCGCCCGGACGGCGCCGGCGCGGCCAGGTGCATGCGCCGGGCCCTGGCCGCCGGCGGGATCGGCCCGGCCGACGTCGGCTACGTCAACGCGCACGGCACCGGCACGAAGCTCGGCGACATCGCCGAGACGACCGCGCTGGGCGAGGTGTTCGGCGTGGGCGGCGTGCCGGTCAGTTCCACCAAGGCGCTGACCGGGCACCTGCTCGGCGCCTCCGGGGTGCTGGAGGCGGCGGCCACCGCGCTGGCGCTCGGGCGCGGCCAGTTCCCACCCACCTACCACCTGGACGACCCGGACCCGGAGTGCGAGGCGGACCACATCCGCGCCGTGCCCCGGCCCAGCCGGACCGAGCACGCGCTGACGAACTCGTTCGGGTTCGGCGGCCAGAACGTCAGCCTGCTGCTGCGCCGGGTCGCCACCTGAGGCTCGAGGTTGACCGGACTCCACCCCGGGCGAGGCGTCCGGGTCGCGATCACGGGGGGAAGAGGGGAAGAAAGGCCATGCACGTCAACGGCATAGACCATCTGGAACTGTACGTGGGGGACGCCCGGCAGGCGGCCTTCTACTTTGACAACGCGGTCGGGTTCCGGCTGCACGGACAGGGCGGCCCGGAGACCGGGCTGGCCGGCCAGCGCTCGCTGCTGCTGGCGCAGGCCGGCATCCGGATGCTGCTCACCACCGGCCTGTCCGCGGAGCACCCGGCGGCCACCTACGTGCACCGGCACGGCGACGGCATCGCGGTGGTGGCCCTCGCGGTCGACGACGCCGCCGGGGCGTACGCGGAGCTGGTGGACCGCGGCGCGACCGCGGTGACACCGCCGCGGACCTACACCGGCCCGGACGCCGAGGTGGTGATCGCCGAGGTCGGTGGCTTCGGCGACGTGCTGCACCGCCTCGTCGAACGGCGTGGCGACCGCAGCGTGTTCCTGCCCGGCGCGATCGAGCCGGTGGCCGTCGCGGACGGCGACGCGCTGCTGGCCGAGGTCGACCACCTGGCGGTCTGCGTGCCGCCCGGGCAGCTCGACGAGACGGTCGCGCACTACGAGAAGGTGTTCGGCTTCGCCGAGATCTTCGCCGAGCACACCGAGGTCGCCGGCCAGGCGATGAACTCGAAGGCCGTGCAGAGCCCGTCCGGGCAGGTGACCCTGGTGCTGCTGGAGCCGGACACGAGCGTCCGACCCGGCCAGATCGAGGAGTTCCTGCGCTGGCACGCCGGTGCCGGCGTGCAGCACCTGGGGCTGCGCACCGACGACATCGTGACCGCGGTCAGCGCGCTCGCCGACCGGGGGGTGCGGTTCGCCCGTACGCCGGGCGCCTACTACGACGACCTGGAACAGCGGGTCGGGCGGTTGGACGCGCCGGTGGACCGCCTGCGCGAGCTGAGCATCCTGGTCGACTCCGACCACGACGGGCAGCTCCTGCAGATTTTCACCGAGTCGATGCACGTGCGCCGCACGCTGTTCCTCGAACTCATCGAGCGGCGCGGGGCACGCACCTTCGGCAACGGCAACATCAAGGCGCTCTACGAGGCCAAGGAACGCGAGCTGGCCGCGGCGGGGGCGATCCCCGCCGCCGCGGCCGGAGGGTTGGAGGGGTAGGGCCCATGACCACCATCGACACCGGGCTGACCGCCGAGGAGGAGGCGCTGCTGCCCTCCGACGACGACGTCCGGCACTACGCCGAGCACGGCTGGTACCTGTCCAAGAAGCTGTTCACCGACGACGAGGTCGACGAGTTGGTGGCGGCGACCGACCGCTACTACGCCGGGGAGCGCGACCGGCGGCTGCCGCTGCGCCCGCCGAAGCTCGCCTACTGGGAGCCGTCGCGCGGCGACGTGCAGCGGCACAACGACTACGTCCACCACGAGCACGACGGGATCGCCCGCATCCTGCGCAAGCCGCTGATCGGGGCGGTCGCCGCCCGGCTGGCCCGGGCCACCGAGATCCGGATCTTCCAGTCCACGCTGATCTGGAAGCCGCCGATCGCCGGCGAGCCGTCCAACATCGTGCCCTGGCACTTCGACAAGCACTACTGGGCGTCGTCGTCGTCGGAGGACATGCTCACCGCGTTCATCCCGTTCCACGACTGCGGCGAGGAGATGGGCACCATCACCATGGTCGACGGCTCGCACCGGTGGCGGGAGATCGGCGCCGACGACACCGTGGTCCGGCACTTCGCCGACCGGGACCGCGACCAGCTCGAGACGATGCTGGCGGAGAACGCGGCGTTCAACCACGCCGAGATCCGCAAGGTGCCCATGGTGATTCCGAAGGGGCACATGAGCTTCCACCACTGCCGCATCTATCACGGCAGTGGCGCCAACGTCAGCGGCCGGCCCCGGCGGGCGGTGTCGCTGCACCTGCAGGACGGCGCGAACGCCTGGCGGGAGTACCCGCTCTCCGACGGCACGTTCGCCGCCTACAACCACGACGCGCTGGTCCGCCGCACCCACGACGGTCGGCCGGACTACGCGGACCCCGATTACTGCCCGGTCATCTGGCGCGACCGCGCCCAGCAGGGAGGCTGACAATGTCACGGTACGACTGGGGAAAGACGCACCCGGGCATCGAGCGGCTGGAGCGGGCGGTGACCGAGCGCCGCGACGTGGTGGTCAAGCACCCGCTCTACGCCAACCTGGACACCCACGAGGCGCTCGTCACGTTCATGGAGCACCACGTCTTCGCGGTCTGGGACTTCATGTCCCTGCTGAAGTCGTTGCAGCGCCAGCTCACCTGCGTCACGGTGCCGTGGATTCCGACCGGCCCCACCGGCAGCCGCCGCCTGATCAACGACATCGTGATGGTGGAGGAGAGCGACGAACTGGGTGAGGGCTACATCAGCCACTTCGAGCTGTACGTCAACGGCATGACCGAGGCCGGTGCCGACACCACCGCCGTGAACCGCCTGGTCGACCTGCTGCGGGCCGGCCGCCCGGTCACCGAGGCGCTCGGCGCGGCCGGCGTGCCGGCAGCCTCCGCCGCGTTCGCCGGCACCACCTGGCGGATCATCGAGACCACGCCGGTGCACTGCCAGGCGGCGGCGTTCGCGTTCGGCCGGGAGGACCTCATCCCGGAGATGTTCACCCAGGTCGTCGCCGTCAACGAGCGCAGCAACCGGCTGAACACGTTCGTCGACTACCTGGAGCGGCACATCGAGGTCGACGGCGAGCAGCACACCCCGATGGCCATGCAGATGCTCGCCGACCTGTGCGGCGACGACGACACGAAGTGGCAGGAGTGCGCGGACACGGTGAACTCGGCGCTGGCCGCCCGAGCCCGGCTCTGGGACGACATCCTCGCCGCGATCAAGGAGGGCCGCCCGGCGTGACCGGATCCGACCCGGCCGCGCTCTACCGGACCGTCCGGCTGATCCGCCGCTTCGAGGAGCGCGCGATCGAGCTGGTCGACGCCGGGGAGATCGTCGGCGGCATCCACCCCTACCTGGGCCAGGAGGGGATCGCCGCCGGGGTGTGCGCGGCGCTTCACGCCGACGACCTGGTCACCGGCACCCACCGCGGGCACGGGCACGTGCTCGCCAAGGGCGCCGACCCGGCCCGGATGCTCGCCGAGCTGTGCGGCCGGGTCACCGGGCTCAACCGGGGCCGGGGCGGGTCGATGCACGCCGCCGACTTCGGCGTCGGGGTGCTCGGCGCCAACGCCATCGTCGGGGCCGCCGGCGCGATCCTCACCGGAGCGGTGTGGGGGCGCCGGCGGCGCGGCGCCGACATCGTCGGCGCGACGTTCTTCGGCGACGGCGCGGTCAACGAGGGGATGCTGCTGGAGGCGTTCAACCTGGCCGCGCTCTGGCGGGTGCCGGTGCTGTTCGTCTGCGAGAACAACGGCTACGCCACCACCATGCCGGTCGCCGGCGCGGTCGCCGGCACGATAGCCGGGCGGGCCGCCGCGTTCGGCATGCCGGCGACCGCCGTCGACGGCCAGGACCCGGAGACGGTACGCGCGGCGACCGCCGCCGCCGTCGCGCGGATGCGCGCCGGCGGCGGCCCGGAGCTGATCGAGGCGCACACCTACCGGTTCGACGCCCATCACACCTTCGAGCACCGGGTACGCCTCGACTACCGGCCGCCGGAGGAGGTGACCGCCGGGCGTACCCGGGACCCGGTCGACATCGCCGGCGCGCGGCTGGCCCCGGCGATGCGGGCCGAGGTCGACGCGTCCGTCGAGGCGGTCCTGGCCGCCGCCGTCGACTTCGCGCTGGCCGGCCCGCACCCGGACCCGGCGACCGCTCTGGACCACCTGTACGCCAGTGGGCTGACCGCCCGGACCGGAGGTGGCTGATGCCCCGGCTCTCCTACCGCAGGGCGCTCACCCGCGCGCTCGCCGACGAGATGACCCGCGACGAGTCGGTGGTGGTGCTCGGCGAGGACATCCGGGTGGCCGCCGCCAACGTCACCACCGGCCTGCTGAAGAAGTTCGGCCCGGAGCGGGTGCGCGACACCCCGCTGTCCGAGCAGGCGTTCACCAGCTTCGCCACCGGGGCGGCGCTGGCCGGGGCCCGCCCGGTGGTGGAGTTCCAGATCCCGTCGCTGCTGTTCCTGGTCTTCGAGCAGATCGTCAACCACGCGCACAAGTTCCCGCTGATGACCGGCGGCCAGTGCGCGGTGCCGGTCACCTACCTGGTGCCCGGCTCCGGCTCCCGCACCGGGTGGGCCGGACAGCACTCCGACCACCCGTACGCGCTCTTCGCCCACGTCGGGGTGACCACTGTGGTGCCGGCCACCCCGGCCGACGCGTACGGCCTGCTGGTCTCCGCGATCCGCTGCGACGACCCGGTGGTGGTCTTCGCCCCGGCCGGCGCTCTCGACCTGCGGGAGGACGTGCCCGAGCCGGCACTGGTGCCGTTGGGCCGGGGCGTGGTCCGCCGGGCCGGGGACGACGTCACCGTGGTCGCGGTGGGGCACCTGGTGCACGACGCGCTCGCGGTCGCCGAGGAGCTGTCCGGCCAGGCGTCGGTCGAGGTGTTCGATCCCCGCACGCTCTACCCGTTCGACTGGGACGGTCTGCTCGGGTCGGTGGCCCGCACCGGCCGGCTCGTCGTGGTCGACGACGGCAACCGGTCCTGCGGGATCGCCGGCGAGATCATCGCGACAGTGCTGGAGCGGGTGCGGCTCGCCGCTCCACCGAGGCGGGTCACCCGGCCCGACGGCGCGGTGCTGCCGTTCGCGCCGGCCCTGGACCGGGCCGTGCAGCCCGGCCGGGAGCAACTCACCGCCGCCATCCAACTGACCCTCAAGGACGGATGAACGATGGACCCGAACTACTCGTGGCCGCCGCTGGACGCGGCGTGGAACGACCTGCCCGACTCCACCCGGTCGGCCATGGTGACGGCCGGTGCCGGCGCCTGGGAGAAGATCTTCCACGGCCGGGCCACCTACAACAACCAGTGGCGGCTGGCCCGCCCGCCGGTGCTCACCTCGGACGCGTTCCGGGAGCTCAACGAGGTCTGCGACCGCATCGCCCAGCTCATCCTGGAAGCCTGCTGCCGGCGGGCGCGCACCGCCGACGAGCTGCGCCGGCTGCTCGACGTGCCGGAGGGGGAGACCCGCCTGCTCGACCCGGCGGAGGAACTGCACGAGGGGCTGCTCGCCGCGTACCGGCCGGACGTGTTGTTCTCCGGCGGTGTGCCGTGCATCGTGGAGTACAACATCGACAGCAGCCTCGGCGGCGGGTTCGACGCCGACACCGTGATCCAGCGGTACGCGGACCTGTACCGTGACGCCGGCCTGCTCGACCGGGCGCGGCCTGCGCCGTCCCTGCTGGACCAGCGGTTCGTCGCCATCCGGGACACCCTCGGCCTGCCCGCCGGCGCGCGGGTGGCGTTGCTGTTGGACTTCGATGCCGACTATCCGGGGCTGGAGACGCCGGAGATGTTCCTCCGGATCCTCGCCCCGCTGACCGACCAGGCCCGGCCGTTCGGCATCGACCTGGTCATCGCCTCGGTCGGCAGCGCCACGCTGGACGACGAGCGGCGGCTGGTGGTGGGCGGCGCCCCGGTGGACGCGTTGTTCCGGCTCTTCGTGCCCAACCGGGTCACCCCCAGCGCGGGCCTGGACGCGGTGGCCGGCGCGCTGGCGGCCGGGACGCTGCCGATGTTCGTCAGCAGCGCCGCGTGGCTGCTCAGCAACAAGCTGAACTACGCCTGGCTCTGGGCCGACCTGGACCTGCTGCCGGAACCCGACCGGGCGCTGGTCCGCCGCTACGTGCCGCACACCGTCGCGCTCACCGCCGACCAGCTCGACCGGGCGCTGGCCGAGCAGGCCGACCTGGTCGCCAAGCCGTCCGGCGGGTCGGCCGGGCTCGGCGTGCTGATCGGGCCGGAGATGAGCGAGGCGGCCTGGGCGGCCGGGGTACGGGCCGCGATCGACGAGGGCGGTCACATCCTGCAGCGCTACCACGAGGCGGACCGGGTGGCGATGGACTTCGTGCGGATCGAGACCGGCGAGACGGTGACCGCCGACGTCCCCTGGAGCCTGGCGCCGTACCTGTTCGGCCGCACCGCCTCCGGCGCCCTGGCGAGGGTCGGCTACCCGGGTGGCGAGGGCGTCCTCAACCTGGCCCGAGGCGTCCTCCTGACCGGCATCCTCCTCACCGACTGACCGTCGGGGGTGGTGAGGAAGGCGGACAGGGGGGCGATCAGGGCGGGGGCGCCACGGCGATGTTGTTGTGAGGCTCGCGGGCACACGCCGGGTGGGGCGCGGGACACGGTGGCGGCCAGCAGCTCGTTGGTCTCGGTGACGAACGGCGCGGCCTTAGCGCCGCTGATCAGCAGCGTGTCGGCGGTCATGCCGGCGTACTGCTCGGCCGGGCGGGCAGCGCCTCACTCGCCAGCGGCCGGCCCGGGTCGCGACCCGTCCGCGGCGGGCGCCGCCGGGTGTGGTGGGTGGCGAGGACGCGGAGGGTCTCGGCGGTGGCCACGGCGTCGCTGCGGGCGCTGCCGTGCCGGCCGTCGCCGCTGTAGAGCGACGGGTCGGCGACCAGCGGATGGTCGGTGAGGTGCACGTGCAGCGTGCCGAGGCGCTCGGCCACCGCGCGGGTGTGCCGGGCCAGCCGGCGCATCCGCACGCCCAGCCCGGCCCGCAGCGTGTCCCGCACCGCCGGGCTGTGCGAGACGTCGAACATGCCGACCGTGATCACGTCCGCCCCGGCGTCGTGTAACGCGGTGATGATCGCGACCAGCTCCGCGTCGACCACGTCGGGGTCGTAGCCGGGCCGGAACGCGTCGTTGCCGCCGCACACCACCAGGGCCAGGTCCGCTCCGAACGCCAGCGCGTCGGCCAGTTGCGTGGCCCGCACCTCGTGCGCCCGCAGCCCGCGCCGCCCCAGGTTGAAGTACGCCAGCTCTGGTCGCACGGCCCGCAGCTCGGCCGCGATCCGGTCGGCCCACTGAAGGTCCGGGTAGCCGTCGAGCGGCTCGCACAGGCCCTCCGCGACGCTGTCGCCCAGCACCACGAACCGGTGCCAGGGATGGTCGCGCAGCAGGTCGGCGGCCTCGCCGGGGCGCAGGCACCACGGATCCGTGGCCTCGGTCAACGTCGATGACATGACCGGGAGGCTAGCCGATCGGACGGTCGGGGCAGCGGATTCCGATCGTGCGTGGCGCGGATCGGCGTCGTTCAACTGGACCATCACCATGGCCGCCGGCCATGGCGAAGACGCTACGCCCACCCACCCGACACCGTCGGTCAGGCCGGCGTGGGAACGGCCGGTTCCGGCGTCGGCCGGTCGGCTGCGGACCGGAGGAACAGCAGCGGCGCCACGGTGAGCACCAGGCAGGCCATCGACATCACCAGCAGCGCCGGCGCCAGGCCGAGCAGCGCCACCGACCAGCCACCGAGCAGCGCGCCCACCGGCAGGCCGAGGAACGCCACCGAGCCGGCGATGCCCAGCACCCGGGTCTGCAACGCGGCCGGCACCCGTTGGTAGAGCGCGGCGCCGAGCAGCGGATTCACCGCCGCGATCCCGATGCCGGACAGGAACATCACCACCAGCACCACCACCAGCTCGTCGCTGAGCGCCAGCGCCAGCAGGCGGGGAGCGCCGCTGAGCGCCAGCCCCAGGGCGAACACCGCCTGACCCGGCAACCGCGTGCCGACCAGCGTGAACAGCAGGTTGCCCAGCAACGCGCCGGCCGAGAAGACGCCCAGCAGCAGCCCGAACCCGGCCGGGTCGCCGAGCACCTCATTCACCCACAGCGGGACCCAGACCGCGACGCTGGCGTTGGCGAACATGTTGGACACGGACACCACGACCAGCATGATCAACAACGTCCGGTCGGTGCGCAGGTAGGCGAAGCCGCCGCGCAGCGCCCGCAGGTAGCGCTCCCGGGGCGCCGGCTGCGCGGGCGCGGGCGGGCGGACCAGCAGGCCGATCAGCAGCGCGCAGACCGCGAACGTGGCCGCGTCGATCCAGATCGCCCGGGTCAACCCCACCCAGTCGATCAGCAGCCCGCCCAGCACCGCGCCGAACAACGTCATGCCCCGGGCCAGCCCGTCATAGGCGGAGGTGAGCCGGATCAGCGGCACCCCGGCCCGTTCGGCGGCCGGCTTGAACAGCACGTGCTTGACCCGGTCACCGATGCCACGCAGCCCGCCGGCGACCGCCACCAGCACCAGCAGCGTGCCGAAACCCAGCCACGGTGCGAGCGCCACCACCGCCATCGCGACCGCGCTGGCCGCGTCCACGAACACCGAGGTACGACGGACGCCGAACCGGTCCGCCCACGGCGTGGCGAGCGCGCTGGAGAGCATGTACGGCAGTGTCTCGGCAGCCGCCACCAGCCCCATCTTGGTCGGGCTGCCGGTGGTCTCCAGCACCAGCCAGGGGATGGCCACCACCGAGATCCGGGTGCCGAGGTTGGACAGCAGGTCGGCGCCGACCAGGGTGTACAGCTCCCGGCGCGGGTTCACGCCGGGCTGCCGATCGGGTGCGCGGCGGTGTACCGGGCCCGCAGCGCCCGTTTGTCCACCTTGGCGGACCGGTTCAGCGGCAGCGCGTCGACGAACTCCACCGCACCCGGCGCCCAGGTCTCGCTGAGTTCCCGGGTCACCAGCGCGATCAGCTCGTCGCCGGTGACCGACGCGCCCGGCGCCGCCACCACGTACGCGTGCGGCAGTTCCCCGGCCACCGGGTCCGGCACCCCGATCACCGCGGCGGCGCGGATCCCGGGGTGCCCGGCGAGCACGTCCTCGATCGGCCGGGAGTAGATCGGCCAGCTCCGCTGCCGGGTGAGGATCCGGTCCTGGAGCCGGTCGACGAGGTAGAGGAAGCCGTCGTCGTCGAGGTGCCCGATGTCGCGGGTGCGCACCCAACCGTCGACGAGCGTCTCGGCGGTCAGCTCCGGCTGGCCGTGGTAGCCGGCGAAGCTCAGCTTCGTGCGGGCCCACACCTCGCCGTCCACGCCGGCCGGCAGCACCCGGCCGTCGGCGTCGCGGATCTCCACCGTGACGTCGCCGTACGGCCGGCCGCAGGAGCGCAGCCGCTCCGGGTGCGCCGGATCCTCCGTCAGGCCGGGCTGGGCGCAGATGACGACCGCCTCGCTGAGCCCGTACACGATGCGCAGGCACGGGCCGAAGCGGGCGATCGCCTGGCGCAGCCGGGCCGGCGCGGCGGGCCCGGCGCCCACGTTGAACATGAACATCGCGGAGAAGTCGGCGCCCGGCAGGTCGGGGTGGTCGAGCACCTCGTAGAGCATCGGCGGGGTGACGAACGTGGAGGTGAGCCGCTCGGCGTCGACGGTGGCGATGAACGCCGCCGGGTCCCACTCCTCGCGCAGGAACAGCACCCCGCCGCTGAACAGGTTGACAAGCGTGGTGATCTGGCCGCTGGCCAGCCACATCGGGGAGTGCGACAGGTGCCGCAGCAGCGGGAAGCCGGCGGCCCGGAAGTCGGCCGCGAGCGCCAGGACCTGCCGGTAGAAGCTCTCCCGGTGGTGCACCAGCTTCGGCGTGCCGGTGGTGCCGCTGGTCTGCAGGAACGACTCCGGCGCGGGCACCTCGGCCGGCAGGTCCGCGCCGTCCGCACCGGGCGCGGTCAGGTCCGGCCCCGCCCCGCCGGGGCCCAGGCAGAGCACCGGCACGCCGGCCAGGCCGGCCGCGAGCTGCCCGCCCAGCGGGTCGCGCGGGTCGTGCACGAAGACCTCCGGCGCGGCCAGCGCGACGAACTCGTCGATCTCGCGGCGGGAGGTGACCGGGGCGATCCACATGCTCCGGCAGCCGAGCAGGTGCAGCGCGAGGTGCAGCAGCGGACCCTCGACCGTGTTGCCGAGCATCACCAGCACCGCCGCGCCGGGGCGTACACCGTGGCGGCGCAGCGCGGCGGCCAGGCCGCGCACCTCGGCGGCGACCTGCGGGTAGGTCAGCCGGCGTCCGCCGCCGACCAGCGCCTCCCGGTCACCGAACCCGGCGAACAGCTCCAGCGCGTCGTGCACATAGTTCGGGCGGTCGGTCATGGCAGCCCCCATCGTGGTCCGCGAACGGTGCCCGGCCAGGTCGGGGCCGGGACTTCGACGGTGGGCGTCCGGGTCGGCGACCGCACCGCCGCCGGTTCCGAGCCTAGGCAGCGGCGGTCCACCACGGACAGAGCCGATCGTCGGTGCCCGGCGTCCCGCGGGCATTTGATCATGTCGATCAGGTTGATTGACGCTCGTCGCGGCGGGCGGCTAGTTTCCGGTCCATCGCCCGGGGAGATGGCGCCGACCGCGCCACGCCCGGGGCTGCCGACCATGGAGGATCGATGCCGACCCCGAAGAGATGGCACGTCATAGCTTCCGCCGCAACGCTGCTGCTCGCCGGCACCCCGGCGGTGACCGCGAGCGCCGGCCCCACCGACACCGACCGCGCCGGGCACGGGCGCGCCGAGTGGGCCGGGAGCTGGGCCGCGGCGGTGACCCGCGGGAACACCGTGGGGCTGACCAACACCGGCCTCAACGACCAGAGCATCCGGATGACCGTGCAGACCACGGTGGGCGGTCCGCGCCTGCGGGTCCGGCTCACCAACCTCTACGGCGAGCAGGCCGTCAAGGTCGGTCACGCCACGATCGCCCGGCCGAACACCACCACCGTCGACGACCTGTCCGACATCGACCCGGCCAGCGTGCGCGAGCTGCGCTTCTCCGGTGACGCCTCGGCCACCATCAACAAGGGTGCCGAGCTGCTCAGCGACCCGCTGGCCTACCCGGTGGCCGAGCAGGAGGACCTGGTGGTCACCCTGTACTTCCCGGTGCTCACCGGGCCGGTCACGTTCCACGGCCAGTCCCGGGTCACCAACTTCATCGGGGCGACGGACCTGACCACCGCGGCCGACGGCGCGGGTTTCACCATCAAGCCGAACTGCTGCTGGATGTTCCTGTCCGGCATCGACGTGGAGCGCAGGAAGACGCCGGGCTCGGTGGTGGTGCTCGGCGACTCGATCGGCGACGGCAACGGCAGCACGGTCAACGCCGACAAGCGGTGGCCGGACCTGCTCGCCGAGCGGCTCATCGACGCCCGCCCGGAGGTCCGCACGCCGGGTGTGCTCAACCTGAGCCTGGCCGGCAACCGGCTCAACCACGAGGGGCCGGAGCCCGGCGCGGGCGGCTTCCCCGGCTACTACGAGCTGGGCCCGAACGCGCTGGCCCGGCTCAACGAGGACGTCTTCCCGCAGACCGGCGTCCGGACCGTCATCACCCACCTGGGCATCAACGACATCTGGATGAGCGACGACAGCAGCGAGGCGATCATCGCGTCACTGCGCCAGCTCAACCAGCAGGTCAAGGCGCGCGGGCTGACCAGTCTGGTCGGCACCATCACCCCGTACGAGGGCAACGGCGGGCCGGGGGTGTGGACCGAGGAGAAGGACGCCACCCGCAACGCGGTGAACGCCTGGCTGCGCGGCCCCGGGCGGGCCGAGTTCGACGGCGTGCTCGACTTCGACGCCGTGCTGCGTGATCCGGCGCAGCCCAGCCGGCTGCTGCCGGCGTACGACGCCGGGGACCACATCCACCCGAACGACGCGGGCGCGCAGGCGATGGCGAACGCCGTGCCGCTGCGGATGCTCGGGCTGTGACACCGGGCGGGGGCGGCGTCGACACGGCGGCCGCCCCCGCCGCCATTCCTGGGGAGGAAGAACGCCGTGGACGTCAGTGAGATCCTGACCGGCCTGTACAGCGAGCAGGGCCGGCAGAACCCGTATCCCTTCTACGCGGCCCTGCACGAGCACGGGCCGATCAACGCCGTTCCCACCCGCGCCGAGCACAGCACCGTCACGGCGGTGGCCGGCGGCTACGACGTGGTGGATCGGATTTTGCGCGATCCCGGGTGGTACAAGGGTTTCCCGCCCGGCTGGGAGGAGCAGGAGATCCTGCGCACCTTCCTGACCTCGATGATGTTCATCAACCCGCCGGACCACACCCGGATGCGCGCGGTGTTCGCCCGCACGTTCACCCCGCGTCGGCTCGGCGCGCTGGAGCCGGTGGTGGTGCGCATCGTCGACGAACGCCTGGACGCGATCGCCGAGGCCGGCGCGGACGGCACCGAGGTGGACTTCGTCGCCGACTTCGCGTACCCGGTCCCGGCGCTGGTGATGGCCGAGTTCATCGGCCTGCCGGCGGCAGATCTGGCCTGGTACCGGCAGCGGGTCGACTGGATCGACGAGTACATGGACGTCTCCGGCAAGACGCCGGAGCGGCTGGCCCGGGCCAACCAGGCCGCCGACGAGCTGCGGGTCTACTACCGCGACCTGATCGCCCACCGTCGCCGGTCCCCGGGCGCCGACCTGATCAGCGGCCTGGTCGAGGTGCTCGACGCCGGCGGCGTCGAGCTGACCGAGGACGAGCTGATCAGCAACCTGATCGTGCTGTTCAACGCCAGCTTCGTCACCACCGTCTACATGTTCAGCAACGGTCTTCCGCTGCTGCTCGGCCACCCGGAGGTGACCGCTGCGCTGCCCGGCGACGACGCGCTCGCCCGGGGCTGCGTGGACGAGGTGCTGCGGATGGAGAGCCCGGTGCACTTCCTGGCCCGGTCGGCGCCGGCCGACTCCGAGCTGGACGGCGTGGCGGTGGGCCGGGACGAGAACGTGCTGCTGCTGATCGCCGCCGCCAACCGCGACCCGGCCCGGTTCCCCGACCCGGACCGTTTCGATCCGCGCCGCGACGGCCCGCCGTCGCTGGCCTTCGGGGTCGGATTGCACTTCTGCCTCGGCTCGGCGGTGTCGAAGCTGGAGGGTAGGCTCGCGCTGCCCCGGCTCTTCGCCCGCTTCCCCCGGCTCGCGGTCACCCAGCCCTACACCTACAGCGGCAGCCTCTTCCTGCGCGGCATCGACAAGCTGTTCGTCACCACCGGGGAGGCCCGATGACGCTCGATCCGCAGGTCCTCGCGTGGCGGGCCGCGCGCGCGGCGGCCGGCGCCGCGCCGCTCTACACCCAGTCCCTGGCCGAGGCCCGCGCCGCCGACCTCGCCGCGATCCGCGCCGGCGCCGGCGCGGTCGAGCCGGTGGCCGAGGTACGCGACACCGAGGTGCCCGGCCCGGCCGGGCCGCTGCCGGTGCGGATCCACCGGCCGGCCGGTGCCGGCCCGCTGCCCACGCTGCTCTACTTCTTTGGCGGGGGGTGGACGCTCGGCAGCGTGGACACCGCCGACGGGATCTGCCGCCGCCTGGTCAACCTGGCCGGCTGCCAGACGGTGACCGTCGGCTACCGGCTCGCTCCCGAGCACCCGTTCCCGGCCGCGGTGGAGGACTGCTACGCCGGGCTGCGCCACCTCGCCGCCCGGGCCGCCGAGTTTTGGATCGACCCGGCGCGGCTGGCGGTGGGCGGGGACAGCGCCGGCGGCAACCTGGCCGCCGCGGTGACGCTGCTGGCCCGCGCCGACGGCGGCCCCCGACTCGCCGCCCAGGTGCTGGTCTACCCGAACACCGACCAGCGTCCCGGGCGACGCCCGGCCGACGACGACGAGGACCCGCTGCTGTTCAACCGGCACTCGGTCGGCTGGTACCGCGGCCACTACCTCGCCGACTCGGGGGACGCGGCCCACCCGCTGGCCTCGCCGCTGCTCGCCGAGGACCTGTCCGGCCTGCCGCCGGCCCTTGTCGTCACCGCCGGACACGACCCGCTGCGCGCTGAGGGCCAGCGGTACGCTGAGCGCCTGGGCGAGGCCGGCGTGCCCACCGAGACGCTCGACTACCCGGGCATGATCCACGGCTTCTTCGCCATGCCCGGGGTGTTCGACGCCGGCCGCGAGGCGCAGGAGAAGGTCGCCGCCTTCCTGCGCCGACGCTTCGGCCTCGACCCGGCCGACCCGGTGCCGCCGGGCGGGGAGTCGGCCGGGAGCGCGACGGGTGTCCGCGCCCATGGTTGAGCCGGGCTTCGTGCCACCGGCATGCCTGGCCGACTTCGCCGCGTTGGCCCGGGCGGTGCTCCCGGCCGACGTGTGGGACTTCGTCGACGGCGGCAGCGGCGCCGAGACCGCGTTGGCCGCCAACCGGGCCGCGCTGGACCGGGTGGCGGTGCTGCCCCGGATGCTGGCCGGCGTGGACGACCCGTCCACCGAGGCGTCGCTGCCGGGCGGCCCGGCCGCGCTGCCGGTGGCGGTCGCGCCGATGGCGTACCAACGCCTGCTGCACCCCGACGGCGAGCCCGCGCTCGCGGCGGCGGCCGGCGCGGCCGGCGTGCCCTACGTGGCCAGCACGCTGTCCAGCACGCCGATCGAGGAGATCGCGGCGGCCGGCGCGACGGTCTGGTTCCAGCTCTACTGGCTGCGCGACCGCGCGTTGGTGGCCGACCTGCTGGACCGGGCGTCGGCTGCCGGCTGCGCGGCGGTGATGGTCACCGTGGACGTGCCGGTGCTGGGCCGGCGGCTGCGCGACGCGCGCAACGGCTTCGCGCTGCCCCCGCACGTCACCGCCGCCAACCTGCCCGGCGGCCGGGACGACCTGGCCCACCAGGGCACGCCCGGCGTCTCGGCCGTGGCGGCGCACACCGGCGCGGTCTTCGCCCCGGCGCTGAGCTGGTCGGACCTGGCCTGGCTGCGGGCGCGTACCCCGGTGCCACTGCTGGTGAAGGGCATCCTGGACGCGCGCGACGCGGTCCGCGCGGCGGACGCCGGCGTGGACGCGGTGGTGATCTCCAACCACGGCGGCCGGCAGCTCGACGCGGCCCCGGCCAGCGTGAGCGTGCTGCCGGAGGTGGTCGACGCGGTGGGTGAGCGGTGCGCGGTGCTGCTGGACAGCGGCGTGCGTGGCGGCGTGGACGTGCTGCGCGCGCTCGCGCTCGGCGCGGCCGGCGTGCTGGTCGGCCGGCCGCTGCTCTGGGCGCTCGCCGCCGGCGGTCGGGCCGGCGCGGAGGCCGCCCTGGCGTTGCTCGCCGCCGAGCTGCGCGACGCTCTCATCCTCAGCGGCTGCCCCGACCCGGCGTCGGCCCGGCGGCTGCGCACCCGGATCGGAGGCTGACGTGCGACAGGTGGACCTGGCCGTCACGGCGCTGCACGGCAGCGTCGACGATCCGGCGCTGAACTCGATGAACTTCCTCAACGAGGTGGCGCAGCACTACCCGGAGGCGGTGTCGCTGGCCGCCGGCCGGCCGTACGAGGAGTTCTTCGACTCGGCCCGGCTGCCCGAGCACCTGGACCGGTTCCGCCGGCACCTCGCCGACGATCTCGGGCTCGACGCCGCCCAGGTGGACCGGACGCTGTTGCAGTACGGCCGGACGAAGGGGATCGTGCACCACCTGATCGCCCGCAACCTCGCCGTCGACGAGCAGCTCACGGTGGACCCGGAGGCCATCGTGGTGACCGTCGGCTGCCAGGAGGCGATGTTCCTGGTGCTGCGGGCGTTGCGGGCCGGACCGTCGGACGTGCTGTTCGCGGTGGCGCCGACGTACGTCGGGTTGACCGGCGCGGCCCGCCTGGTCGACCTGCCGGTGCGCCCGGTGGCCGGCGGCCCGGACGGCGTCGACCTGGCCGACCTGCGCGCCGGGGTGCGCCGGGCCCGCGCCGAGGGACTGCGGCCACGGGCCTGCTACGTGATGCCGGACTTCGCCAACCCGTCCGGGGTCAGCATGGACACCGCGCACCGCCGCCGGCTGCTCGACCTGGCCGCCGAGGAGGACCTGCTGCTGATCGAGGACAACCCGTACGGGCTCTTCCCGACCGCCGGCACGGACCGCCGTCCGACGCTCAAGGCGCTCGACACGACCCGCCGGGTCGTCTACCTCGGCTCGTTCGCCAAGACCGTGCTGCCCGGCGCCCGGGTCGGCTACGTCGTGGCCGACCAGCGGGTGGGCGGCTCGGACGGCACTGTCGGCCCGCTCGCCGACCAGCTCGCGAAGATCAAGAGCATGGTCACGGTGAACACGTCACCGATCAGCCAGGCGGTGATCGGCGGCGCGCTGCTGGCGCACGACTGCTCGCTGGTGGCCGCGAACGTCCGGGAGCGGGCCGCGTACGCCCGCAATCTGGGCCATCTGGTCGACGGCCTGGCCCGGCGCTTCCCGGCCGGCGGCCCGGTGCGCTGGAGCGTGCCGGCGGGCGGCTTCTTCGTGGTGCTGACCGTGCCGTTCGCGGTCGACGACGCGCTGCTGCACCGCTCGGCGCGGGAGTACGGCGTGCTGTGGACCCCGATGGCGCACTTCTACGACGCCGGCACGCCGGTGAACGCGTTGCGGCTGTCGGTGAGCGCGGTCACCCCGGCGCAGATCGACCTGGGGTTGGACCGGCTCGCCGCGCTGGTCACCGACACCACGGCGGCGGTGGGGACGCCGGCCTGACCGCGCAGTGTCGCGCGCACGCCACCACCGGTGTTCCCCGGCCGCGCGCGCACCGTTGATAATGGACGGATGGTTGCCTGGGAGTACGCGCTGCTGGTCCGCCGCTATCAGGGGCAGGGCCGCAATTTCCACGTCTCGTTCGTCTGGTACGGCCCGGACGGGTCCCGCACCGACGTGACCGCGTACGGTGACACCGCGGTCGCGCACCTCAACCGGGTGGGCCGCGAGGGCTGGGAACTGGTCAGCGCCGCCGAGGACGTGAACAACGTGCAGGGCAGCACCGAGGTGCACCGCTACCACCTCAAGCGCCCGCTGCGCTGAGGTCCCGCGCCCCTGCCGATCGACCCGGTGGGCAGGGGCGCGGGCCGTCTCAGCCCAGCTCGACCTCGGGATAGAGCGGGAACGGGGTGAGCAGGTCGGCGGCCTGCTTGCCGACCGACTCGGCGACCGCCGGGTCGAGCACGTACTTCGCCTTCGACGGGGCGCCGTCGCCGCCGGTGCCGGCGGTGGTCTGGGTGAGCACGGTGTGCATCAGCTCGGCGGTGGCGTCCATCTCCGCCGCGCCCAGCCCCCGGGTGGTCAGCGCCGGCGTGCCGATCCGGATGCCCGAGGTGTACCACGCCCCGTTGGGGTCCTGCGGCACCGCGTTGCGGTTCGTCACGATGCCGGAGTCGAGCAGCGCCTGCTCGGCCTGCCGGCCGGTCAGGCCGTAGCCGGAGACGTCGATCAGCACCAGGTGGTTGTCGGTGCCGCCGGTGACCAGCTTCGCGCCCCGGCGCAGCAGCCCGTCGGCGAGGGCCTGCGCGTTGTCGACGATCCGCCGGGCGTAGTCGGCGAAGTCGGGCCGGCGGGCCTCGGCGAGCGCGACGGCCTTGGCGGCCATCACGTGCGGCAGCGGGCCACCGAGCACCATCGGGCAGCCCCGGTCCACCTGGTCGGCCAGCTCCGGGCCGCAGAGCACCATGCCGCCGCGCGGCCCGCGCAGCGACTTGTGCGTGGTGGTGGTGACGATGTGCGCGTGCGGCACCGGGTCGAAGTCGCCGGTGAAGACCTTCCCGGCGACCAGGCCGGCGAAGTGCGCCATGTCGACCATGAAGGTGGCGCCGACCGAGTCGGCGATCTCCCGCATGATCCGGAAGTTGACCTTCCGGGGGTACGCCGAGTAGCCGGCGACCAGGATCAGCGGCCGGAACTCGCGGGCCGCCTCGGCCACCCGGTCGTAGTCGATCAGGCCGGTGGCCGGGTCGGTGCCGTAGCTGCGCTGGTCGAACATCTTGCCGGAGATGTTGGGCCGGAAGCCGTGGGTGAGGTGACCGCCGGCATCCAGCGACATGCCGAGCATCCGCTGGTCGCCCAGCTCCCGGCGCAACGCGAACCAGTCCGCCTCGCTGAGGTCGTTGACCTGGCGCTTCTGCGCCTTGCGCAGCGCGGGCGCCTCGACCCGGTCGGCCAGGACCGCCCAGAAGGCGACCAGGTTGGCGTCGATGCCGGAGTGCGGCTGCACGTAGGCGTGGGTGGCCCCGAACAGCTCCCGGGCGTGCTCGGCGGCGAGCGCCTCGACGGTGTCGACGTTCTGGCAGCCGGCGTAGAAGCGGCGCCCGATCGTGCCCTCGGCGTACTTGTCGCTGAACCAGTTGCCCATGGCCAGCAGCGTGGCGGGGGAGGCGTAGTTCTCGCTGGCGATCAACTTCAGCGACTCGCGTTGGTCGGCCAGCTCCGCGGAGATGGCGTCCGCCACCCGCGGCTCGACGGCGCGGATCACGTCCAGCGCGCTGCGGAAGGCGGTGGACTCGGCGTTACGCGACATGCGACCTCCAGGTGACGTGCGGAAGGCCCAGGCGCTCGGCATGCGTCCTCATGACGAGGCCGCTCCCCGATGGTGCTCCATCTCCACGCGCCAGTCACGGCCCGCACCGATCCTACCGGTCGGCCGCGGGCCGGACCTGCGGGGATGACGGGCGGGCGCGCGGCCGTGGCCGGCTCGCCGGCGGACAAGCTCCGGACCTCAGCTGAGGATCTTCGTGAGGGCCGTCCGGAGTCGGGGGGCGAGGGTCGTCGTGTAGGTGCCGGTGAGATGGTTGTTGTCGCGGTAGACGAGCACCTTGCCGATGACCGCCGAGCAGGGGTCGGTCGGGCAGATGGCGTCGGTGAGGTCCACCAGGTGCACGTCGCGCTGCTTCGCCACCGCCAGCTTGTGCGCCGCGCCGCTGCCGACCCGCAACGCGTCCGCCCGCGGGTTGGCGCAGCGGGTCAGTTTCGTCCGGTTGGTCAGCACGCACTCGGGGGCGATCCGCTTCAACTGCGGGTTGTCGCGCAGCACGGCGACCGGCACACCCACCGCGGTGAGCTGCTGCCACGTGGCGCGCAGCGCGTCGGCCAGGACCTTGTTGGACGTTTCGGTCGGCTCCGGCGGCACATTGCCGTTCGGGTGGTAGAAGCCGTTGCCGACCAGGAGGAGGTCCGGCTTCACCACGTCGACCATCTCCTTGAGCACGCGGCGGTTCCAGTCCACGCACCGGGGCGCGGGCCACTCCCGCCAGGCCGCCACCCGCTCCATGTCGATGAGCGGGCAGCCGCCCAGGGTGTAGACCGTCAGCCGCCACCCCTCGACCTCCGCCACCGCCCGCAACGCGGGCAGCCACTGGGTGGCGTGCGAGTCCCCGGCGAGCGCGACGGTGATCGTGCCGTTCGGGTCCCCGTAGACGCACGGGATCATCCCCGCGTCCCCCTTCGGCTTGGCCCCGCACGCGTTGGGCCAGGTCTCGGGCCCGTCCAGCTTGGCCACCATCGGGTCGGGGGTGATCGAGGCGACCCGGTCGACCGCCTTGCCGGCCTCGTCGCCCCGCGGGTCGGCGGCGAGCACGGTGGCCCCCGGCGGGCCGGTGACGGTCAGGCTGCGGGCCGCCGCCGCGCTCCCGCTGGGCAGCGGCATGGTCACCGACGTCACCGGCGCCGACGGCGGCGGCCCGATCACGAGCTGGAACAACAGGCCCGCGGTGACGGCGGCGCCGGTGCAGACCGCGCCTACCCGCAGCGCCACGACCGGCTGCCACCGCAGCGTCTCGGACATCCGGACCGGGTTCTCCAGGAACCGGTAGGTCAGCGCGGCCGGCACGGCGGACAGCGCCACCACCCCGAGGGCGACCGCCGGGCTCAACTCGCCGAACCTCGCCTGCGCGGCGATCAGCAGGGGCCAGTGCCACAGGTAGAGCGAGTAGGACAGCGCTCCGACCGCGCGGATCGGCCGCAGCCCGAGCAGCCCGGCTGGCCCCCACCCGCCGGCCGCCGGCGCGCCGGCGATGACCGCCGCCGTGCCGAGCGTCGGCAGCAGTGCCTGATAGCCGGGGAAGGCCGCCTCGGGGTCGACGACGACGGCGGACGCCAGCACCGCGGCGACCCCGAGCCAGGCCAGCGGAGCCGCCAACGACCGTGGCATCCGGAGCGCGCGGGTACTTGCGACGGCGACGGCGCCGCCCAGGGCGAGTTCCCACAGCCGGGTGGTGGTGACGAAGTAGGCCGGTCCCGGGTCCGCCTGGCTCTGGTGCACCGACCAGGCGAAGGACGGCACGGCCACCAGCGCGACGCCGGCCATCAACGCGCCCCGGCGCAGCCGCCGGCGCCCGCCCAGGACGGCCAGGCCGAGCAGCAGCAGCGGCCAGAACAGGTAGAATTGCTCCTCGACGCCGAGCGACCAGAAGTGCTGGACGATGCTGGGGGCGTCCTCCCGGGCCCAGTAGTCGGTGGACTGGACGGCGAGCCGCCAGTTCAGGCCGTAACAGGCGCTGGCGACGATGTCCCAGGCGGTGGCGCGCCACCGGGTGGCGGGCAGCACCAGCCAGGTGAGCAGCAGGCTGGCCAGCAGCACGAGGACGGCGGCGGGCAGCAGCCGCTTCGCCCGGCGGGCATAGAACCCGGTCAGCGAGAGGCGTCCGGTGCGCTCCAACTCGCCGACGAGCAGCCCGGTGATGAGGAAACCGGAGATGACGAAGAAGACGTCCACCCCGACGAACCCGCCCGGCACCAGGTCCCGGGCCGCGTGACCGACGAGCACCATGAGCACGGCGAGGGCGCGCAGGCCCTCGATGTCCCCGCGGTACGTCGAGCGGGGGGCGCCCTCCGCCCCCAGGAGCGGCTGCCGGAGTTCCACCTGTGGTCGACCAACTGACACGTGTGCCCCATCTCGTCCCTGACCTGCGGTGCAACCTGCCCAACGGCCAGCGGCGGCGGAGGTTACCCGGCCGACGGGGGCGACCGGGACGCGGCGCGGGGCCCGGCCGTGGCCGGCCGGACCCCGCGCGGGTGACGCAACCGCTCAGGCGGCCACCGCGTCGACGGACTTCTTGACCGCCTTCGGCGCGGTGGGCGTGCGGGGCGCGTCGGCCCGCAGGTCGAGCATGCGTCGGCCGATCTCCTGGAGCTGGTTACGGCCGAGCGCGTCGCGCACCTTCGGGAACCACTCCTGCTCCTCCTCCTCGACGTGGTGCAGCACGTTCTCGATCAGCACCGTGGTCTTGGCGACGAAGCGCTCGTCGTCGGCGTCCATGGCGGACAGCTCGACGCAGAGCACGTCCGCGACGTGGTGCTCCTCGTACGATTCGAGGATGTCGTCCTCGACGTCGGGGACCAGCTTGCGGACCTCGGGGTACATCACCTCGTTCTCCAGGTAGGTGTGCACGGTGAGCGCCTCGAGGATCTGCGTGACGATCTTCCCGCGCCGACTCGCCGGGCCGTCCTCGGCATCCTGGAAGGCCTTGCACAGACGGCGGATCTCCTTGTGGTCCTCCTTGAGCAGGACGATCGCGTCGGTGGACACCGGTTACCTCCTAGGTCGGCTGTTGAGGGCCCCCTACCCTCGCCCGGTTCGGCACAAACCGCCCGGATCAGGGTAACCGCGCCGGGCCCACCGGCCATGTCCACGCCGGACCGGTGCGGCGGCCGGCGCCGGCCGCCGCACCGGTCCGCCGTCGACGGGGCGGCGGGGGCTTGCCCCGGTCCGGCAGAATGGCCGGCGGACCGGGGTGGTCCGTGGCGTGGAGGTGGGCATGTCGACGGTGGTCCGAGGGTTGCGCGAGGCGCTGGTGCTCTTCGTGATCGCGGTGGTGGTGATCGCGGCGGCGGTCGGCGTCTGGGTGACGGTGGGCGGGGGCGACTTCGTGCACCGGGTGGGGGTGGCGTTCATGCTGGTCGGCGGCCTGATCGGGATGACCGGCGACCTGACGTTGAGCCGGATCGGCATGCTGCCGGCCCGGTCCACGTTCGGCCTGGCGCCGGAGCGCGAGGACGGCGGCGGCGGCCGGGTGCTCACCGGCGTGGGCATCTTCCTCTTCGTCTCGATCCCGCTGATCGCGGTCGGGATCCTGCTGGTCGCCTGAGAGATGCCGGCGCGACGCCGGCCGGTGCCCTACCGTGTGGGACGTGGCGAGCGCGGCGGCCGAGGAGATCCGGGTGGGGGAGCGGCTGGTCCGCGTCTCCAGCCCCGACAAGCCCTACTTCCCGCAGCGGGGGCTGACCAAGCTGGACGTGGTGCGCTACTTCCTCGCCGTCGGCGACGGGATCCTGCGCGCCTTGCGGGACCGACCGACCATGCTGGAACGCTGGCCGCGCGGCGTGTTCGAGGGCGCGAAGGTGGCCACCCGGCAGACCAACAAGGGTGACGCGTTCTACCAGAAGCGCCTGCCGGCGGGTGCGCCCGACTGGGTGCGCACCGCACACATCACGTTCCCCAGCGGCCGGACCGCCGACGAGGTGGCCCCGAGCGAACTGGCGGTGGTGATCTGGGCGGCCAACCTGGGCACGCTGCGGTTCCACCCGTGGCCGGTGTCGAAGACCGACGTGGAGCGCCCCGATCAGCTTCGCATCGACCTCGACCCGATGCCGGGGGTGGAGTTCGCGCAGGTGGTGCCGGTGGCCCACGAGGTGCGGGCGTACCTGGCCGAGTTGGGCCTGGAGGGCTTCCCGAAGACCACCGGCGGGCGGGGCATCCACGTCTATCTTTCCATCGAGCCGCGGTGGAGCTTCGGCGAGTGCCGCCGGGCGGTGCTGGCGCTCGGCCTGGAGATGCAACGGCGCCTGCCGGACCTCGTCACCACCACCTGGTGGCGCGACAAGCGTGACCGGCCGGTCTTCGTCGACTACAACCAGATGGCCCGCGACCACACCATGACCTCGGCATACTCCATCCGGCCCACGCCGGCGGCGCTGGTCTCCGCGCCGCTGCACTGGGCCGAGCTGGACGACGCCCGGCCGGAGGACTTCGACGTGCGCAGCATGCCCGCCCGGTTCGCCGAGCGCGGCGATCCGCACGCCGGGCTGGACGGACGCCGGTATTCCCTGGAGCCGCTGCTCGCGCTGGCCGACTCCGAAGGGCTGGAGCCGCCGCCGGAGCGCTGAGGCTCAGGCCCAGGGGCTCTGCGTGCCGTCGAACTCCTCGAAGACCAGCCAGGTGCGGGTGGAGAGCACCCCGGCGATGCTCTGCACCCGGTCGAGCACCACGTCCCGCAGGGTGGCGTTGTCCGGCGCGCGGACCAGCGCCAGCACGTCGTGCTCGCCGCTGAGCAGCGCCGCGTGCTCGATGTAGCGCACCTGGGCCAGCTCGGCGGAGACCTCCCGCCAGGTGTTCTGCTCGATGGTCAGCGCGATGTACGCCGAGGTGCCCAGCCCGGCCGGCTCGGGGGCGACCCGCGCGGTGAAGCCGGTGAGCACCCCGTCGCGCAGCAGGCGCTCCACCCGGGCGTACGCGTTGGTGCGCGAGACGTGCACCCGGTCGGCGAGCGTGCGGATGGAGAGCCGGGCGTCGGCCACCAGCTCACCCAGGATCCGCCGGTCGACGTCGTCGAGCGGTCCGGCCGAACGTCCCGTTCCGCCCGCCGCGCCCGGTGTGGCGCCGGTCACCTGGCTCACTGCGGTCGCCTCCCTGTGCCAGTCGTCCCGCGTTACCTGCGGAAGTTGAGTCAATCATCCCCGAGCAGGAGCATAGGGCCACCACAAGTCCAGGAGGTCCCCGCCGTGACGACCACACCCCGGGCGGTCCGCAGGGCATCCCCGCGCACCCGCCGGGCGGCCACCCCGGCCGCCGTCGAACCCGGCCTGCTGCCGCAGCCCGAGCCGGTCCGGCTGCTCGACCCGGACGGCACCGCGCTGCCCCCGCGCGACGACTACCCCGAGCCGCCGATCGAGACGCTGCGCGAGATGTACCGCCGGATGGTCGTCGGCCGCCGGTTCGACACGCAGGCCACCGCGCTGACCAAGCAGGGCCGGCTCGCCGTCTACCCGTCCGCGCGCGGCCAGGAGGCCTGCCAGGTCGGCGGCGTGCTCGCGCTGCGCGACTCGGACTGGGTCTTCCCCACCTACCGGGAGTCGATGGCGCTGACCGCCCGCGGCCTCGACCCGGTCGAGGTGCTCACCCTCCTGCGCGGCGACTGGCACTGCGGGTACGACCCGGCGGTCACCCGCACCGCGCCGCAGTGCACCCCGCTCGCCACCCAGTGCGTGCACGCCGCCGGCCTGGCCTACGGCGAGTCCTACCAGGGGCGGGACACGGTCGCGCTCGCCTTCGTCGGCGACGGCGCGACCAGCGAGGGCGACTTCCACGAGGGCGTCAACTTCGCCGCCGTGTTCAAGGCGCCGGTCGTGTTCCTGGTGCAGAACAACAAGTACGCGATCAGCGTGCCGCTGTCCCGGCAGACCGCCGCGCCGAGCCTGGCCTACAAGGGCGTCGGCTACGGGGTGCCCAGTGAGCAGGTCGACGGCAACGACCCGGTGGCCGTGCTCGCGGTGCTGAACCGCGCGGTCGCGCACGCCCGCTCCGGCCGGGGCCCGTACCTGATCGAGGCGCACACCTACCGGATGGAGCCGCACACCAACGCCGACGACCAGACCCGCTACCGCGACGCCGGCGAGGTCGAGGCGTGGCGCGACCGCGATCCGATCGCCCGGCTGGAGGCGTACCTGCGGTCCCAAGGCGTGCTGGACGACGCCGCGGTCGCCGCGGTCGCCGAGGAGGCCGAGGCGTACGCCGCGACGCTGCGCCGCCGGATGGACACCCAGCCGACCGTCGACCCGATGAGCCTGTTCGACCACGTGTACGCCGAGCCGACGCCGCAACTGGTGGAGCAGCGCGAGATGGTCCGGGCCGAGCTGGCCGGCGACGAGGAGGGGGACGCCTGATGGCCACCGTGACCATGGCGAAGGCGCTCAACGCGGCGCTCGCCGACGCGATGCTCGACGACGAGCGGGTGGTCGTCTTCGGTGAGGACGTCGGCCAGCTCGGCGGCGTCTTCCGGATCACCGACGGGTTGCAGGCCCGCTTCGGCGACAAGCGCTGCTTCGACACCCCGCTCGCCGAGGCGGGCATCGTCGGCTTCGCGGTCGGCCTGGCCATGTCCGGCCTGCGGCCGGTGGTCGAGATGCAGTTCGACGCGTTCGCCTACCCGGCGTTCGAGCAGATCGCGTCGCACGTGGCGAAGCTGCGCAACCGCACCCGCGGCGCGCTCAGCGTGCCGATCGTCATCCGGGTGCCGTACGCCGGCGGCATCGGCGGCGTCGAGCACCACTGCGACTCGTCCGAGGCGTACTACGCGCACACCCCCGGGCTGAAGGTGGTCACGCCGGCCACCGTCGACGACGCGTACTCGCTGCTGCGGGCCGCGATCGACGACCCGGATCCGGTGGTGTTCCTGGAGCCGAAGAAGCTCTACTTCGCCAGCGGCGAGGCGGAGCTGCCGACGCGCACCGGCCCGATCGGCACGGCCGTGGTACGCCGGGCGGGCACCGACGCGACGCTCGTCGCGTACGGCCCGGCGGTGCCGGTGGCGCTCGCCGCGGCCGAGGCGGCCCGCGAGGAGGGCTGGGACCTGGAGGTGGTCGACGTGCGCAGCATCGTGCCGTTCGACGACGCCACGGTCACCGCGTCGGTCCGGCGCACCGGCCGGTGCGTGGTGATCCAGGAGGCGCAGGGCTTCGCCGGCGTCGGCGCCGAGATCGCCGCCCGGGTGCAGGAACGCTGCTTCCACGCGCTGCACGCCCCGGTGCTGCGGGTGTCCGGCCTGGACATCCCGTATCCGGCGCCGATGCTGGAGCACACCCACCTGCCCTCGGTGGACCGGGTGTTGGACACCGTGGCCCGGCTGCAGTGGGACGACCGGCCCGACACCAGGTGGGTAGCGGCATGAGCGAACGCACCGAGCGCAGCGCGACCGCCGCCGGGGGAGCGCGTGACTTCCTCCTGCCCGACCTGGGCGAGGGGCTGAGCGAGGCGGAGATCGTCGAGTGGCGGGTCGCCGTCGGCGACGTGGTCACCGTGGATCAGACCGTGGTCGAGGTGGAGACCGCGAAGGCCGTGGTCGACGTGCCCTGCCCGTACCCGGGCCGGGTCGTCGCGCTGCACGGGGCGGTGGGTGAGGTGCGCCCGGTCGGCCGGCCGCTGATCACCGTCGCCCCGCTCGACGTCGACGACGCCGCGGACCCGCACGCCACCTACCGCGAGGAGGAGCGGGCCGGCTCCGGCAACGTCCTGATCGGGTACGGCACCGGGCACGGCGGCCCGGGGCGGCGGCGCCGCCGCCCCCGCCTGTCGGTCGCCGCCGAGTCCGGCGCGCCGGCGCCGTCGGAACCGCCTGCTCCGCCGACGGCCGGTGCGCCGACGGCCGGTGCGACGGCGGACGGTGCGGCGGCGGACGGCGCGGCGGGGGCCACCGACCGGTCCGGGGCCACGGCGCCGCTGGTGATCTCGCCGATCGTGCGGCGGCTGGCCAGGGAACGCGGCGTCGACCTGGCGTCGCTGCGCGGCACCGGGCCCGGTGGCGTGATCCGCCGCGCCGACGTGGAGGCGGTGGCCGACGCGCCAGCGGCCCGGCTCGCCGCGGTGCCGGACGCGCCCGCCGGGCCGACCCCGCAGGCACACCACGGGACCGCACCTGACGCGCACGTCGGGCTCGCCGCGGCCGGCGACGGTGACGTGGTCGTGCCGCTGACCGGCATCCGCAAGGTGATCGCCGACAAGCTCTCGCGCAGCCGGCGGGAGATCCCCGAGGTGACCATCTGGGTCGACGTGGACGCCACCGGGCTGCTGGAGACCCGGGCCGCGATCAACGCCGCCACGCCGGACGCGCCGGTGAGCATCCTGGCCCTGCTGGCCCGGATCTGTCTCAGCGGGCTGCGGAGGTACCCGCAGCTCAACGCGCGGGTCGACACCGAGGGGCAGCGGATCGTCCAGTCCGCCGGGGTGCACCTGGGCATCGCGGCGCAGACCGACCGGGGGCTGGTGGTGCCGGTGCTGCGTGATGCCCAGCGGCTGACCACCGGCGAGTTGGCCGCCGCGCTGGCCGAGACCACCGCGTCGGCCCGGGCCGGCACGCTGCAACCGGCGCGGCTCAGCGGCGGCACGTTCACCCTCAACAACTACGGCGTCTTCGGGGTGGACGGCTCCACCCCGATCATCAACCATCCGGAGGCGGCGCTGCTCGGCGTCGGGCGGATCGTGGACAAGCCCTGGGTGGTCGACGGGCAACTCGCGGTCCGCAAGGTGACCCAGCTCAGCCTCACCTTCGACCACCGGGTGTGCGACGGCGGCGTGGCGGGTGGCTTCCTGCGCCACGTGGCCGACTGCGTCGAACGCCCCGCCCTGCTGATCGCGAACGTCTGACCCCGACGGCCGCAGCCCTCGTCAGCACGGGGCTGCGGCCCTCGAGGTGGCCGGACGGGGGCGAACCGGTCGTCGGGTGCGGGGCCGCGCAGCCCGGGACGAGTGGGTGAGCCGATTCCGCTCCGGGAGGCGGCGCCCCATTTCGCCGCAGGCGTTTTCCAGCAATTCCGCCGAAGGTGCCACCCCGTGCCGCCGGGCCTACAGAATGTGGGCGAGGGGGTTTCAAAAATGGGGGGCGAAATATGTTCTTGAGGCGGCGACTGACGCTTTTCGCGATGACCGTCGCGGCTGCGCCGCTCGCGGTCGGCGCATGCACCGCCGGCCCGAAGCCGGTGGCGAAGCAGGCCGAGGCGGCGCCGCCGTCGGTCACTGTGACCCCGGCCGACCGGGCCCGCGACGTGCCGATCAGCGCGGAGGTGGGCACGAAGGTCAGCAACGGCAGGGTGACCGGCGTGAAACTGACCGACGACAAGGGCCGCCCGGTGCCGGCGCGGGCCCGCGAGGACGGGTCCGGCTGGGTGCCGGACGCCCCGCTGGCCAATTCCCGGACGTACACCGCCGAGGTGACCGCGACCGGCGATTCCGGGAAGACCGCGACGCGACGGACGACGTTCACCACGATGGCCAAATCCACCAAACCGGCCGTCACCAGCGAATTGTATTTCCGGGACAACCAGACGTACGGGACGGCGATGCCGGTCGTGCTCGGGTTCGACCCGCCGATTCCGGAACAGGCCCGGTCGGACGTGCAGCGTCGACTGTTCGTCACCACGGATCCGCCCCAGCCGGGCACCTGGTCCTGGATGTCCGACGGCAAGCAGGCCGAGTACCGGGCGCCCGACCGCTGGAAGCCCGGCACCACGATCAGCGTGCGCAGCGCGCTGGAGGGGCTGCCCATCGGCACGGAGGCGATCGGCGACGTCGACCGGGTGGCGACCGCCAAGGTGGGCCGGCAGGTGTCGCTCGACATCGACAACGCCACCAAGCAGATGACCGTCTACCAGGACGGCAGGGTGCTCCGGAAGCTCCCGGTCAGCCTCGGCAAGCCCAGCACGCCGAGTTCCAGCGGCACCATGGTGATCATGGAGAAGCACGAGCACACCACCTTCGACACCCGGGGCGAGCCGGACGGCGGCTACGTGGTCGACGTGGACGACGCCCAGCGGCTGACCTGGGGCGGCGAGTTCATCCACTCCGCGCCGTGGTCGGAGGGGGAACAGGGCTTCAACAACACCTCGCACGGCTGCACGAACGTCTCCGCCAGCGGCGCCGACTGGCTGATGGGCGTCACCCAGGTCGGTGACCTGGTGACGGTCAAGGGCACCGAGGTGCAGCTCCAGCCGGGCAACGGCTTCACCGCCTGGAACGTCAGTTGGGACGAGTTCGCCAAGGGCAGCGCGCTGCCCGTACCGGCGGGGCTGAAGCCCACGCAGAGCCCGACGCCGCATCCGGGCGCGGTGGCCGGCGGGTCCGCGCCCGCCCCCACCCCGACCAGGAGCAACAGCGGCGGCTGATCCAGGGGAGGAACGGCCACGGGCCGGCCCGCGTCACGCGCGGGCCGGCCCGGCGCCGGTCTCAGTCCAGGTCGACCCGCGCCACGCCGGACGCGGTCAGGCTGCCCAACCAGAGCTGCCGGCCGTGCTGCCGCACGCCGGTCACCATCGGGTACGCGCCGCTCGGCCCGTGCAGCGTCCGCAGCACCCGCCCCGCGCCGTCGACCAGCGCGACCAGCCCGTATCGACGCGGCTGCGGCTGCACCGCGCCGGGCAGCAACGCGACGAGCTGGCGGACCCGGGGATGGGGCAGCAGCCGCTCCACCACCGGCAGCCGGGGGCTGGGCAGCGCGATCCAGTACGTCCCGTCGCCGACCGCGGAGACGTTGTCCGGGTACGCCGGCAGATCGGCAAGCACCGTGGCCCGCCCACCCGGCAGGTCCACCCGCAGCAGCCGGTGGGTGGCGGTCTCGACCAGCATGAGCGCCGACTCGTCCGGGGTGAGCGCCAGGCCGTTGGGGAAGTAGAGCCCGTCCGCCACCACGTCGGTGCGCCCGGTCCGCCGGTGGTACGCCAGCACCCGCCCGTTGGGCCGGTGCTCCAGCAGGTCCCGTTTCCAGTGCGACAGCGGGAACCGGTCGGACGAGTCGGTGAAGAAGACGGTGCCGTCGCCGGCGACCGCCGCGTTGTCGGCCAGGTGCACCGGCGGCGCGGTGCCGGTCAACTCGTGCACCACGCCGGCCGGGTCGATCCGCAGCAGCCCCCGGTAGGCGTCGCAGACCAGCAACCCGCCGTCGACCGGATCCAGCTCGATGCCGAGCGGCCGGCCACCGGTCTCGGCAAGGAGCGTGGGCCGGGTGCCGGGCGGGGCGTCCGCCGGCCACCACCACAGCCGGCCGTCCTCGTCACCGCTGATCGCCCGACCGTCGGCGTCGACGACCACGTCCTCCGGCCCGCGCCCGCCGTCGGGCAGCGGCAGCAGGTCCGCCCGGTCCAGCCGGGTGTCGTCGGGGGCCCAGGCCCCGGCCAGCGGGGGCGGCACCGTCGCCGGCTCGCGGACCGGACGGATCAGCAGGGGCACGCGCGGGCGGGGGACGGCCATCCGGTCATTGTGGGCCCGCCGGCGCTCCGGCGGGGAGTCCGTGCGGCGTGTCCCTGCCTCCGCCGCCGCCCGGTCGCGGACACGCCGGTGCGCGACGACCCTGAGGCGGCTCGGGGTCGACCCCGGGCACTACCCGGAACCCCTTGCCGAGCAGCCGGAACTGTCGGTGACCGGGAGTAGGTTTACCGGCATGACGGACAGCGGCGACCGCTTCGCGGTGGTGACGGAGGTGCTCGACCACGCGGTCGAGCTGCGCCCGGTCGGCGAGATCGACATCGCCACCGTGTCGGCGTTCCGGGCCGCGCTCTGGGCGGCGCCGGCGCGGCCGGTGGTGCGCGTCGACCTGTCCGGGGTGGCGCTGCTCTCCGCCGCCGGGGTGCGCGCGCTGGCCGCCGCCCACCTGCGGGTCCGGGCCCGCGGCGGCGAGCTGGTGCTGGTCGACCCGGCACCGGTGGTGGCCCGGGTGCTGCGGGTCACCGGCCTGCACCGGGTCGTTGCGGTGCGCGAGTCGGGCCGCGCGCGCGAGCTGGTGACCTGCCTCGCCGCGTGAGCCGGGCCGCACCGGGTCGCCGGCGTGCCGCCGGCGACCCGGTGACCGGCGGCGGGCTCAGCGCACGCCGAGCAGATCCACCACGAACACCAGCGTCTCGTTCGGCTTGATGACGCCACCGGCGCCCCGGGCGCCGTAGCCCAGGTGCGGCGGGATGGTGAGCCGGCGCCGGCCGCCCACCTTCATGCCGATCACGCCCTGGTCCCAACCGGCGATGACCTGACCGCCGCCGAGCGGGAACTCGAACGTCTCGCCCCGGTTCCACGAGGCGTCGAACTCGCGGCCGGTGGAGTGGGCCACGCCCACGTAGTGCACGCTGGCCAACTGGCCGGCGTGGGCCTCCGGGCCGTCGCCGACCGTGATGTCCTCGACGACGAGATCGGCGGGCGGCGCGCCCTCGATCGGGCCAACCTCGGGCTTGTCCATGAGCGGGTCTCCTCGGTGCTGACGGTGCGGTCACCGTCGATCCTGCCGGATCGCGACCGGCCGATACGCGCCGGTCCCCACCGGCGGGGCGCACGCCTGGGGCGGACGTCGCCTGCCGGCGACGCCCGCCCCAGGGGGAACTGCGCTCACTTCAGCCAGGGGAGGCGCTGAACCAGGGGGATCTTCGCCCAGGCCCGGCCGAGGCCGAGGGTGTTGCCGGCGCCGACCAGGGCCAGGCCGGCGAGCAGGCCCGCGTAGATGAGGTGGTCGTCCATGAAGGGGTTGTTCGCCGGGGGCAGCACCGCCGTCCACATCAGGACCAGCAGCAGCCCGCCGGCGACGGCGGCGATCCGGATGCCGACGCCGAGCAGCAGCGCCACGCCGATGCCGAGCAGGCCGAGCATGAACAGCCAGTCCGCCCAGGCCGCACCGGCGATGTCGTGGTAGACGTCCGCGAACGGGCCGGCCACGGCGTTGCCCAGGAAGCCCTTGGTCGGGCTGCCCCCGTTGATCCAGGCGTTCTTCGCCGGGGTCTCGTGCCCCAGGCCGAACATCTTGTCGAGGAAGGCCCAGAGGAAGACCCAGCCCAGGGCGATCCGCAGCCCGGCCCAGACGTAGCGGGTGGCCTTCTGGCGGGGGTTCTCGGCCGCCGGAGCGTTGGTGGCGGCGGGGGTCCGCTCGATTGTCGCGGTCATGGTCTCCACGTCCTTCCTGTGCCTGGCACCGCGCTTCGGTGGCAGCTCCATTCCACCGCCCGGCGCCGGCCCGGAGCAGGGCCGAGGGTGCCCTCCGACCGGGTCCTTGGTCCCGTCCGGACCCGGTCCGGTCGGCCCGTCCGGGAGCGGCCCGGAGCCCCTGCCCCGGGCGCCCGGCGACGGCCTAGCGTCGTGGGTGCAGGCACGTGGCGAGGAGGTCGTGATGAGGACATGGCAGGTGGCCGACGTGATGACCAGGGACGTCGCGGCCGTGAGCGCGGAGACGCCCTACCGGGACATCGTCGACGTGCTGGTCCGGGAGCGGGTCAGTGGGGTGCCGGTGGTGGACTCGTTCCGCCGGGTCCTCGGCGTGGTCTCCGAGGCGGACCTGCTGCACAAGGTGGAGCGGTCCGGCCGGCCCGAGGAACGCCGGGTGTTCTCCGGGCGGCGGCGGCGGACCGCCCGGGAGAAGGCGGGCGCGTTGGTGGCCGGGGACCTGATGACCGCACCGGCGGTCACCACGCACGGGCGGGCCACGCTCGCCGCGACGGCCCGGCTGATGGACCGGGAGGCGGTCAAACGGCTGCCGGTCCTCGACGACCTGGGCCGGCTGGTCGGCATCGTGACCCGCGGTGACCTGCTGCGGGTGCACCTGCGCACCGACGCGGAGATCCGCGAGGACGTGGTCCAGGAGGTGCTGCGCCGGGTGCTCGCGATCCGGGACGGACTGGTCACGGTGCAGGTCCGCGGCGGCGAGGTCACCCTGGACGGTCGGCTGGACCGCCGCAGCGCCGTCGACCTCGCCGCCCGGCTGGCCGGCCAGGTGGCCGGCGTGGTCGCGGTGCACGCCGCCATCTCCTACGACGTGGACGACACCACAGTGATGGAGTTGGACCCGGTGCACGCCACCCCGATCGCCTGACCCGGCTCGCTCGCGGCTCAGACCGGCGTGGCGAGCTGGGCGGCGAGCAACGCCGGCGCCTCGGCCAGCGACGGGCCGTACCAGGTGAGGTGCCGGCCGGAGACCAGCGCCGAGGGCACCGGGCCGAACGCCTCGGGCCCGTCGCCGGCGGTGAACCGGTACGGCTCGTCCGGCAACACCACCAGATCCGGCGCGCGTGCGCGCAGGTGGTCGAGCGTCGGGCGGGGGTAGCGTTCCGGGTCGGTGGCGTAAGCGTTGACCACGCCGAGCCGGCGCAGCACGTCCCCGGCGAAGGTGTCCCGGCCCAGCACCACCCAGGGCCGCCGCCACACCGGCACCACAGCGGTGCGCACGCGCGCCGGCGCGGGCGGCGCGGCCCAGGCCCGGCGGGCCGCCCGCAACCAGGGCGGCTCGACCGGCACGCCGAGCGCGGCGACGAGCCCGCCGAGCTGGTCGAGCGCCTCCGGCACGGTACGCGGGAAGGTGACCCGGACCCCGATCCCGGCCGCGCGCAGCGCCTGGGCGTCGGCCAGCCGGTTCTCCTCCTCGTTGAGCAGCACGAGGTCGGGCGCCAGCGCGAGGACGCGGTCCAGGTCGGGATACTTCGTCCCACCGACCCGGGGGACGTCCAACCCGGCCGGGTGGGTGCACCAGTCGGTCGCGCCGACCAGGACCTCCGGCCGGGTCGCCGCGACCGCCTCGGTCAGCGACGGCACCAACGACACCACCCGCACGGCCGTCCTCCCCTCGTACCGACCCATCCTCGCGCATCGACGGCGCTGTCCGGTGGCCGGTGGCGGCGTCCCGGCCGAGAATGAGCGGATGCCTCACCACCCGACCGGCCGGCCGGTCCCCGACTACGGCGTCCCGCCCGCCGAGGCGCTGCCCCGGGCCTGCGAGTTCGCCGACCAGATGGTCCGCCGCCGGACCGTACGCGACTTCAGCGACCGGCCGATCCCGCCGGGTGTGCTGGCTGAGGCGTTGCGGGCGGCGGCGTCGGCGCCCAGCGGGGCCAACCGGCAGCCCTGGCGGTTCGTCGTGCTGACCGATCCGGCGTTGAAGCGGCGGCTGCGGGTGGCGGCGGAGGCCGAGGAGCGGGTCTTCTACGAGCGCCGGGCGCCCGAGGAGTGGTTGGCCGCGCTGGCCCCGCTCGGCACCGATGCGAGCAAGCCGTTCCTGGAGACCGCGCCGGCGGTGATCGTGGTGTTCGAGGTGCACCGGGGCCCGCGTTCGCCCCGGCCCTACTACGTCAAGGAGTCGGTGGGGATAGCGGTCGGCTTCCTGCTCGCCGCGCTGCACCGGGCCGGGCTGGCCACGTTGACCCACACCCCGAGCCCGATGCGCTTCCTCAACGAGCTGCTCGACCGGCCGGCCGAGGAGCGGGGATACCTGATCATCCCGGTCGGCTACCCCGCGCCCGACGCCACCGTGCCGGACATCGACCGCAAGCCGTCGACCGAGGTGGTCGTCTGGCGTTGACCGGTCAGTGGACCCCCGCCGTGTCGACGGCCGGCTCCGGCGGCAGGCCCGCCACGGGCACCCCCTCGCGTACCGCCCACTGCACGGCCGCCCGCAGGTCCGCCGTCGGCAGCGGACGGCGGGCGGTCACCGCGACCGCCGCGTGCACCGAGTAGGCGACGAACGGGAACGAGCGGGCCAGCGCGCCGATCGCCTCGTGCAGCCGGCCCACCACGGCCAGCGCCTCCGGTTCGCCGAGCGCCGGCAGAATGAGCTGGAACTCGTTGTCGGCGACCCGGACCGCCCGATCGACCGGGCGCAGCACGCCGGTGACCGCGGCGAGCAGGGCCTGGCCCTCGCGGGCCGTGCTGCGCCGGCCGAAGCGTTCCGGCGAGCCGGCCGGTTCGTCCACCCGCAGACCGACCAGTGCCACCGGCAGGGTGCCGGAGGCGGTCACCCCGTCGACCCCGCTCCACCGGCGCAGGCCGGCGTCGTCGAGCATCCCGTCCGTCGTCTCGACCGTCGGAGCGCTGCGGTCACCGCGGCGGGCGAGCAGCCGCAGCGCCGACTCGGCGCGGGCCTCGCCCGGCCCGGCCGGAATGTCCCGCACCCGGGCGACCGCGTCGTCCAGCACCGTGCGGGCCCGGCCGGGCAGTCGCTCGGCCAGCCGCTCCCGCAGCCGGATCACCTCGTGCAGCGCGGCGTCCCGGCGGAAGCCCCAGCGGCCCTCGAAGAGCCGGCCGGCCTCCAGCGTCGGTGCCGGCGTGACCTCACCCCGGTCGTACGCCACGAGCGTGGCGCCGAAGCGGGGGGTCAGCGCGACCAGGCTCCACTCCCGGGCCAGCTCCTCCGTCTCGTCCAGTGCCACGCCGTGGATCCCGTCGGGCAGGTCCGGCGGGGGCCCACCGACCATGGCGACCACGGTGGCGGTCGCCCGGTCGGCGATGCGTCGGTAGACCGCGCGCTCCCGCTCGAAGTACGGCAGCCGCTGGAAGAGCGCGAACACGACCAGTGGGCCGTCCTCGGCCTCCGCCAGCGCGGCCCGCTCGATGGCATGGGACACGGCGACGAGACTGCGTTTGGTGAACCGTTCCGGGGTCAGTCCGCTGTGCACCCGCCGAGCCTAGATCGCCGGGCCCGGCGGCGCACCGCCCGTCGGGCGTCCGGATTCCACCGCACCGCCGAGGCGACCCCATGATCGACGCCCTACACTCGGACGTCGACGCATGCGACGGACGGACAGTGGCGAGATGACGAGCACCGGCAGCGTGGCCGCCTCCTGGCTGCGGCCGATCCCGTCCGGCGCCGCGCCGCGCCTGGTCCGTGGCGGCCACGTGGGATACGCCGACCGGCGGCTCGGCGAGCTGACGCAGGGGCGCCCGCCGGGGGTGACCGGCAGCCAGTGGAGCACCGCCGGTCGGGCTCGCCTCGACGTGGTGGTCTGCGCCGCGGACACGGGCGTGCCCCGGTTCGCCGCGTGCTTCGGCCCGCCCGCGCCCGACGGTTCGCCCGCCCGCCGGGCCGAACGGCTGACCGCCGCGGTGTGCGCCGCGGTGGGTCTGCCCCTGCTGCGGGTCGAGTCGTCCGTGCTCGGGGGCGTCGAGCACGTCCGCCGGTTCGTCGAGTACCTGCTCGACGCCCGCGCGTACGCCGGGGGCATCGACCTCGACGGCGGGGACACGGTGGGGTTCCGCGACATCGTGGGCCGGCTGCCGGACGGCCGGCGCGGTCCGGTCAACGATCTCGGCGCGCTGGCCCGGGCCGAGGTGGTCGAGGCGTACGTGGCGGGCCGGCTGGCCGACCCGATCGTGCGCGGCCTGCACGTGCGGTGGACGGACGGGCCGGCGGAGGGCTGGAGCTGGGTCGAGGTGCGGCCCGGGCGCTGCCTGCTGGAGCGGGTGCGGCTGACGTGCCGGGGTTTCTCCTGCGGGGTGGACCCGGGCCGACTCGCCGAGGACCTGGCGGCGGTGGCGCTGGGGGAGCGGCTGCGTGACCTCGACGCCGGCGCGACGTCTCTGGTGGACCGGGACGACCTGCGCGAGCAGGTGCGACGTCTCGCCGCCCGGCGGGACTCCTTCGACGGCGGCTTCACGTTCGACCATCTCTGCGCCGACTGATCCGTCCGTTCCGGCCGGGCTCTCGATTTTTCCGATCCCCGGTTGAACCTTCGCCGACGGCACCCCGTACCTAAGCGGGAATGGACGCAGATCCTCCGCCGCGCCCGGACGGCGCGGAGACGGTGCGGAGAGGGCATCGTCGGCCATTGACGCGCGACCACGGCGTCGCGGTGATCCCACCCCGAGGAATTTCCGCCGGGATCGCCAGTCAACTACCGGATCGAGAAGGAGAGCAATTCGATGCGCAGGTCCACACGGGCGCGCCGGTCATCCGGTAACGCGCGGAGCAAGCGGGTGCTGGCCGTGGTCGGCACGCTCGCCGTCTTCGGCGGCATCGTCGCCGTCACCCAGATCTCGTCCGCGCAGGACCAGCGGAGGACCACCCGTGCCGCCTCGGCGTCCTGTGTGGCGTCGAGCCCGGGCGCGACCGCTCCGGGTGGCCAGGGCAGCACCACCCGGACCTGGCAGAACGGCCGCTGGGTGCGCAACCACTGGGGTGACGGCCAAATGTCCGCAGCCGAGTGCCAGCAGACGAACGCGGGCGGCGCGGGCGCCGGCGCCCCGACCGTGGCCTGCCCGGACGTCAAGAGCAAGCTGCCGCAGGTGCCCGACCGGGCCCGCGCCGAGGTGGACCGGAACCTGGCGCTGCTGGAGAGCCAGATCGCCGAGGCGAACCGGCGGCTCGCGGCGGAGGGCCGCAACGGCGGCAACTTCATCGACAACGCCATCCTGCGTCCGCTCGCGGACAAGCGGACCGCCATCCTGAACCGGATCGCCACCGCCATCGGCCGCGGCGGCCAGCGCCCGCAGGGCCTGGACGAACTCGCCCAGTGCGCCCTCGCCGACAACGCGCAGAACGGCGGTGACAACGGTGGTGGTCAGAACGGTGGCAACAACAACGGTGGCAACAACAATGGCGGTGGCGGCAACGACAACGGTGGCAACAACGGGCTCGAGGTGTTGGCCAAGGACTGCACGGACAGCCGCCTGGCGGCGCACGACGGCTTCCAGAACGGCAACCGCTGCGTGAGCACCGCCTTCGGTGAGGTCGCCGCCGCGGCGAACAACCCGTCGCTGTTGATCACCCAGTTCCCGAACCGGGTGCGGCGCAACCAGCCGTTCACCCTGGGGGTCACCACCAAGAACCTGGTGCGGGACCGCTTCCTCGCCGCCGGGCAGGGCGGCTACTACCTGGAGAGTTCGCTGCTCAACGACCAGGGCCTGGTCCGCGGTCACTTCCACACCGCGTGCCGGATGCTCGGCAGCACCCGGCAGCCCCCGAATCCGCAGGACGTGCCCGCCTTCTTCGTCGCCACCGAGGACGGTAAGGGCGGGGGCCAGCCGGACGACGTGCTGATCCAGGTCCCGGGCCTGCCGGATTCGGGCCTGGCCCAGTGCTCGGTCTGGGCCGGTGACGGTTCGCACCGGATCCCGATGATGGAGCGGGCCAACCAGACCCCGGCCATCGACGTGGTGCGCATTCAGGTCAACTGAGGAGGACGACGACGGCGGGAGCCGCCCGGGACGACCCGGGCGGCTCCCGCCGGTCGGGCGTCAGGAAAGTTGGTGCCACCCTGACGCCGTGGCGCGAAAATTGTCGACCGGACAAACTCGACCGGGGCCACACCGATTTCTCGGCGTGGCCCCGGCGCCCGACGGTGAGCCGGAGGCTCAGCGGTTCTTGTACGCCTCCACCACGGAGACCGGGATGCGGCCCCGCTCGGAAATCTCGTAGCCGTTCTTGGTGGCCCATTCGCGGATGGCGCGGTTCTGCTCGCGGTCCATTCCCGAGGTGCTCGGCCGGGTCGGGCGCCGAGTCGTGCGACCGGCGTCGACCGGTCCGCGGCCGATGCGCCGGCCAGCACTGATGTAGGGGTCCAGGGCCTTGCGGAGGACGCCGGCGTTCTCGTCGGAGACGTCGATCGTGTACGCCACGCCGTCCAGGCTGAACTCGACGGTCCGATCGGCCTTTCCGCCGTCGAGGTCGTCGGTCAGAACGGTGATTACTTTCCTTGCCATCGCCATTACTCCCTGTGTCGGGCGGGGTGTGGCTAAGAGTTTGGCCTACCAGGTGGTAATTCCGCAACAATACCCGACCCGTTCCATTCGGCGGGTCGCGGGGAATCGGTGCCGGCGAAAAGGCCGGGGGAGCGTGGCGACGGACCGCGCTGCGGGTGTGTGCTGGGTCACAAGCTGGAACAAGGGGCATGGTTTGTTACTTGAGCCAGACACGCTCAACCAACGTGATGGCAGGTGTTCGATGGCAACTCTTCCGGTACTTCCCCTGACCGACGCCGTCCTGCTGCCCGGGATGGTCGTCCCGGTGACCCTCGACCCGACCACCCAGGCCGCGGTCGACGCGGCCCGCGCGACCGGCGACAGGAAGCTGCTGGCCGTACCCCGCATCGACGGCGAGTACGGCTCGGTCGGCGTGGTCGCCACCATCGAGAAGGTGGGCCGGCTGCCCAGCGGTGAGCCGGCGGCCGTGGTCCGCGGTCTCGCCCGGGCCCGCATCGGCTCCGGCGTGCCCGGCCCCGGCGCCGCCCTCTGGGTCGAGGCGACCGCCCTCGACGAGCCGGCCCCGGCCGGCCGTGCCCGGGAACTGGCCCGCGAGTACCGGGCGCTGATGACCTCGGTGCTCCAGCAGCGCGGCGCCTGGCAGGTCATCGACGCGATGGAGCGGATGACCGACCTCTCCGAGCTGGCCGACTCGGCCGGCTACGCGCCCTGGCTCAGCCTGACGCAGAAGACCGAGCTGCTCGCCGCGCCCGACGTCACCGCCCGGCTGGAGCTGCTGGTCGGCTGGGTGAAGGAGCACCTGGCCGAGCAGGAGGTCACCGAGCAGATCAACAGCGATGTCCGCGACGGACTGGAGAAGTCCCAACGCGAGTTCCTGCTCCGCCAGCAGCTCGCCGCGATCCGCAAGGAACTCGGCGAGGACGAGCCGGACGGCTCCGCCGACTACCGGGCCCGGGTCGAGGCCGCCGACCTGCCGGACAACGTCCGCGAGGCCGCGCTGCGCGAGGTCGGCAAGCTGGAACGGGCCAGCGACGCCTCACCCGAGGCGGGCTGGATCCGGACCTGGCTCGACACGGTCCTCGAAATGCCGTGGAACAGGCGTACCCAGGACCACACCGACCTGGCCGCGGCCCGGGCGGTGCTCGACGCCGACCACGCCGGCCTGGCCGACGTGAAGGACCGCATCCTGGAGTACCTCGCGGTCCGCAACCGCCGCGCGCAGCGCAACCTGGGGGTGGTCGGCGGGCGCGGCTCCGGCGCGGTGCTCGCCCTGGCCGGCCCGCCCGGCGTCGGCAAGACCAGCCTCGGCGAGTCGGTCGCCCGGGCGCTCGGGCGCGAGTTCGTCCGGGTCTCCCTCGGCGGCGTGCGCGACGAGGCGGAGATCCGGGGCCACCGGCGCACCTACGTGGGCGCGCTGCCCGGCCGGATCGTGCGGGCGCTGCGCGAGGCCGGCTCGATGAACCCGGTGGTGCTCCTCGACGAGGTCGACAAGCTGGCCGTCGGCTACGCCGGTGACCCGGCGGCGGCCCTGCTGGAGGTGCTCGACCCGGCGCAGAACCACACCTTCCGCGACCACTACCTCGAAGTCGACCTCGACCTGTCCGACGTGCTCTTCCTGGCCACCGCAAACGTGGTGGAGAACGTGCCCGGCCCGCTGCTGGACCGGATGGAGCTGGTCACGCTGGACGGCTACACCGAGGACGAGAAGGTGGCCATCGCCCGTGACCACCTGCTGCCCCGGCAGCGGGAACGGGCTGGGCTGACCACCGACGAGGTGACCGTCGCCGACGAGGCGCTCGCGCTGATCGCCGGCGAGTACACCCGGGAGGCCGGTGTCCGGCAGCTCGAACGGGCGCTCGCCAAGATTTTGCGCAAGGTGACCGTCGCGCTGGCCACCGAGCCCGCGCCGGTGCGGGTCGACGCCGGCAACCTGGCCCGTTACCTCGGCCGGCCGAAGTTCACCCCGGAGTCGGCCGAGCGCACCGCGGTGCCCGGCGTGGCGACCGGCCTGGCCGTCACCGGCGCCGGCGGTGACGTGCTCTTCATCGAGGCGACCTCGATGGAGGGCGAGCCGGGGCTGACCCTCACCGGCCAGCTCGGCGACGTCATGAAGGAGTCGGCACACATCGCCTGGTCGTACCTGCGCTCCAACGGGCGCCGGTACGGGTTGGACCCGAATGCCCTCGCCGGGCGGCGGATCCACCTGCACGTGCCCGCGGGGGCGGTGCCGAAGGACGGCCCGAGCGCCGGCATCACCATGGTGACCGCGTTGGCGTCCCTGGTCACCGGCCGGCCGGTCCGGCCCGAGTTCGGGATGACCGGCGAGGTGACCCTCTCCGGCCGGGTGCTGCCCATCGGCGGCGTGAAGCAGAAGCTGCTCGCCGCGCACCGGGCCGGCCTGACCGAGGTCATCATCCCGAAGCGCAACGAGCCGGACCTGGACGACCTGCCCGCCGAGGTGCGGCAGGCGCTGACCGTGCACACCCTCGCCGACGTCGCCGACGTGCTCGCGCTGGCGCTGCGCCCGGCCGAGGTCGACGCGCAGAGCCTCGGCGGCCAGCCGCTCACCACCGCCTGAGGCGCAAGGAGGGGCCCCCTGTTAACGCTTTCTGCATAACAGGGGGCCCCGCTTAACAACCGGGCCGCCGGGCCGGCAGCGCGCCCACCCTGGGCCTGCTGCCGGCCCGGTGGCCTTGGGCCGGGCGTTAACAGGGGGCCCGTGCTCTACCGCTGGCGTTAAGAGGGGGCCCCTCCTTACCGGCGGTCGCGGCGGTCGGCGTCGTCGCGGTCGCGGCGGACGGTTGCCTTGCGACCCTTGATGGTGCTGCCCCGCAGCCCGTGGATCACCTCGTCGGCCACCTCCTGCGGCACCTCCACCAGGGAGAACCGGTCGGCGATCTCGATCGAGCCGATGTCCCGCCCGCTGACCCGGGTCTCCCCGGTGATCGCGCCGACCAGGTCCTGCGGTCGCACCCCGGCCCGGCGGCCCAGCCCGATGAAGACCTGCGTGGTGCCCGCGCCGCGGGGGCGTGCGCCGCCTCGTCGGTCGCGGCTGTCGTACCCCGGCCTGGCCTCCCGGTTGGAGCGGACGGCGACCTGCGGGATCTCCTCCTCGTCGGCGGTGCCGGGCAGCGTGGCCTCGTGCGCCAGCCGGACCGCGGCGAGCGCGACCTCCATCAGGTCGAACTCGTCGGTAAGCGACTCGACGACCGCCCGGAACGGCTCCAGGTCGTCTTCGAGCAGGGCCTCCCGCACCGCGGCCTGGGTCAGCTCGAACCGTCGGGTCCGCAGGTCGGCGACCGTCGGGATCTTGTCGATCGCGATCCGCTGACCGGTGACCCGTTCGATCGTCTTGAGCATCCGGTGCTCGCGCGGCTCGGCGAGGGTGATCGCCACCCCCTCCCGCCCGGCCCGGCCCACCCGCCCGATCCGGTGCACGTACGCCTCCGGCGCGGACGGGACGTCGTAGTTCACCACGTGGGTGAGCTGCTCGACGTCCAGCCCGCGCGCCGCCACGTCGGTGGCGACCAGCAGGTCCGCGGTCCCGCTCCGCAGCCGGCCCATCACCCGGTCCCGCTGCTCCTGGCTCATCCCGCCGTGCAACGCCTCGGCCCGGTAGCCCCGGCCGTTCATCGTCTCGGTGAGCCGGTCCACCTCTTCCCGGCTGCGGCAGAACACGATCGCCGCGGTGGGTGACTCGACGTCCAGCACCCGGCCCAGCGCCGCCGGCTTGTGTGCCCGGGCCACCAGGTAGGCGCTCTGGCGCACCCGCGGCGCCGCTCCGGCCACCGGGCGTTCGCGCTCGATCCGGATCCGGACCGGGTCGTTCAGGTGCTGTCGCGCCAGGCCGTCGATCCGGCTAGGCATGGTGGCCGAGAAGAGCACCGTCTGCCGGCCGTCGGGGGCGTGCTCCAGGATCGCCTCGATGTCCTCGGCGAAGCCCATGTCGAGCATCTCGTCCGCCTCGTCCAGCACCACGGTGGCCAGCGATCCGAGTCGCAGCGTGCCCCGGGCGATGTGGTCGAGCGCACGCCCGGGGGTCGCCACCACCACGTCCACCCCGTGGTCGAGGGCGCGAAGCTGCCGGCCGATCGGCTGGCCCCCGTAGATCGGCAGGACCCGGGCCCCCAGATCCTTGCCGTAACGGTGGAACGCCTCGGAGACCTGCACGGCCAGTTCCCGCGTCGGCACCAGCACCAGTGACACCGGATCGCCGTCCGGGCGCGCGACCGGCATCCGCTGCAGCAGCGGCAGGGCGAACGCGGCGGTCTTGCCGGTGCCGGTCGCCGCCTGGCCCAGCAGGTCCCGGCCGGCCAGCAGCGGCGGGATGGCCTCGCTCTGGATCGGCGTCGGCTCCTCGTAGCCGAGGGTGGCCAGCGCCTTCAGCAGCTCGGCGCGCAGCCCGAGATCCGCGAAGGCGGTGGCGTCCTCGGCGTCGGCGGGAGTGGTGGGGTCGGTCGGGGTCGGTGCGGCGCTCATGCGGCAAGCCTTTCATCACCGCCGGACGCCGGTCGCGGCGACCGGCGCAAACGTTCGCCACGCCACCCGCGCCGTCGGACCGGACGGCCCCGGCTGTGCTCCGCGCCACGGCCCGGGGCCACGGGCCGGCCGGCCCGCAGCGTGGTGGTGCCGGACCACCGGTCGGCGCCCGGTGGCGGGTGCGCCGCTCCCGCCACCGGGCGTCCACCTGGCGGATCAGTAGTTGAGACTGCAGAACTCCGGGTGGCCGACCGCGGTGCCGGTGCACTCGACCCGGGCGTCGGTCGGGTAGACCTTGACCGTCATGGTCGAGGTGAAGTTGGCCGGCGTGAAGGTGAGCGATCCGCCGACGCCGAACGGCTGGCCGCTGACCGTGCCGGAGAAGTTCCGGCCCCAGGTGGCCGCCGTGCCCAGCGTGTACGGTCCACCGACGGCGGTCGGCGGGGTGCCGGACTTGGTGTAGCTCTTCCGTTCCAGGTTGGTGCTGACGCCGCCGCTGGTGCGGTCCGCATTGCTGGACACGATCTTGGCGTAGGTGACCGCGCTGCCGTTGGAGCACCACTCGACGTTCATGGTCATGAAGGCGGTGGTGGCGCTGATCGTGCCGGTGCTGCCGTTGCTGTAGACGACCGGCACGTTGAGCTCGTTGACCGGGATCTTCATCTGGAGCCGGTAGGCGCTTCCGGGCGCCTGCGCGCAGGTGCCCTGGAGATATCCGGTGTACGTCGCGGCGCTGGCGGGCGACCCATTGGCCGCGACCAGGCCGGCGGCACAACCGGCGGCCAGCAGTGCGCGCAGTGCTTTTCGGGTGACTCTCGACATGGCTATCCCTCTTTTCGATCGGCGTCGCGGGTTCCGATTCCGTCGCGTCCCGGCAATCTCGGTGCAGCGCATTGTCAACTCGCTCTTCGAGCCTTTGCGGCTGCTCGAAGCGCTTGTGGCGAGGTGCTGCCGGCGGGGCGAGGCGACGTGAGCAGCGGTCAGCGTCAATGCCGTACTCTCGTTTCCTATTCGTATCACGGGACGGCTCGACGCGCGAATCCGGAAAGGTGAATTGATTGTGGCGGGTGACGAAAGTTGATGCGGAAACTGTCTTAGCATTTTTCGGTCGGTGGTCGCCCGGCAGCCTGAGCAGCGGTGTCGCCCACGGCCCGCCCTCGGCGGCTAGCCTGAATCCGTGCGGACGGTCGAGCTGCTCTGTTCGCCGGAGCTGGATGCGGCGGTGCGGGCGGCCTGGCGCCGGCTCGCCGACGCCGGGTTGCCCAGCCTGGCCGGCAACACGCACCCCACGAACCGGCCACACCTGACACTCGCCGCGGTCGACGGGTTCCCGCCCGGCGCCGAACAGCGCCTGGCCGACCTCTGCGACGCCGCGCTGCCGCTGCCCGTCCGGCTGGACCGGATCGCGGTCCTCGACGGCAGCGCCCCGCTGGTCTGGCTGCTCCGCCCGACGCCGCAACTGGTCGCGCTGCACGGGGCGGTCTGGGACGTGCTCGCCGGCGCGCCCGGCCCGCACCCGTGGCATCTGCCGGGTCGCTGGGTGCCGCACCTGAGCCTGGCGCTGCGCATGCGGGGCGCGGACCGGCGCCGGGCGCGGGCGCTGGCCGGGGCGGACCGCCCGACCGGGGAGTTCGTGGCGGCCCGCAGCTACGACGGCGGCACCCGCACGGTGTGCGAGCTGACCACCGCCCGCATGCGCCCGGGCGCCTGATCCGGTCCCGGCGGCGGGCCGTCGATGCCGCCACCTCGCCGAACCGGCACGGGCCTCGACGTGGCCACCTGATCGGGCACGTTCGGGAGGATTGTTCCCGGTGACCCCCGCCCGTCCTATTACCTTTTGTGCAGGTTCGACTACGCCGTGTCCTGCCGAGAGGGGGCGGAGACCATGCGAGTGCCCAACCGCAGCCCAGGTCGCCAGCCCGGTCCCGCCGTCGCGTCCACCACTCCCACCCGCCGGCTGCCGTCGGGCGACCGGCCCGCCGAAGGCGCGCGGCCGGACCTGGCCGCCTACCGGTCCGCGGTGGCGGAGTTGCTGGTCGAGGTGGGGGCGCTGGCGGACACCCCGTCGACCACCGCCCGCCAGGTGCTGCTCGACCAGCGGCTGCGTGAGCCGGCCATCGCGGCCGTGCTCGACGCGACCCCGCAGGGGCTGGTCGGCGCCCGGGAGACGCTGCTGCTGGAGCTGGCCCGTCACCAGCCCGCCGCCGGCGCCTCGACGCCGGATCTGACCGCGCTGGTCCGGGTCCATCTGCTGTCCCGCGTCGACGCCCTGTGGTGGCGGGACACCCCGACCCTGCTCACCGACGAGCAGGTACGCACCAGCATCGACCTGGTCGACCTGGAATGGCTGCGCCGGCGGGGCCTGCTCGGCTTCCGCTACCGGGAGCAGCCCGCCACCACGCTCGGCCGTGGGTGGCGGACGGTCCGGCGTCTCGTGCGTCCGGGCGCCGCCCCGCCCACCGAGGGGCTGCTGATTCCCCGGGCCCGCCGCGAGATGATCGCCCTCCTCAACGACCTGGCCCGGGAGTTCGCCGCGGTCAGCCGCCCCGGCACGCCGCCGCTCTGGGTGACCAGCCTGACCCGCAGCGCGGAGCACCAGCACCGGCTGCGTCGGCGGGGCCACGCGGCCGTGGTGCCCAGCGGGCACAGTCAGGGCTGGGCGGCCGATGTGGAACTGGACTGGTACGGGCGGTTCGGCGCCCGCGCGGCTCTCGCCGGGCTGCTGTTGGCCCGGCAGGACACCGGCGAGATCAACCTGGTCGACGAGGGCCACGCCTGGCACCTCTGCCTCGCGCCCGGCGCCCGGCGCCGGTTCCGGCGGGCGTACGAGGCCGAGATGGGGGTGTGACGACGAGACGGCGCACCCCGCGGCTCGGCCGATTCCTCGATGGACACCGCACGCGGTCTCTTCTAGCGTCACGGGCATGCGGAGGACCCTCGTCGCCACCGGGCTCGCCCTGCTCCTGCTCGGCACCGCCTGCGGGGAGGGACGCACGCCGTCCGGCCCGCCCACGGCCGGCCCGCCCACCGCCTCCCGGCAGGACCCCGGCCAGGTCGAGCGGACGCTGGCCAGCCTGCGCAAGGTCGACGACCTGCCGCTGTACGAGATGACCTACGTCGGCGACTACGACCCGACCGCCGGCCTGGCCGGTGGCACCCCGCCGAGCCCGTTCGGCTGCTCCCTCTTCGCCGCTGTCGCCGACCGCGACCGTCCGCTGTTCGCCCGCAACTTCGACTGGGACCGGAACCCGGCGCTGGTGCTGCGCACCGACCCGCCGGACGGGCACGCGTCGATCTCCCTGGTCGACATCTCCTACCTGGGGGTCACCGCCGACCCGACCGGTGACCGGCGGTTGCTCGACGCGCCCCTGCTGCCGTTCGACGGCATGAACGAGCGGGGTCTCGCCGTGGGCCTGGCCGCCGACGACGGCGCCCGGGCCGAGCCGGTGCCCGGGCGGCCGACCGTCGGCTCGGTGCGTATCCTGCGCCTGGTGCTCGACTCGGCGGCCACCGTGGACGAGGCGGTCGCCGTGTTCGGCCGCTACAACCTGGACTTCGACGGCGGCCCGCCGCTGCACTACCTGCTGGCGGACGCCACCGGCACCTCTGCGGTCGTCGAGTTCGTCGACGGGACGCTGCGGGTGGACCGCCGGCGCGGGCCGTGGCAGGCGTTGACGAACGTGCCCGCGGTCGGGGTGGCCGAGAAGGACCTGCGCCGGGACCACCGGTACGGGGTGCTGGCGAAGGAACTGGACCGCGCCGGCGGGAAGGTCGACGCCGCCGGCGCGCTGCGGCTGCTCGACGCGGTGCGCCAGCCGCACACCCGCTGGTCGGTGACGTACGGGCTGCGCAGCGGCGAGGTGCGGGTGGTGACCGCCGGCGGCGGCGCGCGCGGCTACCGGCTGCCGGTGAGCTAGCCGATCGGGTGCCCGTGCCGGCGGGCGACTCGGGCAGGCCGGCGTCACGCAGCAGCGCGTGCCCCAGGATCCCGTGCCGGACATAGTTCGCCTCGTCGAACCGCCCGTCGGCGCCGTACAGGCGGTAGACGCCGATGTCGTGCAGCAGGCTGCCGGCCCGCACCAGGGCGCGGTCGAGCCCGCCGCCGTGCCGGTCGAGCAGCTCCTCCGCCATCTCGCAGACGATCCGGCAGTGCGTCCGGACGAGCCGGAACGCCTCCTCGGTGGGCGCGTACCGCTGGTGCGACGAGCGGATCCGCTCGTCCGTCGGCATTGCCGTCCGGTGGTCGATGGTCACCCGGGTGTCCGTTCGCTGTGCCGGGCCCGGCATGCCGTGGTGCGCCGGCCCCGGCCGGGCCGCGGGCGGGTCACCAGCTCAGGTAACCCGCCCGGGTTACGTCGAGCCCCTTCTGGATGTCGCTGGAGTAGATGTGACCGTTGTACCAGTAGGCCGACCAGGAGCCGCCGAGGGTGAGCTGGGCGTCGTTCCGCGGGCCGGCTCCGACCCGCGGCCCACCCCGTACGCTGGGTGACCGTGGACCGCCTGATCCTCGGCCGCCCGTTACGCGGCGTCGCGTTCGACGCCGCCGTGTCCGGGTTGGTCGCCCTCTTCGCCGTGCTGGGCCTCGTGGCCGAGCAGGGCGGCCTGCCGGCGTTCGCGGTCGGCGCGGCGATGGCGGCGGTGCTGTTCTTCCGGCGCACCCACCCCTCCGCGGTCGCCGTCGCGGTGGCCGCGCTGGCGCTGCTCCAGGTGATCGTCGGCTGGGGCCCGCTCGGCTACGACATCGGCGTGCTGATCGCGCTCTACAGCGTGGTCAAGTACGCCGACCGGTCGCGCGACGGCATCCTGGCCGGCATCGGCGCCGGCATCGGCGTGCTGCTCTCCGCGCTCTCCTGGCCCGGTCCGGCGCCCTGGTGGGCGGGCGCGCTCTACTACGGCCTGGTCACCGGCGCGGTGTGGCTGGTCGGCCTGAACGTGCGGACCCGCCGCCTCTACGTGCTCAGCCTGGAGGAGCGCGCCGCGACGGCGGACCGGGAGCGGGAGGCGGAGTCCCGTGCGGCGGTCGCCGAGGAACGCACCCGCATCGCCCGCGAACTGCACGACGTGGTCGCGCACAGCCTGGCCGTGATGATCGTGCAGGCGGACGGTGTGCGGTTCACGCTCGACCGGGATCCGGCGACCGCGCGGGAGGCGGCAAAGGTGGTGGCGGACACCGGCCGACAGGCGCTGGAGGAGATGCGGCGGCTGGTCGGCGTACTCCGGGAAACCAGCCGCCCGGAGCCGGCCGCGGTGGCGGACGAGCCCGCCGGCGAGCCGGCGCACCGGCGGCCCGCGCTGGTGGAACTGCCCGCGTTGCTCGACCGGTTCCGCGCGGCCGGGTTGCGCATCGACTGCGGCGGCGTCGGTACCCCGGTGGCGCTGCCGCCCGGCCTGGAACTGACCGTCTACCGGGTGGTGCAGGAGAGCCTGACCAACGCGCTCAAGCACGCCGGGGTCGGCGCGTCGGTCGAGGTGACGCTCGACTGGGGCGCGGACGCCGTCGCGGTCCGGGCCGTCGACGACGGCCGTGGCCGGCCGGTGGTCCGGCCGGCGCCGTCCGGCGGGCACGGTCTGGTCGGCATGCGGGAACGGGTCGGGGTGTACGACGGCAGCCTCGCCGCCGGTCCCACGCTGGCCGGCGGCTGGTGGGTCGAGGCGCGGCTGCCGCTGCCCGTGGCGGTCGGCCGGGAGGAAGGGAGCGCGGCGGCGTGACCGTACGAGTGATGATCGTCGACGACCAGGCGCTGGTGCGCGCCGGCTTCCGGATGGTGCTCGACTCGCAACCGGACCTGGTGGTGGTCGGCGAGGCGATCGACGGCGCGGACGCGCTGCGGGTGCTGGACCGGGTCGAGGTCGACGTGGTGGTGATGGACCTGCGGATGCCCACCATGGACGGGGTGGAGGCGACCCGGCGGATCTGCGCCCGGTCGACCGGCAGGGTCCCGCGGGTGCTGGTGCTGACCACGTTCGACACCGAGGCCGACGCGTTCGCCGCGCTGCGCGCCGGGGCGAGCGGCTTCCTGCTCAAGAACGTGCCGCCGGAGGAACTGCTCACCGCGATCCAGGTGGTCGCCGAGGGCGACTCCGTGGTGGCCCCGTCGATCACCCGACGGCTGCTCGACCGGTTCGCCGGGCAACTCGGCCCGGCGCCGACCGAGGACCCGCGGCTGGCTCAGCTCACCGAGCGGGAGCGGGAGGTGCTGCTGCTGGTGGCGCAGGGGCTGTCCAACGCCGAGATCGCCGCCCGGGCGCACGTCGCGGAGGCGACCGTGAAGACGCACGTCGGGCGGATCCTGGCCAAGCTCCGGCTCCGCGATCGCGTCCAGGCGGTCGTGCTGGCCTATGAGAGCGGGCTGGTCACCCCCGGCGGTTGATCAGGTGCCGGGGCGGCGGGGCCGGACCGGGTCCGATCGGTCAGGGGCGCAGGATCGGCTGACCGCCGGCGTCGCCGCCCGGATCACCGCCCCCGTCCCCTCCGCCGGCCGGGTCCGTCGTGGCGGTGGAGGTGGTCTCGGTCGGCGCGGTGGTCTGGGCCGGGGGCGGGCTGGTGGTCGGCGCGGTGCTCGGCGCGGTCGGGGCCGTCGACGGGATGTCCGACGGGCTCGGCTGCGCCGACCCGCTGGGCGAGGCGCTGGGCGACACCGACACCGAGGCCGAGGGCCGCCCACTCGAACCGGTCGGGCGCCAGGTGTCGGTGCTGCCGGTCGGCGGCTCACCGGTGACCGCGGTGTCGGCTACCGAGTTGCTCGGCGCCACCGCGGGCGCACTGGGATCGAGCTGGGTGGCCGGCGCCTCCGCGTCCCCGGCCGCGGCCAGCATCGCGCCCAGCGCGGTCACCGCCACCAGCACCGCGCCCGCCGCGCCGACCAGCGCACCGCGCCGGCCCGGGCGGCGGGGCGGCGCGGCGGCCACCGGCCGCACCACCGGCTGGTCGCCACGGGTCGGCGCCGGACCCGCCGCGCCGCGCAGCGCGGCCGGCACCGTCGCGGTGGGCGACACGCTCCGCGCGGCCCGGGCGGCCTCGGCCATCGCCGCGGCGCTGGGAAAGCGGTCGGCCGGGTCCTTCGCCAGCGCCCGGGCGACCAGCTCACGGACCGGCGCCGGGATCTCCGCCGGCAGCTCCGGCGGTTCGTCGTCGAGGTGACGCACCGCCACCTGGAGCGGGTTGTCGCCGGTGAACGGCGGGCTGCCGGTCAGGCAGCAGTAGGCGACCGCGCCGAGCGCGTACACGTCCGTGGCGCCCGAGACCGGTCGGCCGGCGGCCTGCTCGGGCGCCATGTAGAGGGCGGTGCCGGGCACCGCGTTCGTGCTGGTGATGCTGGTGACGTTCGTCGAGCGGGCCACCCCGAAGTCGACGAGCACCACGGTGCCGTCGTCCTGCACGAGCAGGTTGCTCGGCTTCACGTCGCGGTGGACGATGCCCCGGCCGTGCGCCCCGTGCAGCGCCTGCGCCACCTGGGCCACGATCGACATGGTCTCGGCGACCTCGAGCTGCCCGGCGTCCTCGATCCGGCGGGACAGCGGTTCGCCGGCGACGAACTCCATGACCAGGTAGTCGGCGCGGCTGCCGTCGGGCAGCTCGTCCTCGCCGCAGTCGAAGACCTGGACCACGCCGGGGTGGCGCAGCGACGCCATGATCCGGGCCTCGGAGCGGAACCGGGCGATGAAGTCGGGGTCGTTGACCAGTGCCGGAAGGAGCACCTTCACCGCCACCTGACGGCCGAGCACCAGGTCCTGGGCGCGCCAGACGTCGCCCATGCCGCCGGTGGCGACACGGTCATCAAGGCGGTACCGACCGCTGAGTACGACGTCGGAGGTGAGCATCCCCATACCGTACCCATAGCGGTCCCGGAGTATTTCCGGCGATCTCTCCGGTCGCGACCGGCGAGCGGCCGTGGGCCGGTCGGCCGAACGGCCGGGGGCGCGGCGGCGGGTGCGCTGACCGTGACCGGCCGGGTACGATCGGCCAGAAAACGCTGGACGTCCCCCTCTTCCGGCCGGATCCGCCCCATCCATCACCATGCGCAGCGTCGACGGGGTGATCTTCGTTACCCCGACACGCCGACGACGGCCTTAGACATTTCTCTCCCTTTTTCGCCGGTCCGTGCCTTGCCGGCCGCCCGTTCGCCCGTCGCGGGGCGGCCGGGCTCCCGGTCGCCCCGCGTCGCCGGTACGGTATGTCCCGCCCCGGCCGTGCCGGCGGCGTTGTCCAGCGCGCACCGGCGTCGAGTCGGGTGCCGATCAGCTCAACCGGGGGGCCGAGGTGCGGATGACGGTGTGGGCGCCCGCATCCGCGTACGCCCGCCCCGAGGCGCCCGCCCGGGCCGGGCGGCGACCGTGACCGGGAAGCTGACCGAGGCGGTCGCCGCGGCGCAGGCCGGTGACGAGGAGGCGTTCCGCTTCCTCTACCGCAGCCTCCAACCGGCCCTGCTGCGATACCTGACCACCCTGGTCGGCGGCGACGCCGAGGACGTGGCCTCGGAAGCCTGGTTGCAGATCTCCCGGGACCTGCCCTCGTTCGCCGGCGGCGAGTTCCGGGCCTGGGCGGTCACCATCGCCCGCAACCGGGCCATGGACCACCTGCGCCGGTTGCGGCGGCGACCCGTGGTCCCGGTGCCGGTGCAGGCCCTCAACGATCTGGCGGCGGACGCCGACACCGCCGACCGCGCCGGTGAGGCCATCGGCACCGCGAGCGCGCTGGCGCTGATCCGCACCCTGCCGCCGGCCGAGGCGGAAGCGGTGATGCTCCGGGCGGTCGTCGGCCTCGACGCGGAGACCGCCGGGCGGGTGCTCGGCCGGCGGGCCGGCGCGGTGCGCACGGCGGCGCACCGGGGGCTGCGCCGGTTGGCGGCGATGCTGGAACGCGCCGGGGAGGGTGCGCCGGACAACGCGGGCGCCACGGTCCCGCACGGCGCGGGGGAGGCACTGCTGCCCCGTCCCCGCACCGACCGCCCGGCGCCGCACGCGCCCGAGGCCGAGCCGGCGGAGGGCTGACGTGAGGGGAAACGGCATGAACTCTCCCGGGCCCGCCGACCGGGCGGAGTCCGACCGGCGTCTCGACGCCGCGCGCGCCGCGCCGCCACCCGGGGACGCCGACCCGCTGGCCCGACTGCTCGCCGCCGCGGCCGCTCCGACCGGCGGCAACGAGATGGACGGTGAGGAGCAGGCGCTCGCCGCCTTCCGGGCGGCCCGCGCGGCGCCCACGGCCCGGGCGCCCCGCCCGCGTCGCCGGCTCCGGATCGCCGCCGCCCTGTCCGGCCTCGCCGCCACCGCGGTCGCCGGGGTGGCCTTCGCCGCCGTGCGGCTGGACCGGAGCCCGGCGCCGGTGATCCCGCCGACGTCGACCACGGCCGGCACCGGGCCGGGCGGCGCCGGGCCGTCGCGCCCGGCGCCCAGCGGCCCCGCCGGTGAGGCGTCCGGGGCGTCGCCGTCGCCGACGTCGCCCACGTCGCCGGCCCCCGTCACGCCGCCGCCCGGGGGCCGCCCGGCCCCGCCGCCGCCGGACGGCGACCTGGCCGGTCAGTGCCGCGCCTACCTGGCCAAGTCGGAACGGCAACGGGCCAAGGCGCTGACCACACCGGGCTTCGCCGGCCTGGTGGCCGCCGCCGGTGGCGCCGACCGGGTGGAGAGCTACTGCCGGGCGACGGACCCGACCTCGGCGGTGCCGAAGCCGAAGCCGAAGCCGAAGCCGAAGCCGAAGAAATCGTCGGACGGCGGGGACGACGGCTGAGCCGTCCGGCCCGATCAGATTCGGTACAAAAATTCATCTTTCCGGGCGCGCGGGTTTCGTCTGCTAGACAGAAGATGGTGGGACGCGCGAACCGGCCCGTCCCGGCCGGGTCCAGGGCGACGTCGTGGTCGCCCCTCCCCGCGAGAGGAGCCGTCACGTGGTGATGTCGCCGGAACTGGACCGGGCCACCGTCCTGGCCGACGAGACCGCCGCCCGCGGGCACCTGGCCCGGATCTGCTTCAAGACCGGTCCACCCACCCTCACCGGCGTCGAACTGGAATGGACCGTGCACGACGCCGCGGACCCGACCCGTCCGGTCGGCCGCGAGCGACTGCGCGAGGCGCTGGGACGGCACAGCCCCGTCACCCTCGACCCCACCGCTCCCGCCGACGAGCTCCGGCACGGCGCCGCCGTGACCGTGGAGCCCGGCGGGCAGGTGGAGATATCCGCCCCGCCGCAACCGTCGATCGCCGCGCTCGTCCTCGCCACCGAGGCCGACGTCGCCGAGCTGCGGGCCCTGCTGGACGCCGCCGGCCTCGTGCTGGGCGGCACCGGGATGGACCCGTGGCGGTCACCGCGTCCGGTCGTCGACACCCCCCGCTATCGCGCCATGCGCGGCGTCTTCGACAGGCGCGGTCCGGCCGGCCGGACGATGATGTACAGCACCGCCGGGCTGCAGGTCTGCCTGGACGCGGGCGAGCCGGAGCAACTGGCGCGGCGGTGGGCCGCCGCGCACGCGGTCGGCCCGCCGCTGCTGGCCGCCTTCGCCACCGCCGACCGGCACGCGGGCCGCCCTACCGGGTGGGCGTCCGCTCGGATGGCCGCCTGGCTGGCGATCGACCCGGCGCGCACCCGCCCGGTCTGGTCACCGGCGGACGCCGAGCACGACCCGGTGGCCGCCTGGACCGAATACGTGCTCGCCGCGCCGCTGCTCTGCGTCCGCGGCGACCGCCCCGACTGGAGCCCGCCGGCGGGCGTGACCTTCGCCGACTGGGTGGCCGGGGCGCTGCCCCGCCCGCCCACCACCGACGACCTGGAATACCACGTCAGCACACTCTTCCCACCTGTGCGCCCCCGTGGCTACCTGGAACTGCGCTATCTGGACGCCCAGCCCGCCCGGGAGTGGACCGTGCCGTTGGTGGTGCTGGCCGCGCTCTTCGCCGACCCGTCGACCACCCGCGACGCGCTCGCGGCGGCCGGCCCGGTCGCCGACCGCTGGCACGCGGCGGCCCGGCGCGGGCTGGCCGAGCGTCCGCTGGCGGTCGCCGCGGCGACGCTGTTCGACCTCGCGCTGACCGCCCTGCCCGGGCTGGACCTGCCGGCCGGGCTCCACGACGAGACCCGACGAGCGATCCGGCGGCGTCGTGCCGCCGCGGAGAGGGGACACCGGTGACCACCACCGAGCGGCCGGGAACGGACACCGAGCAACTGCGCGCCCGCATCGCCGCGGAGCTGGAGCGCACCCGAGCCCGCACCGCGTCGCTGACCGACGCGGTGGACGACGACGAGCTGGTCCGGCAGCACTCCACCCTGATGTCGCCGCTGGTCTGGGACCTGGCGCACGTCGGCAACCAGGAGGAACTGTGGCTGGTGCGCGACGTCGGCGGGCGCGAGCCGGTGCGCCGCGACATCGACGATCTCTACGACGCGTTCAAGCAGCCCCGCAAGGATCGGCCGTCGCTGCCGCTGCTGCCGCCGGCCGAGGCGCGGGCGTACGTGCGCACGGTGCGGGACAAGGTGCACGACCTGCTGGACGGCATCCGGTTCACCGACCGGCGGCTGGTCGAGGACGGCTTCGCGTTCGGCATGATCGTGCAGCACGAGCAGCAGCACGACGAGACGATGCTCGCCACCCACCAGCTGCGCGCCGGCGTCCCGGTGCTGGACGCCGCACCTCCGCCCGAGCCCCGGGCGTCCGTCGCCGGTGAGGTGCTGGTGCCGGCCGGACCGTTCACCATGGGCACCTCCACCGACCCGTGGGCACTGGACAACGAACGCCCGGCGCACACCGTGGACCTGCCCGCCTACCTGATCGACGCCGCGCCGGTGACGAACGGCGACTACCGCGCGTTCATCGCCGACGGCGGCTACCAGGAGTCGCGCTGGTGGAGCGAGGCCGGCTGGCGGCACCGGGTCGAGGCCGACCTGAGCGCGCCGCTGCACTGGCGGCGCGACGGCGACGGGTGGGCGTACCGCCGGTTCGGCCGCTGGTCGGCGGTGCGCGACGACGAGCCGGTGGTGCACGTCTGCTGGTACGAGGCGCAGGCGTACGCGGCCTGGGCTGGCAAGCGGCTGCCCACCGAGGCGGAGTGGGAGAAGGCGGCGCGGTGGGACCCGGCGACCGGGCGCTCCCGCCGCTACCCCTGGGGCGACGAGGACCCGGACGCCGCGCACGCCAACCTGGGGCAGCGTCACCTGTGGCCGGCGCCGGTGGGCGCGTACCCGGAGGGCGTCTCGCCGCTGGGCGTGCACCAGTTGATCGGCGACGTGTGGGAGTGGACCGCCGACACGTTCCACGGGCATCCGGGCTTCACCGCGTTCCCCTACCGCGAATACTCGGAGGTCTTCTTCGGCGACGAGCACCGGGTGCTGCGCGGCGGCTCGTTCGGCACCGACCGGTCGGCCTGCCGGGGCACGTTCCGCAACTGGGACTACCCGATCCGGCGGCAGATCTTCAGCGGTTTCCGCTGCGCCCGCGAGGCCGGGGAGTGAACCGGGCCGATGTGCCGTCACCTCGCCTATCTCGGTCCACCGGTCACCCTGCGGAGCCTGCTGCACGACCCGCCGTACGGGCTGCTGCGGCAGTCCTGGGCGCCGCGCGACATGCGTGGCGGCGGCACCATAAACGCTGACGGATTCGGGGTCGGCTGGTATCCCGACGGCGCCGATCCGGTCCGCTACCGGCGGGCCCAGCCGATGTGGAGCGACACGACGCTGCCCGAGTTGGCCGCCGTGACGTCCGCCGGAGCGGTGCTGGCCGCGGTCCGCTCCGCGACGGTGGGCATGCCGCTGCACGAGACCGCCGCCGCGCCGTTCGCCGAGGGGCGTTGGCTGTTCAGCCACAACGGCGTGGTGCGGGGCTGGCCGGACACCCTGGTCCCGCTCGCCGCCGGGTTGCCGGTGCGGGACCTGCTCACCCTGGAGGTGCCGACCGACTCGGCGGTGCTCTGGGCGCTGGTCCGGCACCGGCTGCGCGCCGGCGCGGGGCTCGGCGAGGCGGTGGCCGACACGGTCGCGCAGGTCGCCGCCGCCGCCCCCGGCTCGCGGCTGAACCTGCTGCTCACCGACGGCTCGACGGTGGCGGCGAGCGTGTCCGGGCACGCGCTGTCGGTGCGGCGCGGCCCCGGCTCGGTGGTGCTGGCCTCCGAGCCGTTCGACGACGACCCCGGTTGGCAGGCGGTGCCGGACGACCGGCTGGTGCTGGCCCGCGCCGACGGGCTGGACGTCCGTGAGCTGACCACCGCCTGACCATGGCCATCCACCTGTAGCAGAGAGGACAGTCGATGAGCGCGGAGCCGCTGGAGATCCACCTGGAGGAGCGGGACCTCGACCGTGCGCTGCGGGAGGACGTGCGGGTCGGGTTGACCGCGTCGCCGAAGTGGCTGCCGCCGAAGTGGTTCTACGACGCCCGGGGCAGCGAGCTGTTCGAGGAGATCACCAGACTGCCGGAGTACTACCCGACCCGGGCCGAGCGGGCGGTGCTGGCCGCGCACGCGGACGACGTGGCGGCGATGACCGGCGCGAAGACGCTGATCGAGCTGGGCTCGGGCTCGTCGGAGAAGACCCGGCTGCTCCTGGACGCGTTCACCCGCCACGGCGACCTGGGCACGTTCGTGCCGCTGGACGTCTCGGTCAGCGCGTTGCGCTCCTCCACCGAGCAGATCGCCGCCGCGTACCCGGGGTTGCGAGTGCGGGGCATCGTGGGCGACTTCACCCGCCACCTGGACCGGCTGCCTACCGGCGGCCGGCGGCTGGTGGCGTTCCTCGGCGGCACGATCGGCAACCTGCTGCCGGCGGAGCGGACCGGGTTCCTGGCCGCCACCCGCGCGGCGTTGGAGGCCGGCGACTGGCTGTTGATCGGCACCGACCTGGTGAAGGACCCGGGCGTGGTCGTCCCCGCCTACGACGACGCGGCCGGCGTGACCGCCGAGTTCAACCGTAACGTGCTGCGGGTGGTCAACCGGGAGTTGGGCGCGGACTTCGACGTCGAGGCGTTCCGCCACGTGGCGGTCTGGGACCCGGCCCGGGAGTGGATCGAGATGCGGCTGCGTGCCGAGCGTCCGGCCCGGGTGCGGGTGGCGGCGTTGGACCTGGACGTGGCGTTCGCGGCCGGGGAGGAGCTGCGGACCGAGGTCTCGGCGAAGTTCCGGCCGGCCGGGATCGCCGACGAGCTGGCCGCGGCCGGGTTCGCCCGCCGGGCGTTCTGGACCGACCCGGACGGGCTGTTCGGGGTGAGCCTGGCCCGGGCCGACTGAGGCCCGTGGCGCCGGCCACACCCGCCGGGCGGGCCCGACGGTGATCGGCTAGGCTGGTCGGCGCGAAGGGGAGTAGCCCGCAATGTCGTGGTCGACACACTGGTGCGTTCCGCATCCGGCCACGCGGCCCCGGTCTCCGGGGCGGGCGAGACCTTCGACTCAGGCTGTCGCAGCCGGGTCGAGGGCGTCCCCGTCTCTCCTCCCGGCTTGATCGGGAAGGTTCACATGGAGGGTTTCCTCGTCGCGCTGGTGATCAGCTTCGGCGTCATCTTCGTCGCCGAGCTGGGCGACAAGTCCCAGCTCATGGCGCTGACGTTCGCCACCCGTTTCCGGCCGGTGCCGGTGCTCATCGGCATCACGGTCGCCACCGCGCTCGTCCACCTGGCCTCGGTGGCCATCGGTGTCGGCCTCAACGCCGCCCTGCCCACGGGCTGGATCTCGCTGATCGCCGGTCTGGCGTTCCTCGGCTTCGGCGCCTGGACGTTGCGGGGCGACAAGCTGACCGAGGAGGAGAAGCGCAAGGCGGAGAAGACCGGCAAGTCGGCGATCGTCGCGGTCGGTGTCGCGTTCTTCCTGGCCGAGCTGGGCGACAAGACCATGCTCGCGACCATCACGCTGGCCACCAAGTACGGCTGGTTCGGCACCTGGCTCGGCTCGACGTTGGGCATGGTCGCCGCCGACGCGCTGGCGATCCTGGTGGGCCGGATGCTGGGCCGGCACCTGCCGGAGCGGACCATCCGCTACGGCGCGGCCGTGCTGTTCGCCATCTGTGGCCTGTGGCTGATCTTCGAGGCGGTGCGGGAGCTGAGCTGAGCCGGCCTGCGGGTGATCAGGAAACGGCGGGCTGGGTAAGTAGCGGAGGTGACGCCGTGGCGGTGGTCGAACGCCGCCCGGCACACCACCGAATCGGACGACCGGGAGGTTCCGCGCATGAGCAGGCACGACGAGCCCAACGAGTACGGCTTCGCCGGGGGCGCCACGGCGCCGGAGCCGCCGGCCGGCGGTCGCGCCGACGAGCAGGATCGCGACGAGCGCGTCGCGGTGCCGGGTGACGACCTCACCGCCCCGTTCGCCGACGCGCTGCAGGAGACGGAGGACGAGGGCGCCGACCGGCGTGCCGAGGAAACCCGCTGATCGCCGTGCGCCCGTCGCCGCCCGACCGGGCGGCGACGGGCGCGTCCGGTTCAGGCGTGCCGTTCCTGGTAGACGTCCGGGATGCCGTCACCGTCGTCGTCCCGGCTCTCCCGCTCGCTGATGCGTCGGTAGACCTTGTTGCGGCGCATCAGCACGGCGGCGGCCAGGCCGGCGGAGATCAGCGAGCCGGCCAGCACGGCGGCCTTGACCCGGGCGTCCTCCGGGCTGCCCGGCGCGAACGCCAGCTCGCCGATGAGCAGCGACACCGTGAAGCCGATGCCGGCCAGCAGCGCGAGACCGGCCAGGTCCGCCCAGGTGATCTCCTCGTCGAGTTCGGCGCGGGTGAACCGGGCGAGCAGGAACGCCGAGCCGAGCACCCCGATCACCTTGCCGATCACCAGGCCGCCGGCCACCCCGAGCACCACCGGGTCGCGCACGATCTCACCCAGGTCGACGTCGACGAGCGACACCCCGGCGGCGAAGAACGCGAAGACCGGCACGGCGAGGCCGGCGGAGATCGGCCGCCAGCGGTGCTCCAGCCGTTCGGCCAGCCCGGGCTCGCCGTTGCGGCCGGTCAGCACCGGCACGGTGAAGCCGAGCAGCACCCCGGCCACCGTGGCGTGCACCCCGGACGCGTGCACCAGCACCCAGGCGGTCGCGGCGAGCGGGAGCAACGCCCACCACCAGGTGCGCCGCCGCTGCACCAGCAGCGCGAAGCCGGCGATCGGCAGCAGCGCGCCGAGCAGCGGCAGCGGGTGGAAGTCGGAGGTGTAGAACACCGCGATGACGGTGATCGCCAGCAGGTCGTCGACCACCGCGAGGGTGAGCAGGAACGCCCGCAGCCCCGACGGCAGGTGGGAGCCGATCACCGCGAGCACGGCGAGCGCGAAGGCGATGTCGGTGGCGGTGGGGATCGCCCAGCCGCGCAGCCCGGTGCCACCGGCGCTCGCCGTCACCGCCAGGTAGAACAGCGCCGGCACCACCATGCCGCCGACGGCGGCGACCACCGGCAACGCGGCCCGCCGGGGGTCGCGCAGGTCACCGGCGACGAACTCGCGCTTGAGTTCCAGCCCGACCACGAAGAAGAAGATCGCCAGCAGCCCGTCGGCGGCCCAGGTGTTGAGGCTCAGATCGAGGTGCAGGTCGGCGCCGCCGGGCCACGGCACCCACCGGCCCAGCGCGGTGTACGCCGCGCGCCACGGGGAGTTGGCCCAGACCAGGGCGAGGGCGGCGCCGAGCAGCAGCAGCCCGCCGCCGACCGTCTCGGTGCGCAGCACGTCGGCCAGGAAGCGGGCCTCCGGCCAGGAACGACGGGCCAGCAGGCGGGTGGAGTGGGTAGGGCGTTCAGGCACAGAGTGTCCGTTCGGGAAAGAGGGGTCGGCTGATCACGTCGCCGACCAGGCTTCCCGGCACACCGTGGTCAACCCTAGCGCCGCCGGCGGCCGGGCGGCGAGTCGAACCGGTGCGGGCGCCGCCGAGACGGCGCCCGCACCGGCGGGTGGCTCAGCGCTGCCCGGGCAACGCCGGCAGGGCCGAGCCGACCGTCTCGCAGAAGGCTGCCATCCGCTTGATCAGCTCGTCCGGGTCGGCGTACGGGTCCAGCCCGCGCACCTCGTCCGGGTCGAGCGGGGGCACCGGCACGTGGGAGATCAACGGGTGCAGCGGACGGGCGTCCGACTCGTCGGCGCCGAAGAGGTGCTCGTGCAGCTTCTCGCCGGTGCGCAGCCCGGTGTAGACGATGTCCACCGGGTGGTCCGCCTCGGCGGCCAGCCGGCGTGCCACGTCGGCGATCCGCACCGGCTCGCCCATGTCGAGCACCAGCGCCTCGCCGCCGCGGCCGATCGTGGCGGCCTGCAGGACCAGGTGCACGGCCTCCTGCACGGTCATGAAGTAGCGGGTCACGTCGGGGTGGGTGACCGTGATCGGGACGCCGGCCCGGATCTGCGACTGGAACGCGGTCAGCACCGAGCCCCGGCTGCTGAGCACGTTGCCGAACCGGACGCTCAGGTAGGCGCCGCCCCGTTGCTGGGCCTGGTGGGCGGTGAGTCGTTCGGTGATCCGCTTGGAGTAGCCGAGGACGCTCGTCGGGTTGGCCGCCTTGTCGGTGGAGATGTTGACGAACTGGGCGACGTCCCGGCACGCCTCCAGCACGTTGAGGGTGCCCCAGATGTTGGTCATGATCGCCTCGCCGGGGTGCCGCTGGAGCATGGTCAGGTGCTTCAGCGCGGCCGCGTGGAAGACCACGTCGGGTTGCCGGTCGGCGATCACCCGGGCGATGCCCTCCGCGTCGCGGATGTCGGCCAGGATCAGTTCGGGGCCGTCCAGCAGCGCCCGGCCGTGCAGGGACATCTGGAGCGCGTGCAACGCCGACTCGTCGCGGTCGAGCATCATCAGCTCGTCCGGCTCGCACCGGGCGATCTGCCGGCACAGCTCGGAGCCGATCGAGCCGCCGGCGCCGGTGACCAGCACCCGGCGGCCGGCGAGCCCGCCGCGTTCGACGGTCAGCTCGGCCACCCGCTGCGCGCGACCGAGCAGGTCGGTGAGCTGGAGGTCGCGGACGTCGGTGGCGGCGACCGGCCGGTCGAGCAGGTCCCGTACCGGGGGCAGGACCTTGAACGCGGCGCCGGCCTCCAGCGTGCGGGCGCGCACGTCACGCAGCAGTTCCGCGTCGGCGCAGCTCATCGAGAAGATGACGGTGCGGGCCTGGGTGCCGCGGATGACGGCGCCGACCTGCTCCCGTCCGCCGAGCACGCGCAGTCCCTCCAGCCGGAGCCCGCGGCTGTCCGGGGCGTCGTCGAGCAGGCCGACCGGCCGGTAGTTGCTGTCCGGGTCGTCCAGGAGCACCCGCACCAGCCGTTCGCTGGCCGCGTCCACCCCGTACACCAGGCAGCGTTCGGCGTGTCCGGCGCTGCGGGGCCGGTGGCGGTCGGCGTGGGCGCGCCACAGCCCGCGCCCGGCCGCCATCAGCACCAGCGCGACGGTGCCGCCGACCAGCGGGGTGGCCGCCGGGACCGGACGGTCGGCCCAGGACAGCACGCCGCCGAGCGTGACGACGGCGGCGATCCCGACGGTGACCGCGAGACCGCGGGCGTCCCCGGCGCTGCCGATCGGGTAGCGGCCGTAGAGCCGGGACCGGGCGAACGTGAGGAGCGCGTAGAGCGCGGCGCAGGCGAGCGCCACGCCGAGCGCCCGGGCGCCTCTGGCCGCGGTCAGCTCGAACTCGTACCGGGTCCAGGCGGCGCCGAGAAACCCTGCGCACCACGCGGCCGTGTCCAGCGTTAACAGGGAGACGGTGGCGGCGCGGTGGGTGATGCGGCTGGGGGATCGCACGGCGTCCTCGGCGGTGATGGCTTCACGATCCATGGGCTGTCATGTCCTATCCAGAATAAGAAGATTCAGGTCATGCGGGGCTGTTGAGTCGTTTAGATTCGTCTACGCGCCTAACGTGTTGAATGGGCGTTTCGATCCTGGCATGACGACTGGCGGTTTTAGGGGGCTTTTGTGCAGTTTCATCGGCAGACCGGCGTGTCGCGAGGGGGAGCCTGATGGACGTTCTGGGCTATCTGCGCCTGGTCCGACGGCACTGGTGGATCGTGCTGATCACGGTGATGCTCGCCGTGGGTGCCGCCGCGCTGGTGACGGTCCGGACCCCGCCGCGTTACCAGGCCACGGTGACCTTCTTCGTCACCACGCCCAGCCAGGGCGTCACCGACGCCTTCCAGGGCAGCCTCTTCCTGCAGCAGCGGGTGAAGTCCTACGCCGACCTGCTCACCAGTGACCGGCTGGCGCAGAGCGTGGTCGCCGACGCCCCGCTCGGGCTCACCGCCGACCAGGTGCGCGGCCGGATCACCACCGCCACCCGGCCCGAGACGGTGCTGCTCAGCGTCACGTTCACCGACACCGACCAGACGCGGGCGTTGAAGACCACCGAGGCGCTCGCGGTCAAGTTCACCGAGCTGGTCCGCAAGGTGGAGACACCGGCCGACGGTCAGGCGTCGCCGATCAAGGTCGAGGTGGTGAGCGGCCCGCGGGTGACCCCCAGCCCGGTCTCACCGCGGCCGGTACGCAACCTGATCGTGGGCGCGCTGCTCGGCCTGCTGGCCGGCGTCGGCCTGGCCGTGCTGCGGGGCCTGGCCGACGTGCGGATGCGTGACGCCGCCGCGCTGCAACGGGTGACCGGCAGCCCGCTGCTGGGGGAGATCCCGTTCGAGCCGGCAGCGAAGATGGCCCCGCTGATCGTCGGCGACGCGGCCACCTCGGCCCGCGCCGAGGCGGTGCGCAAGCTCCGCACCAACCTGCGTTTCGTGGACGTGCACGAGCCGGCCCGGGTCATCGCGGTCACCAGCGCCCTGCAGGGCGAGGGGAAGACGACGATGGCCTGCAACACCGCCATCGCGCTGGCCGAGGCGGGCTGGCGGGTGCTGCTCATCGACGCCGACCTGCGCCGCCCGAAGGCGGCCGACTACCTCGGCCTCGACGGCGGGGTCGGGCTCACCGACGTGCTCGTGGGCGATGTCCAGGTCGGCGACGTGGTGCAGCGCTGGGGCGAGAAGTCGTTGCTGGTGCTGCCCAGTGGCGCCGCCCCGCCGAACCCGAGCGAGCTGCTCGGGTCCAAGGCGATGGCGGATCTGCTGGTGGCGCTGCGCGAGTCCGCCGACATCGTGATCATCGACACCGCGCCGCTGCTGGCGGTCACCGACGGCGTGGTGGTGGCCGTGCAGGCCGACGGCGCGCTCCTGGTCACCCAGCAGGGGCGGACCTCGCGCAGCCAGGTGGCCGCGGCGGCCCGCGCGCTCAGCTCGGTCTCGGTGCGCCTGCTCGGTTGTGTGCTCAACATGGCGAAGGTGGACCGGGCGGACTCCTACCAGTACGAGACGTACAAGGTGGTCGTGCCGCCGGTCGCGACGTCGGTGCCCGCGGACCGGGCCGAGGCGGCCCGGCGTGGCGCACCGGCCCCCGACGGGAACCGCACGCAGGAACTCACCCGGCTGTCGCGATGAGCGCACACACGGACCGGATCGACCGCTCGATCTCCTCGGCACAACGGCGGAAGTCGGCCGGGGAACCCCCGATCGGGTCCCACAGGTCGTCCGCGCCGGGGGCGGCGGGTTGCATCCGCCCCCGGGCGCGGACGACCGCGGCCACCGCGGCCCGGACCGGGGTGTCCCCCTTCGCCTCCGCGGGCGCCGCCGCGCCGGCGAGCCGGGCGAACTGGTGCAGCGTGAAGGTGCGGCCCAGCGCGCTCGGCGCCAGCGCGGTGCAGGTGGAGCGTTGCCGCCGGGTCGCGGTCAGCACCAGGTCGGCCGCGGTCAGGTGCTCCGGCCGCAACCGGCGGGTGCGGAAGGTCGTGACGTCCGCGTCGGTCGCGGCGACCACCTCGACGGCGTACGGGTGCATGACGGCGCCGTCGACCGCCTCGGTTCCGGCGCTGGTCGCCGCGACCGGCAGGTCGGCGAACAACCGGCGGGCGATGAACTCGGCCATCGGAGACCGGCACATGTTGGCCTGGCAGACGAAGAGCACCCCGTCGAGCATCCGCACCCCTCCGGTCGGCGCGGCGACGCCGGGCGGCACCGCGACGGTGTACGTCGGCCGGGCTCGGCCGGTCGTGGAGGGGTTGCCCGCATCGTACGCGGCGTCGGCGCCGGTGGGCCGGCCGGCCGCGCCGGGAGCGTGAGCATGAGAATCGGCATCCTCTCCTACCACTTCCCGCCGGAACCGGCGTTCATCCCGGGCAGCCTGGCCGAGGAGTTGACCGCCCGCGGCCACGAGGTGCGGGTGCTCACCGGCTTCCCGGACTACCCCGGCGGTCAGGTCTATCCGGGCTGGCGGCAGCGGTGGCGGCACCAGACGCACAGCGAGCGGTTGACCGTGCGCCGGGTGCCCCGGTATGCCGGCGGCGACGGTTCGGCCCGGGCCCGCACCGCCAACTGGCTCTCCTTCGCCGGCAGCGCCGCGCTGGCGAGCCGCCGCTACTTCCGGGACCTGGACGCGCTCTACGTCTTCCAGCTCCCGGCGGCGACCTTCGCCGCCGCCGGCGTGCTCCGGCTGCTCGGCCGGGTGCCGACGGTGCTGCACGTGCAGGACCTGTGGACGCCGGAGGACCCGGCGCGGCCGGGGGAGTCGCGCCGGTGGGCGGCGCGGTCGGACGCCGGCCTGCGCCGGTTGTACCGGCAGGCGGACGTGGTCGTGGTCGGCGCGCCGTCCATGCGCGAGCTGGTGCTCGCCGGCGGGGCCGCGCCGCAGCGGGTGCGTACGGTGCTCAACTGGACCGACGAGCGCCTGTTCCGGCCGGCTGAGCCCGGCCCCGCGGCGCGCGGGCTGGTGCGTCGGGGCGACCGCTGTGTGGTGATGCACGCCGGCACGATCGGCGTACGGCAGGGCCTGGAGACGGCGGTGCGGGCGGCGGCCGCGTTGGGTGACCGGATGGACCTGGTCCTGGTCGGCTCGGGGAGCGAGGAACGGCGGGTGCGCGGGCTCGCGGCCGAGCTGCGCGCGGACAACGTCCGGTTCGTCGAGCGACGCTCGCCGGCGGACATGCCGCAGCTGTACGCCGCCGCCGACTACCAGCTGATCATGCAGCGCGACCTGCCGGAGCTGCGCGCGAGCGTCCCCGGCAAGGTGCCGGCGGTGCTCTCCTGCGGCGCGCCGGTGGTGGCCTCGGCCGGCGGTGACACCGCGGAGCTGGTGGAGCGGGCCCGGGCCGGGCTGTCGTGTCCGCCCGAGGACTGGGCCGCGCTGGCCGACCGGTTCTGGCTGGCCGCGGCGATCCCTCCGGACGCCCGGGCCGACATGGGCCGCCGGGGCCGGGACGCCTACCTGAGGCAGATGTCGCTGCGGGCCGGCGTCGACCGGATCGAGGACCTGCTGCGGACAGTGACGGCCGACCGGGCGAAAAGCCCAGCGACGGCGTGACGCCCCCGATCCGCGCAAAGAAGCCGGAGCCCGAAAATTCGACGGCGAATTGTGATACAAACTGGCATTAAGTCCCATTATCAACCGAGGAGAGTGGTGTGACGCAACGCGATGCTCCGCATCGTCGGCGCCGACGCTCGCGGCGGCGCACCCGCGCCCGCGTGCGCCGGGTCCTGCTCGTCGGGCTGGTCGTCGTCTCGATGCTGCTGACCGCCGGTGGCTGGGTGACGTTGCGGGGCTGGCAGGCCCGCTCGCACCTGGTGAACGCCGCCGGACTCGCCAAGGACCTCAGTGCCCAGGTGCTCGACGGGGACGTCGCCCGGGCGCAGCGGACCCTGGCCGCGTTGCAGGAGCAGGCCAGCGCGGCCCGAGGGGCCACCGGAGACCCGGTCTGGTGGCTCGGCCAGCGGAGCCCGTACGTCGGGGACGACCTGTCCGCGGTCCGGCAGATCTCGGTGGCGGTGGACGACCTGGCCCGGCTCGCCTTTCCCACCCTGCTCCGGGTCGACCTCGCCTCGCTGGTGCCGACCCAGGGGCGGCTGGACGTGAACCGCCTCCGTGCGGTCTCGGCGGAGGTGTCGCGCGCCGACCAGGCGGTGCGGCGCACCTCCGAGCGGCTGCGGGCGGTGCCGACCGGTGGCCTGGTGACGCAGGTGCGCGACGCGGTCACCGCCCTGACCGCGGAACTGGACCAGTTGGGCGAGCTCACCTCGGCCGCCGACCGGGGCGCCCGCCTGCTGCCACCCCTGCTCGGGGCCGATGGACCCCGCACCTTTCTGATCGTCTCGCAGAACCCGGCCGAGCTGCGCGCGACCGGCGGCATGTTCGGCGCCTACGCCGTGCTGCGGGCGGACGGCGGCCGGCTCCGGCTGGCCGGGCAGGGCGACGCCAGCCAACTGCGGCACTTCGATCCGCCGCTCAAGGTCGATCCGGAGTCGCGCCGGCTCTGGTCCGACCTGCCCGGCAGGTATCCGGCGGACGTGAACCTCAGCCCGGATTTCCCGGCCGCCGCCGGGCTCTACCGCGAGATGGTGCGCCGACGCACCGGAACCACCGTCGACGGTGTCCTCGCGGTGGACCCGGTGGTGCTGTCGTACCTCCTCGGCGTCATCGGCCCGGTCGCCGTGCCGGACGGGCCCCCGCTCACCGGCAGCACCGTGGTACGGACGCTGCTCAGCGACTCGTACCGGGACCTGGACACGGAGGCGCAGGACACCTACTTCGCCCGGGCCGCCGCGAAGGTGTTCGAGGCACTGTTCACCAAGACGGTGGACGCAAAGGCGCTTTTGACGGTTATGAGGCGCTCAATAGAGGAACGTCGGATATTGTTCTGGAGTGTCCGATCTGAGGAGCAGCGCGCGCTGGCCGGCACCCGGCTGTCCGGGCAGCTCCCGGAGAAGGACACGGTGCCGACGGTCGGCGTGTTCCTCAACGACGGCAGCGGCGCGAAGCTCGGCTACTACCTCAGGTTCTCGGCCACCCTGACGGTCGGCGCGTGCCAGCCGGACGGGCGCCGGGAACTGCGGCTGCGGGTCACGGTGCGCTCCACCGCCCCGCGGTCGGGCCTCACCGAGTCGGTCACCGGCCTGGCCCTGTCCGGCGACAAGTACACCGCCCGCACCTTCGTCTCGGTGCACACACCGAGCGGCGGCGCCGTCCTCACCGGCCGGCTCGACGGGCGCGGCACCGCGCTGGGCGGCGGGACCGACGGTCGCCGCCAGGTGGCGGTGGCGAACGTGGAGGTCGGACCGGGTCGGACCCGGACGCTCGACGTCACGCTGCTCACCGGCCAGAACGGCGCAGGCACGGCCGACCTGGTGCTCACCCCCACCGTCACCCCGTGGACCACCCAGATAGTCACCGCACCCAGATGTGAACAGTAGGAGGGAATCCATCATGCGGCTATCCCGCATCATCATGGCGCTCACGGTGGGCCTGGCCGTCGCGGCCGCGCCGACCGCGGCCGGCGCGGCGCAGCCGCAGCCACCGGTCTACCCGCCGCCCGTCGTCTCGCTGACCCTGGACGACCCGACCATCTTCCTCGGGGAGACCTTCACCCTGCGGGGCACGGGCTTCGGGCCGAACGAGACGGTGTCGATCGACGTCGCCATCTCCGCGCTCCCGGTCGCCGCTCCGGCGGAGGGGAGCGCACGGCGCAGCGACGGCAGCACGGTGGCGATGACCGCGGTGGCGTACACGCCCGGCCGGGCCGCACCGCAGCCCGCGCCGACGCACTTCACCGTGCAGGCGGACGCCAACGGCAACTTCACCGTCACCTACCGCCCGACCCGCACCGGTCGCTACACGTTCACCGCGACCGGTCAGACGACCGGCCGGACCGCCAGCACGACCGGCACGGTGCTGCCCAAGCGGCCGCCCCACCCGCCGCGCCCGACGCACCACGGTCACCTGCCCGTCACCGGTGGCAGCATCGGCACACCGCTGAAGCTCGGTGGCGGCCTGGCCGGCGCCGGCGCGGTGCTGCTGCTGGCCTCCCTGGCCTGGCGCCGCCGTCGCCTCGGCTGAGCCGAGGCACGCCGGGGGCGACCCGGCACACCGTGAGTGCCCGCCGGACGGAGTCCGGCGGGCACCCGCGCGTCCACGACCCGCCGCAGAATGGCGGGATGCGACCGACGACGCCGTGGACGGATCCGGCTGGCCTGCTCACCCTGCCCGGCGGCGCCACCGTGCGCGGCCGGCGCATCGGCGCACCGGCCCCGCCCGCCGACTTCGCGCTGGTGCTCGCGCCCGGCCCCGACCCGAGCTGGCCGGCCCGCCGCATCCGCTGGCCCGACTTCTGGCTCCCGACGGACCGCGCCGACGCGGTCGACGCGCTGCGCGAGGCGTGGCGGCGGGCCTACGCGGGCCAGCGGGTCGAGGCCGCCTGCCGCGGCGGCGTCGGCCGGACCGGCACCGCGCTGGCCGCCCTCGCCGTCCTCGACGGGCTGGCCCCCGGACCGGCGGTGGCCTGGGTGCGTGCGCACTACCACCCGCGGGCGGTGGAGACGCCGTGGCAGCGGTGGTGGCTGCGCGGCGTGCGGTGACGGCGCTCGCGTCGACCACGGGGCGGGACGGCCGGATCGGCGCAGCGTCACCGACCCGGTGAGCCCCGCCGGCCCGGACCCCGCGCTCGGTAGGGTGCCTCCCCATGAGAGCCCGGGTCCTGGCCGCCGCCACCGTCGTCGCGCTGCTCGCCGCCGGGGCGCCCGTCCCGGCCGCCGGCACGCCGCCGGCTCCCGGCGCCGCCGTGCCCTGCCCGCGCCTGCCGGCCCCGAAGGTCACCCGACCGCCGCGCCCCACCCCACCGGCGCCGGTGCCCGAACAGCAGGTGGTGGGCGGTGCGGCGCTGGCCGCCGCGGGCCTCGTCACCCCACCCGGCAGCGCCCCGCCGCCGGCGGTCACCGCCACCACCTGGCTGGTCGCCGACCTGGACAGCGGCGCAGTGCTGGGCGCCTGCGGGCCACACCGGTACGGCACGCCGGCGAGCACCCAGAAGCTGCTGCTGGCCGCCACCTTGCTGAACCGCCTCGACCCGAAGCAGGTGGCCGTCGCCACCCGGGACGACCTGGACATCGAACCGGGCAGCTCGGCCGTGGGCCTGCTGGTCGGCGGTCGCTACCAGGTCGAGACGCTCTGGCTGGGGCTGCTGCTCCAGTCCGGCAACGACGCGGCGAACATGCTGGCACGACTGGGCGCCGGCAGCGCCCGGGCCGGGGTCGCCGAGATGAACGCCGAGGCGCGCCGGCTCGGCGCGTTGCAGACCCACGCCGTCACGCCGTCCGGCCTGGACGGCCCGGGACAGTTCACCAGCGCGTACGACCTGGCGCTGATCGCCCGGGCCTGCTTCGCCGACCCCCGCTTCGGCCGCTACGCGCTGACCGAGCGGGCCCAGATCCCGGCCCAGCCCGCGCTGAAGAAGAGCGGGTTCCAGATCCAGAACGAGAACCAGCTGATCTACCGGTACCCGGGGGCGCTCGGCGGCAAGACCGGCTTCACCGAACTGGCCCGGCACAGCTACGTCGGCGCCGCCCAGCGTGGCGGGCGCCGGCTGGTGGTCACGCTGCTCGGCGCCGAGGCCCGGCCGGTACGCGGCTGGCAGCAGGGCGCGCAGTTGCTCGACTGGGGCTTCGCGCTGCCCCGGGACGCCTCGGTCGGCAACCTCGTCACACCGGGCGAGTTGGACGCCGTCGAGGACGAGCCGGCGCGCGAGGCCCCGGTGGCCACGCCGACCGCCCGCACCGAGCCGGCCCCGTGGCGGGGGCCGGGCGGCACCGCGCTGCGCCGGATGGCCGACGGGGACTGGCAGATCATCGTGCCCGCCGCCGGGCTCCTGGCGCTCGCCGTCGGCGCGGCGGCGGTGCTGGCCGCCCGCCGGGGCCGGTCCCGCCGCAACGGCCGTCGCCGCGCCTGACCGCCGGCCGCCGCGCGCGTGCCCGGCCGCGCGCGCGGGGCGTCGCCGCCCCTGAGCGCGGGCCCGGCGCTGCCACCGCTCGTGCCCGTCGTGCGCGCGACCACACCGCCGGGCCGGCCGCGGGACGCCGCCGGTGCGGGTGTGCGCGGCGCGGCACCTTACGCCGCGGCACCGGTTGCGGGGCGCGAATCCCGGAGCCGGCTACCCGTTCGGGTCGGCGTGGCTAGCCTCCGGTCATGAGGACCTGGGGACCGTCCGTGGTGCTGGCCGCTGCCCTGCTCCTGCCCCTGTCCACGCCCGCCGTGGCGGGGACGCGGATTGGTGTGGTGCCGGCCCGCCGGCTACCGGGCGGCGCGCCGCCCTGCCCGAACGTGCCGGCCCCGGCGACCCGTCCACCGCAGCCCCCACCGCCGCCCGAGCCCGCCGACCGGTCGGTGGGCGGCGCCGCACTGGACACCACGGGCCTCGTCGTCCCACCCACGGCGACCGCGCCGCCACCGGTGACCGCGACCTCGTGGCTGGTCGCGGACCTGGACACCGGCGCGGTCCTCGGCGGCTGCGGCCCGCACGAGTACGGCGTCCCGGCAAGCGTGCAGAAGCTGCTGCTGACCACGACCATGTTGCCCCGGCTGAACCCGAACCGCGAGGTCACGGTGACCGCGGGGGACGTGGCGATCGAGCCGGGCAGCTCGGCGGTGGGGCTGGCCGAGGGCGGGCGCTACCGGATCGAGACGATCTGGCTGGGTCTGCTGCTCAAGTCGGGCAACGAGGCGGCGAACGCCCTGGCCCGCCTCGGGGGTGGTCCGGACGGGCCGGCCGGTGGCGTGCGGGCGATGAACGCGCGGGCCCGGCACCTCGGCGCCCGGCAGACGCACGCGGTCACACCGTCCGGTCTGGACGGTCCGGGGCAGTTCACCAGCGCGTACGACCTGGCGCTGATCGCCCGGGCGTGCTTCCACGAACCGGCCTTCCGCCGGTACACGGCCACCCGGACCGCGCAGGTGCCCGCCCAGCCGGCGCTGCACGAGAAGGCGTTCCAGATCCAGAACGACAACATGCTGCTGGACCACTACCCGGGCGCGATCGGCGGCAAGACCGGCTTCACCGACCTGGCCCGGCACACCTACGTCGGCGCGGCCGAACGCGGCGGGCGGCGGCTGGTGGTGACCCTGCTCGGCGCGGAGATCCCCACGCAGCGGGGCTGGCAGCAGGGCGCGGCGCTGCTGGACTGGGGGTTCGGGCTGCCCCGCGGCGCGGCGGTCGGCCGGCTGGTGGAGCCGGGCGAACTGGACCGCCCGGCGTCCGCCCCGGCGGGGGTGACGTCGCCGCTGGCCGGGCACGCCGACCTGGGCGCCGCGGCGGCGGCCCCGGGGACGCCGCCGGGCGCCGGGCTGTCGGTCGCGGTGGGCGTGGCGCTGGTGGCCGGCGGAACGGTGCTGCTGGCCCGGCGACGTCGGCACGCCGCGGCGGCGGCCATGGCGACCGGTCCCGTCCTGCGGGCGGAAATTCCGGAAAACGACCGGTCCGGCTAGCGGCCGGCGGGGGCCGCGGTGCTGTCCCGCAACACCAGCTCGGTGGCCAGTTCGATCCGCGGCGACTCGATCTCCTCGCCCTGCGCCAGCCGCAGCACGGTGCGGGCGGCGAGCCGCCCCATCTCCACCAGCGGCTGGCGCACGGTGGTCAGCGGCGGGGAGGCCCACCGGGCCTCGGGCAGGTCGTCGAAGCCCACCACCGAGACGTCGTCGGCCACCCGCAACCCGCGCCGGCGCACCGCCTCGTAGACCCCGAAGGCCATCTGGTCACTGGCCGCGAAGATCGCCGTGGGCGGGTCGTCGAGGTCGAGCAGCGCGCCGCCGGCGGTGTAGCCGGAGGCGTGGTAGAAGTCGCCGGGGTGGACCAGCCGGTCGTCGGCCGGCACGCCGGCCGCCGCCAGCGCGGCCCGGTAGCCGTCCAGCCGGGCCCGGCTGCACAGCAGGTGCGGCGGCCCGGCGACGAAGCCGATCCGCTGGTGGCCGAGCTTCAGCAGGTGCTCGGTCGCGGACAAGCCCCCGGTCCAGTTCGTGGCGCCGATCGCCGGCACGTCCGTCCCGGCCACCCCCGCGTCCGGGTCGACCACGACGACCGGCACGTTGAGCCGGCGCAACTGCGCCTGCACCGCCGGGCTCAGGTGCGAGGTCACCACGATCACCCCGTCGGAGGCGCGGGCGCGCAGGTTGTGCAGCCACTGCCGGGTGGAGCTGGACTCCCGGTGCACGGCGGAGATCACCACACCCACCCCGGCGGCGTGGCCGACGTCCTCCACACCGCGGATGATCTCCACGGCCCAGGGGCTGTCCAGGTCGTTGAAGACGAGGTCGACCAGGTCGGCCCGGCGCACCGTGCGACTGCCGCGACGCCGGTAACCGTGGTGGCGCAACAGCTTCTCGACCCGCTCCCGGGTGTCCGGGGCGACGTCGGAGCGCCCGTTGAGCACCCGCGACACGGTCGGCACGGAGACGCCGGCCTCCCGTGCGATCGCGGTGATGGTCACCCTGCGCTCGTCGTCCCCGCTCACCCGTGTTCCCTTCGCCGGCTGCCGGAACCGACCGGAAGACCGCTCCGCCCCACGGACATCTTGCCGTACGCCGAGGGCTTGACGACAGATCGGTCCGGTCCTAGCGTTCGGGCAAGTTACGGAAACCTTCCGGAAATGCGCCGGATGCCGGGCGCGCAGACGCGCCGCGGCCGGCCCACGGACCGACCAGGAAGCCGAGGCGTGTTCACCGACCTGACCGAGGCGGAACTCCGCCGGCACCGCAGCGACCTGTGCGAACCGTCCGACTTCGACGCCTTCTGGGCCGACACGCTGGCCGAGGCACGCTCCTGCGGCGACCCGGTGACGGTGACCCCGGTGCCCACCCGGCTGACGGCGGTGGACGTCTTCGACGTGACGTTCCCCGGGTTCGCCGGGCAGCCGGTGCGCGCCTGGCTGCGGGTGCCGCGCGGCGCGGCCGGGCCGCTGCCCACGGTCGTGCAGTACGTCGGCTACGGCGGCGGGCGCGGCCACCCGGTGGAGAACCTGCTCTGGTCCGCCGCCGGCTTCGCCCACCTCCAGATGGACACCCGGGGCCAGGGCTCGGGGTGGAGCCGTGGCGACACGCCGGACGTGGCGGCGGCCGGGCCGCAGGCGCCCGGGATGGCCACCCGGGGCGTGGAGGAACCCCGCCGCTACTACTACCGGCGTTTCCTCACCGACGCGGTGCGGGCGGTCGACGCGGCCCGCGACCTGCCGGCCGTCGACCCGGGCCGGATCGCCGTGCTCGGGCACAGCCAGGGCGGGGCCGCGGCGCTGGCCGCCGCCGCGCTGGCGTCCGAGGTCCGGGCGGCGGCGGTGCACGTGCCGTTCCTCTGCGACGTGGCGCGCGCCGTGACGCTCACCGACTCGACGCCCTACCGGGAGATCCGGGACTACCTGGCCGTGCACCGGGACGCCGAGGAGCGGGTGCTGCGCACGCTCTCCTACGTCGACGGCGTCGCCTTCGCCCGGCGCGCCGCCGTGCCCGCCCGCTTCTCCGTCGCGTTGATGGACGAGATCGTCCCGCCGTCGAGCGTCTACGCCGCCTACCACGACTACCGCGGCGACAAGGAGCTGACGGTGTGGCGCTACAACGGCCACGAGGCCGGTGGCATCGACGACGACGCCGCCGCGGTCGACTTTCCCGGCGTTGCTGGCGGTGCCGGTCGCCGCCCTGCAACTGATCTTCGTGGTGCTGCTGTCCCGGGGCGATCGGCCACACCGCAGGATCGGGAAAGGGCCGCTTCGG
>NZ_JBFAGS010000007.1:116587-298553 GCF_040653835.1 Micromonospora sp. NPDC050980 | reverse complement strand
GGACACACCACCACCAAGCGTCCATAACAGGCACCTGGCACCGCCAAGACCAACGACGAGGACATCAAAGACGGCACGGGCCAAGCTCCGGATAATCGCCGCCCGCTACGGCGAATCAGGCTATGGCGCCGCCTACCTCCTGCCCATCTCTGTTGATGGACTCGTCATCGTCGCCAGCGTCAGCCTCGTCGAAATCAGCGACCGCATCCGCGCCACGACGCCGCAAGTGGCACTCACCGCGGTCACCGAGCATCTCGCCGCCCCAACGCCCGTGATGCAGGCGCCCGGGACGCCCGATCCGGCTCCGAAGCAGGTCGGGCAGTCAGGCAACGCAGCAGGTACCACAAGCGGAGTAGAGGCACCTCCGAGCGCCGGCGCTGAGCGCGCCGGCGCGCCGAGCCCACCCGCCCAGGACCGGGTCGCGTCGCCGCAGACGGTCACCGCCACCAGCCCGATAATCACCGACACCACCGGCAACAATCCGCCGTCAAAGCTCGGCCACGCGCAGCCACGGCCCGACCCCGTTACCGCGTCTGCCCTCGGTAGGCCATCCCGAGCGGTCGCGGAAACTGCGGACCCCGCTGCCGTGCAAGGAGGCGGCCAGCCGCCTCCTGATGGGACCGCGACAAAGCCGTTGCCGGCCCCCGACGCCGCCCATGGAGCATCGCCCGCACAAGCCACGAGCGGTGACCTGGACGGAAGAGAAATATCGGGCAGCGGTGACACCTGGTTAGCCGATACCGCCGCAGCGGTGGCGTACTGGCGACGCCGCAATCCCACCATGCAACCAGGTGAGGTCGCCGAACGGATCGGTAGGTCAGAGCGGACCGTGCGCCGCCACTGGCAACCGCGGACAGGGAATCGATCCGCACGCGCCAATGGTCATCCCACCGGTAAACGGCGACGCTGATCCTCGGCCGACCTGATCGACCAGGAGCGCGGACGGCCCTCCAACGACGACAAAAAGAACCACGTTCGTCCTCATCGCCGCGACGGACGGCGTCGGCCGGGCGAGACACCGCGGGCGCTAGGAGATTCGGCGCCGCAGTGGGCTGCACAGGGCCGATCCTGTGCAGCCCAGCGCAATGTCGAGACCTCGCGCTACGGGCGGACGCCTCCCACCGGCACCCGCGTTACGCGATTAATGCCGTCACCGCTGACGGCCCTCAGGTACCAACTACCTGACCGAGTAACCGTTGGTTCGCGCACGTTGACTGGCGCCCAGACCGTCAGGAACGGCGGATGGTCGGCTGCGCCGCCGGCGGGTAGGCGTAGCCGGCGTCACCGGGAAAGAGGCCTTGCGGGTCCGGCCACATGATTTGCTGCACCCGAACCCGCTGGTCGTATCGAGCGATCGCGGCGCCGGGGTACAGCTCGTTGGTCGCCGTGCCGTCGATGATGACCGCGTCGTAGCCGGCGATCAGGTCGCTGACTCGTTGGCCGTCAGTGAACCGCTCGGCGCGGTCGTAGACGCGGGTCGCAAGGTCGTTGAGCAGTTGCTGTGCGATGGTGAGATCGAGTCCGGCGATCAGCAGCTCGGGATAGCCGTGAGCGGTGAGCCCGACGGTGTAGGCGAACGGGGTGCTGTCGTCGGCGTCGGGGTGCACGAGCGTCACCGCCCAGCCGACCCGGTCGATGATCTCGCTCTGACGGCGCAGGAACTCGTCCATGCCGTTCACCGGTCAACTCCTTGCGGGTGGTCGTGACCCTCGACTTGCGAGGGCGGTTCGACTTCGACGAAGCCCCAGAGCCGTGCGATGAGTTGCAAGGCTTGGGTGCGGTAGCGGTCGGCGAAGCCTCGGCAGATCGCTGGTTCGGCGCGGGGGTACAGGTAGTGCGGGAGTGTGTCGTGGCAGATGATGAACGACTCTCGTCGGCGGGTTTCGGCGACGAGGTCGCGCAGCCTGCCAGCCGAGAGGTGCATCTTGTTGCCGGGAGCGAAGATGCAGGTATCGCACTGTCGGGACAGCAGCCTGGACTTGCCGAGAATCGGATCGCCGACGCTCAGGTCTGCGTGGATGCTTTCGTCCTCGGCGTCGAGGTTCGGCTCGACGGGACCGTCGCCGGGGTGGGGCACATGTTCCATGATGCCTGCCATGTCAGACGAGCAGGGGGCGCCGCCTGATGGCGACGCCCCCTGGGTATCGGATGGTGATGTGGGCGCATTGGCCTGCCGCCGGTGACTGGTTGGCGGGTCGGGTCGGAGCGCCGTGTGCGCCGGTGGTCGGTGGCGGTCACTGCCTAATGAGGGGTGCGTGGACGGCGAGCAGGAGCCGGTCGGTCGGTGGCCATCCGTCGGCGGCGGGCTGCCAGGCGTCGGCGGCGTCGATGGTGGGAAACGGTCCGACGACGGCGATGTGAGCGCGGTCACGGTCGAGCAGGGCCAGCGCGACGCGGTCGCCGTCGAGAGTGGTGGTGCGGGCCGCGTGGGCGATGTCCGGTGGTACGGACGTCCACTCGTCGTCGGCGAGGTGCGGTTCGCCGGGATCGTGCAGGGTGATTGGTGTCGTGGCGGCGATGTCGTCGTCGTGTATGGCGAGGTGGGACCCGTAGTCAGCGGCGGCGGCGCGGCCGGGGATCGGTCCGTGCAGGGACAGGGCGTAAACGGTGGTGACGGCGAGCAGGGCGTGGGGCTGCTGGTCCTCGGCGGTGTCAATCAGAGCGAAGCTAAACGCGTCACGGCTGCCGATATCGATCAAGGTGATCATGGTGGCTCGGCCGGTGGCGGCGTTGTCCCAGTTAATGACCTCGAAGTGGTCGCCGGCAAGAGTGAGAAAGCGCTGGTAGGCGCGGTTGCTGATGTCGAATGTTTGTCCGATGTCGTTCACGGTTTCTCCCGATTTCAAGAGGCGGTAAGCTTGTGTCGTGGCGCGGGTGGTGAGGCAGTAGAAGGCGATTGGAGTTGGCGGCGGAAGATCACGGCACTTCGTGGCTCCTCCTGCCGTGCCCTTCGGCTACGGCAGGAGCGTGGTCGCGGCTGCGGAGGCGATGGGCGCTCGTCGCTGGCGGTTTTGGCCTAGCGGTCAAGGCAGAGGTTCGATAGGCGGGGCGGGTCTATCGGGCGAGGACGAAGCCGGTTACCCGGAGCAGTTGCGGCGCCCCGTCCGGGCCTGCGCTGCAGGAGTGGGTCGAGATGCGCTAGGGCTGCCCGTCTGCGCTGGTGGGGACGTGGCTACGCGCTGGCCTGGCGGTGGCGGTGTTACGGGCGCCATGTGGTGCTGACCGCGTCGAGCTGAGCGACTTGGTCTGCCGGGAGGGTTCCTGCTCGAAGCTTGCGGCGTTGGTCCTTCAGCCACTTGCCGAGGCGATATCCGTCGTGGCTGGTGACTGCCGTAGGCACACGAAGTGTGCCGTGCCGGTGGTGATAGTCGCGGGCGTGGGCAAGACCGGTACTGAAGTGGAGGTCTCTGAGGTTCTGGACGTCCCACATCATGTCGAGGGCGTCTAGAGCGGCAATTCGATCATCAGTGAGGGTTCCGCGTTTACGGAGCATCCGCTGCGCGACGATGAACTGTCCGAGGCGGTAGCCGTCGGCTTCCGTGTGACGCGGTGGCACGCGTAGGTGCCCGTGCCGGGCGTGGTAGGCGGCGGCGTGGGAGATGCCCCGTTCCCACATGGCTAGGTACGGGTCTGTTTCGAAGCCGAGGCGGTGCAGGGCTGCCGTGCGCTCGGGGTCGAGGCGACCGCTGTGGTGAACACGGCGTTGGGTGCGGATCCAGCTCCCGAGGGGATACCCGTCATCCGCGATGTATCCAGGCGACACACGCAGGTGCCTGTTTTGGGTGCGGTAGGCGGCGGCGTGTTGCAGACCGTTCTCCCAGCGAGCGCTCCTGGGGTCCCAGAGCATGCCGAGAGTGTCGAGAGCCTGGATCCGTTCGGATGCGATGGTTCCTGTGCGGCGTGCCTTGCGCTGACTGTGCACCCACCGCCCGAGCGGATAGCCGTCGTCGGTGATGTGATCGACGCGTGTGTAGAGGTGTCCGTGGACGCGGTGGTAATGAACGGCGGCTCCGTACCCCTCCCACCATGGCGAGGTGGTGGCGGTGATGAGTCGCACGGTGAGGTGCTGCAGGTACTGGTCGATGTCGTAGCCATCGGGGAGCCGCACCTGGACCTGTTCAGGTAGCACGGCAGAGGCGTTGAGGTACTGGCGCTGTTGGTTGAGCGCGACAGCCAGGGACTCATCATGAGCACGGAGGGCGCGCACGACCTGCCAGATGGTTGCGTAGCCATCGGCGTCGGCTTGAGCGTCCACGGCGGCGTCGTCGTCGACGAGGACTGGGACGAGGACGGTGGCGACGCCGCTGCCGGTGGTGTTACGCCTCAGGGCGCGTCCGACTGCTTGGACGACGTCAACCGTGGAGCTCTTGGGATGGCTGAACACGACGGAGTCGACGGCGGGGACATCGATGCCTTCGCCGAGGCAGCGGACGTTGGACAGCACCGTCCATCCGCTGTCGGGCGGGTCGGAAAGGTCGCGCAGGAATGCGCGGCGCGCGGCAGCGCTGTGCCGGCCATCGACGTGGTGACACGTCACCGTGACGGGTGGGCGTGTGGGGTCGGGCAGCGCGGCGAGGGTGACGGGCAGAGTGGCGGCGAAGGCGCGCGAGTCGGCCACCCGATGGGTGTAGACGATGGTCCGCCGCAGGTCGAATTCAGCGGCGGCGCGGGCCAGCGCCGCAGCGACCATGGCCGTGCGCAGCGGGCCGCCTTCGGTGCCCCCAATGTCGCGGGTGCCGGTGAGATTGCGGATCAGGGGAAGGATCTCGGCGCGGCTGACGCCGACGACGGCAATGCGGTAGTCGTCAAGCCAGCGGTCAGCGATGGCTTGGGCGAAGGTGTAGCGGTGCAGGACCGGCCCGAACACGTCAATGTCATCCATTGGCAGCAGGTGATCGTCGTCCAGATCACCGGTGCGGGGGGTAGCGCTTAGATACAGCCGGCGGACAGCGGGCATGCCGTGGTCGTGGTGGAAGAGCGCCGCATGTTTGTCGCCTGGGCCGGCGCTGTGATGAGCCTCGTCGACGACGAGGAGGTCCGCGACGATGTCGGTGGCGGTCAGGGCTGCGCCGAGCAGGCCGGCGGAGCGGTGGGTGGTGACGATCAGCCGGGCACCGCGGGTTCGGCTGCGCAGCCAGCCGGTGATGGTGGATGCGTCGGTGGTGACGGTGACGGCCTCGGGCAGGTCACGAGGGTGTGCGGCGGCATCGGTGACGGTGTCGTCGCCGCACACGGCGAGGGTCGCGGTTCTGGGGTGACCGAGGACAGCGAGGGTTTGAGCGACCAGCGCAACGGACGGGCACGCGATGACGACGTGACCGCCGGGCGGGCAGAGCTGCGCTGCGATGTGCGCGGCGGTGACGGTCTTGCCTGTGCCACACGCGGCGTGGATCTGTCCCCGGCCGCCGGTCCGTAGGGCGGTAACGGCTGCGCGTATCGCGAGACGCTGCCATCCGATGGGCTCTGGCAGGCGGTCCACGAGCAGGCCGAAGGTCTCCTCGCGGTCGCCGCGATCGTTGGTTGGAGCTCGTAATCCCGCGCGGTCAAGCGGAGTTGGGCTACCGCTTGCCATGGCTTGGGGTGTGGGATGCGGTAAGGCAAAGGGACTAAGCGGCGCATGGGGTAGTCGCATGGGACCTCCTTCAGGCACGCCGTCCCACCTACACAGGCGGGACGGCGGCGGTGGGTATGAGTTGTCGAGGCAGGAAGCCCAGTGGCGAGAAATTGACCAGCTGAGATAGCTCGATTGGAGGGTGTGGCGCGACGGGTGAGAAAGCCGAGCCCGAGATGGTCTGTGGCAGGCAGGGAACGGGGGTGATCACGCCGCCCAGGTGTAGGGCGTGAGTCGCTGCGGCAGAGGGGAAGGTGGCTGGCTGGGTCGGAACCAGCCGGTGATCCGCGCCGCCACGGCAGCTGCCGGGGCGGTAACTCGTGCCCGGCCCCGGGCGACCAAGGTCGGCCGAGTGGCGGCTCGGCAGGCCCGCTCGGCGTCACGTGCTGGAGGGCACGGGTATGCCTCGTCGGCGCAGCGCAGGTTGGCGCAGCGTCCTGGACGGTTGGGGTGACGTGGGTGGGCTTCGGCGACGTCGGCGGCGAGGAGCCACAGCAGGACGTCGCCGACGTTGGCGGGTAGCTCGCGACGGTGTCGCATGGTTGTGCCTGCCCTTTCGGATGGATGTCGGCGGTCCGGTCGCCGTCCCGACCAGCGGCCGAGGAACGCCGCTGTCGGGTCCGTCGGAACGGCGACCGGGTGCAGTGACGCTCGACTTCACGGATAGATCAAGTCCGCGCCGTACCGCGCCGCGAGCAGATGGCAGGCGCTGCGTCTGTCGCAGGCCGGGGCAGGGCAGGTTTTGCACTGGACCGCGTGGGGGCTGTCGGTCGGCGTCCGAGAGGTGCCTGGCATTGCGCAGGGTGATGGCTGCCCCGGCCGTCGAGGCCGGCTGCGGCTCGAGGCATCAGGACCCGGCGAGGCCGAGCTGGCGGCGTTCGGCGCTCAGGAGCGTGCGGGCGGGCTGGTGCCAGGTGTCGTCGTCGAGCGGGGCGGCGGTTGTGCCGTCGGCGAGTGCCTGTATCGCGGGGACCTGGTCGGCGTAGACGCCGCCGAGTTCGGTCAGGTCGGTGCAGGCGCGGGTGATGGCGGCGCGGGTCTTGGCGGTCCAGGGTCCGGGCCGGCCCCACGTTTCGCGTCGGCGTCCGCGGATGGGCCCTTCGCAGAGGTGGTAGCCCAGCCACACCACGGGCGGGTGCAGTCCGGCGGCTTCGGCGAGGAGAGCGACGTTGTCGTAGTCGCCGGCCTGGTCACCGCGCACGGGCCGGTAGCCGATGGAGCGGGGGTTGGTCAGTAGGCGCCAGTAGCCGGGAAATACGGCGGTGGAGGCGACCATGTCCTTGGCGTCGCGGAAGCCACTGGCAGTCAGGGCCTGTGGCAGCTGGTCGAGGAGCAGGTGGGCCAGTTCGCGGCGCACGGCGGGCACGCTGGGGTCGTCGGCCCGCCAGTTGCGGCCCCGCGCTCTCGAGGTGCCTGCCTTCGAGTCTTCTGGCTGAGCGTCGGCGGCGGGGTCGGGTTCGAGTTGCGGTAGACCGTTGCCGTCGGCGAGGTGCCCGAGCAGGTGGGCGGCGAAGTCGGAGAGCATGGTCTCGAAGCCGCGGCTGCGGTCGTAGTAGTCCTGCACGGGTGTCCAGTGGCCGCCGCCGCGGTGCGCGACGCGGTGCGCGGCCTCGTGCAGTAGCACCAGCAGGGTGCGGTGCCGGTCGGTGAGCGCGTCGCGGTGGATGGCCACGTCCCCGGTCAGGGGGCGGTAGAAGCCGTCGGCGCAGGGTGACTCGTCGCTGTGGTCGTAGACCTTGACCCGGTCGAGGGCGAACGGGCCGATCGCGCGGCGCACCAGCTCGCAGCTGGCGTGCAGCAGGGCGCGTTCGGTGTCGGTCAACGCTTTCTGCGTGACCCAGTGGGTGCGGTTACGGTTGCGGGCGTAGTGGCGGGTCTGGCTGGCTCTGGCCGCCTCTACGCCGAGCAGGCCCATGATGCTCGCCTCTTGGTGCCCGCTCAGGCCGGCGGTGGTCAGCTGGGTGTAGCCGTTGTCCTTGAGGTCGAGTGCCCCTCCTCCGCGCCGTGCAGCTGGTAGAAGGCCTGCTCGGGGAGGTTCGCGCGGCCCCAGGTCCGCCACGCGGCGCGGGGGCGGGGCAGGTTCACGTCGGTGAAGAACTGTTCCTGTTCGCGTAGCTTTCCGCCGTCGAGGACGTGCCGGGCGAACAGGGCGATGAGTGGCGGGTCGTCGCTGCCGGCGAGGATGTCGCGGACCGCGGTGCGCAGCGCGCTGGCCTCGACGACGGTGCGGTCGCGGTTCTGCAGCGCCTTGTGATCGAGTGACAGGTCGTAGGAGGCGAGGAAGCCGGGCATGCGGGTGACCAGCACCCCGCCGATCCACACCCGTCCCGGGTCGCCGTCGCGCACGCATACTCCGGGCGCCGCGGGTGGCTGGTAGCCGGGCTCGGCCAGGGCGCGGAACCGTCCGATGGCCTCCTGCGCGAGGTCGCGGGGGCATTCGATGGTGAAGGTCGTGCCGCGGGTTCGGGTGTTGGGGTGGAAGTGGTAGACGAGGACGTCGCTGCCCTGCTGGGTGCGCGACGGGATGAGCCCGCCGAGCAGCTTGCGGCGCTCGACGGTGGGCACGAACCCGTAGGAGACGGTCTCGCAGCGCACGGGGCCGATCTGCGGGCTGCGGGCCAGCACGAGGCAGGCGAGTTTCTTGCCTTCACCGAACTGGCCGATCTGCTCGTCGGTCTTGCTGGACATGCCGAGGATGAGGCCCTCCTCGGGGATGCCGGGCCCGTCGTCGGCGATCGTCAGGACACCATCGGTCCAGCTGACCGCGGCGTTTGGGTCTTCGTCAAGGGCGTTGGCGATTAGTTCGGAGATCGCCCGCACGGGCGTCCACGACTTCACATACTCGGGTGAGATGGGGTAGGCCAGGCTGTCGGCATCCGCCGCAGCCATACCAGTGGGTGAGCCGGCTGAAGTGCTTGCGGCGCCGGTCGCGCTACTCGGGGTGGACACGATCTTCCTCCAAAAACGAGAAGATCCGCGACCGATTTGGTCACGGATCAGGTCTGGCGAGGTAGGGGCTGACGAGGGGGCAATGGGTCCGGGTGGATGGCCCCCGGCCCCGCCGATCATCTGCGGCGGAGCCGGTGGCCCGATGGTCAGTCGTGAAGGCGGGTGCGGGTCGCCCTTATGTCGAAGGTGTCGGCGCTGACCATGAGGTCCAGCCACTGGTAGCCGGCGGCGTGTGCGGCGCGTAGGTCCTCGATGAGTGGGTCGGATTCCTCGGTGAGGTGCAGGTGCTCGACGAAGTCGTCGCCGCCGAGGTCGGGGTCGCTGCGGTGTCCGTCGAGGCGGGGGTTCCAGCCGTGGGCGTGGACGGTGAGGCTGTAGCCGGGCCGGTTCGGGTTGGTCAGTCGGGGCAGGCCGTTGGACATCAGGTAGACGCCGTCGTCGTGGACCCACTCCAACGCTCCGGGGCAGGGGACGCCGGCCTCTTTCTCGGTGAGGCTGGCGGCGTGCTCGCTCGCGGCGATGGCGTGTTCGGCCAGTCGCAGCGTGTCGGTGAGAGGGAAGTACAGGTGCAGTGCCATCGATGGGCTCCTGTCGGTGGTTCGGTCAGGATTGGGCTAAGGCCGAGGATGGTGCCGCGCTGCAGGGCGGCGACGGCGTTGGGGAACTGGCGGCGTTGCCCGCCGTGAAGGGCGGTGGCCAGGTCGCCGCCCCACCGGTGGTGCTGGGTCAGGGCGGCGGCCTGCTCGATGCCGTTGTTGGCACTTCTGCCGGTGTGGTGGCGCACGGGGGCGCCGAGTCGCCGTTGGCACCCGCGGCGGGCTCCTCGGTGGGTTAGGCCTGTTCGAGGGCGGTGACGGCGGCGTCGGCGATGGCGTCGACGGCTTGGATCGGGTCGTCGACCAGCAGGGTGGTGGTGTGGGTGAAGGTGTGTCCGGACTGGTCGGCGGGGCGTAGCCACAGCACCGCGCAGCCGCTCTGATGCAGGGTGGTGATCAGCCGTTGCGCGGCCTCGGTGTTGGGTAGATCGCCGTCGGAGACGACGGCGAGCATCCGCAGCCGGCCGGGTTGGCGCAGGCGCAGCACCTCGTCGGCGAGTTTGACCGCGTCGAGGAACGCCGTGGTGCCTCCGAGCGCTGACATCTCCAGGACCTGGGAGGGCCGTTGGCTTGGCGACACGAGCAGGGAGGCGCTGGTGCCGAAGCCGATCATCGCGGTGCTGGCCTGGTTGCTGCCGGCCGCGCTGGCGAGGATCCAGCCGGCGGCGGACATCGGTGCGGCGTATTCGCGCATCGAGCCGGAGGTGTCGACGAGCACGGCCAGGTGCAGAGTCGGCTTCGGCGGCGGGAGCTGGACGCGGCGCTGCCACGGGGTGGCGGTGGGCATGCCGCCGGCGGCGATCTGCGCCTTGGCGGTGATCGTCTGGCGGGTGCGTAGTCGTCCGGGCGGTATCGGGCTGGGTCGGGTGTCGGGTTCGGGTTGGTGGGTGCGGGCCCGGCGCAGCCGGGTGGCGAGCCGGCGGGCGGCGGCACGCTCGGCGTCGCTGGGGTCGCGGCGCCTCCACCAGGAGGGCGCCCCGTGTCGCTCCTCGATCTGCTGGGCGGTGTAGTCGGCGGGTGTCAGGCCGGCGCTCTGCGCGAGGTAGTCGCCGAGGGCCTGGGCGAGTTGACCGGCGAACGCGCCGGGGTCGGCCTCGGGTGGCGTCGGGCGCTGGCGGGGGTCGATGCCGAGGATGTGGCACCACCGCCACGCCAGGTCGATCATCGCCGCGCCGTTGGTGTCGTCGGTGCTGTGCGCTTGCCGCCAGATGTCGCGCAGCTGGCGCAGTTTCTGCCGGCCGAGGACGGTGGTGACGGCGGCGCGGACGCCGCTGATGTCCTTGGCGGTGATGATGCGGGCATCCACCCGGGCTAGGAGCAGGGCGGCGAGGGTGCCGGCGTGCCAGGCGTCGTCGACCGGCGCGTCGCCGGGGTTCAGCAGGGCCGTCACGGTGTGGCGCAGCCACCGCCGATCGGCGCGGCGCCGCAGGCGTTGGCGGTTCTCGATGCGGGATTCCTCGAGCATGTCGGCCACTGTGGCGACGACCGGCGGTGTGCCGACAGGGCCTGTCCACTGGCTGTGGGTGGCGTGGGCGGCTTCGTGCACGAGCAGCCCGTAGGCAGTGGGCACCAGGCGTTTGTGTGCGGCGCGACGCGGGTCGGTGATGTCGGGGGTTCCGATGTGGGTGGCGTCGATTTCGATGCGGCGCTCGTCGGGGTAGAAGCAGGCCGGGGCGCCGCCGCCCGCGCCGGGGGCGACGGTGACGCTCAGGTCGGTGCGGCCGGTCAGGACCGGGATGTGCCGGGTCCACGCGTCGCTCCACGGCTGCCAGTCCGGATCCCCGGACGGCCCGAGGGCAGTGCCGCCGCGTTGGTGGTGCGAGGGGTTAGGCATGGGGTTGTTCCTTTCTCGGGTAGCGGCGCTCAGCGTTGTTTGCCGAGGGCCAGGGGGGTGACCTCGGCGCCGAACTGCGCCTTGAGGGCGGTGAGGACCTGCTCGCGGTCCTCGATGGGCGCGCGGCCGACGAGGTTGGACACCGCCGCCGCCGGCCCGAGGGTCTTGCTGACGCGAGTGAAGCCGAGCAGCTCGCGTAGCTGCGGCGCCCACCCGATCCGGCCGGCGGCGAGGTCGACGTTCAGGCTTATCGCGGCGTCGATGGCGGGTCGGGGAACGCCGAGGTGGCGGGCGAGGTCCCAGTCGGTGGTGACCTCGATGTGCACGTCGAAGCGGGAGGCGAGCGCTTCGGTGAGGATCGCTCCGTGCACGCCGGGGTTGTGCCCGCCGGCGATGTAGAACCCGTCGACAGCTTCGACGCGTTCGTTGCGGTAGCCGGGGATGGTGATCACGCGCCGACCGTCCATGGCCGGGTAAAGCACGGCGAGGACCTTCGGCGGGATGAGGGTGGCATCGTCGACCAGCAGCGCCCGGCCTTCCCGCATCGCGGTGACCAAGGGCCCGTAGACGAACTCGAACCCGCCGTCGGGCAAGGGGATGAAGTTGCCGAGGAGATCCTCGACGACGGTGTCGCCGGTGCCGGCGACGGTCAGCAGGTCGGGGTAGGCGGCCTCGACGAGGGCGGTCTTGCCGGTGCCGGGCGGCCCGTAGAGCAGCACCGGGATGCGCTTGTCGCGCAGCCTGCGCAACACGTCGACGTCGGTGGCCCCGGCGAGTTTGCGGGGGAAGTACAGGTCCCCGTTCGGGCGGGTGACCGGCTGTCGCCGGCCTGACCCGGCCCGACCACCGGCGGCCGATCGCGGTGCAGGGGGCGGCATAGTGCCGGCGGCGTCGATACCGGCCTTTGTGATCTGGAAACGGTGCGGTCCGGTCAGGTGCGTGGCGTATCCGGCTTTGGCCATCTTCTTGCACACCTCGTACACCGCCCCGGTCGACGGCACATCGAGGATCTTCTTCAGCTCACCGACGGTGAATATCTGGTCAGGGTGAGCGACCAGATGCGCTGCGACCTTGTAATACAGGTAGCCGGGACGCCGGTCGCCCGTCGTCGTGGGCGACGTGGTGCTGGTAGTCGGATCCATGCGGGTCCTCCCAATGGATAAGGGATGGAGCCCGCGCACCCGTCTCCGGGGTGCGCGGGCGGTACACATCCGCGCAGCGGAGACGGGACATCGGATGGAGCTCAGATCGCAGGCAGTCAGCCGGTTCTAGGCGTTCGAGGAACCGGTCGTCTGCTGCTCAGAAGGGTTGGTGAGGGTGATGGTTCACAGCGTTCGGGCGAGATCCACCAGCCGATACAGCCCGGTCACGATGCGGCTGCCCGCGGTTCGTGAGGGTCGGCGCGGCGAGCGGTCGACGGTGACCGTCTGCTCGCCGCGCACACGCGTGATCTCGTAAAGCCGGCGGTCCAGGTCGACCGCGGCGGCGATGCGCATCTCGATCCGTTCCGACGGTGGCGCCTTGGCGAGGTCACCGTGGCGGTAGCCCGGTCGGCCGGGAGCGGCCCAGACCTCGAAGACCAGAGCGAAGCCGATGCAGCGTCGCCCGTCGCGGTGCAGCCACGACCGCATGGCGTCGCGCGCGGGCGGGCTGCCGGCGATCTCGGCCAGGCTGTGCAGGACCACGGCAGGCGGCAGACTCGCATCTCCTCCGGCCAGGGTCAGGTTGTGCCAGACACCCCAATCGAACAGGTCAGCATCGATGGACACGGCGTGTGACGGGTCGGCGAGCGGCCAATCGAACACGCCGATCAGCGTCGGAGTGAGATCCCATCCGTGCAGCTCGTGCAGCGTCTCGACGTCGAGGAGTGCGCGGGTCAGCGCGTCTCGGGTACGGGGGTGAAGCATGCATCCTCCTTCAGGAATACGTGATGTCGTCAGCGGGTCTGAGCGCCGCAGGACCGACGGCGGTGAGCGCGTGTCTCGCCGTTAGTCCCGGACTTCAATGCGACTGCGGGGTTGAGCCCGCGCACCCGTCTCCAGGTGCGCGGGCGGTGACAAGTCCACGCCGCGGAGACAGGAACATTGGGATTGGACGTCAGCCGCCAGGCGGCGGATACGCGCCGTGAACTGCTGGTGGTGGCGACCGCTGCCGAGTTGAGCCGGTGGCTGTGTCAGGCTTCGGGATGTCCGACCACCCGGTCGCAGCGTCGAGGATCGACCGGTGTCCAGGGCAAGCCCCAGCCGATCCGGTAGCGCCCGTTCACGGGCTGAGCGAGGTGAACGCCGCCGCCGAGGGACAGCGGCCGGGCGACGGTAAGCACGTCGGCGTCGAAGTCGACGGTGTGCCAGTCACCCCCGACGGTCTCGGCCATCTCGGCGAAGGTGTGCGCGAGCGCCCGGGCGACATCGGCGTCGATGCTGAGCTCGCAGGCCCCGTTCCACCAGCCGATGAGTGTCGCGGCGTAGCCCTCCTGGTAGCGGTGTGACTGGCGGCTCGTCTGGTAGCGCAGCCAGGGCCCGGAGAACACGGCGGCGCTGCCGCGCGCCGGCTGGTAATCAGGAGTGGGCATCGACCACCGCCACCGACCAGTCCGCCGCGCGGAGCGCCACCGGTATGCGGTGGATTCGCCCAGGCCGCCGAGCGGGCAACCGCCGGCTGGCTACGGCGGGTCCACGCGCTGCCATCTGCGCCGTCGGATCCGGGTTTCGACGCCCGCTGACAAGGTCTCGGAAAACCATCCGCAGACGTGCAGGGATTTGGCCGCTATCGCTGGCGGCATCGTAGGCTCCCTCAGCGTCGAGCCACACGACGCCGGCCAGGTCGACCCAGGCCACCGGGGTGCCGCCCGGCGGGAACCGCCAGCCGGGGTGCAGCAGCCTGGGCAGCGCCACGATGTCCCCGGGATACGGCGCCCAGTCGGTGTAGCTGCAGGGCACCACGGTGCCGGGCCGACGGCCGGCCTGTACGGCGTCGGCGCAGGCGAGGCAGGTGGCCCCGTCGATCTGGGTGGTGCCTCGGCAGGCGTCGCAGGTGTGCCAGTTGCTCGGGTCGCCGTCAGGGTCGTAGCTGGTGTCCCACGCCCCGGTGACCTGCCCACCGAGCCGGTAGCCATCGATACGGTGCTCGCGGCTCACGAGCCGCATCGGCGCGGCCAGGTGCGCGTCGATGCTGGCGACGGTCGCGCCGGCGCGTACCAGCACGGCGAAGAGGTGGTGTGCCATCAGCGCGTCCCCTGATCGCTCGTGCGGGCCGCATGCGTGCGGTAGGCGTCGTAGACCGCTGCGGGGATCGGGCCGTGCCGGCGGTACGGGGGAAGCTGCAGCGGCTGCTCGTAGGTGGCCCAGAAGGCGCGGACGTCGGCCGGAAGGCCGGTGGGGATGCTGGGACCTTGTGGCCGAGCGGCGGGCCGCTTGGGCAGCCGGCGGGCCGCTGCGAGGTAGGTGTCCTGTAGCCGCTGCAGGTTGTGCGGTGCGAGGTCGATCTCGTACTCGACGCCGTCGAGGGCGATGCGGTGGGTGCGGACGTCCTGCGTGCTGTGGTCCAGGTCGTCGCTGAGCACCACGATGGTTTTGGTTGACATCGGGCTGCTTTCTGTTGGGGGACATGACGAAGCCCCGCCACCAGTGGAGGTGGCGGGGCGGTGCTGACGGTGTGATCGGCGCCGGCACTACAGGGCCGGTGCCGGCGCCGAGGTTGCGGTCAGCCGGCGATGTAGGCGATGTCGCCGTCGGCGTCGGTGACGCGCACGATGTGACGCGGGGCCGTGGGGATGAGGTCCTCGCGGTTGACGTTGGGCCACTGGTAGCCGTCACCGCCGAGGCGGGCGATGGTGTAGCGGGGATCGTCGAAGCCGTCGATGGCGACGTACAGGCATGGGCCCATCTCCACCATCAGCGCTGGCGCGACGGTGACGATCTCCCCGGCATCCAGCGTCCGCTGGTCCTCGCGTGCCGGCTGCTCAGACATCGGCTTCTCCTTGAGGGCAGAGGTTTTGCTTGGCGTCGTCGTTTGTGGGTGGGTCGGGGATGGCGCCGACGATGCGGTCGCAGTCGTAGGGGTGCACGGCGTTCCAGGTCCAGTTCCAGCCCATCACCACGTAGCGGCCGTCGGCGTCGGGGTTGATGCGGTCGACGGCGTCGGGGTCGGCCTGCACGCGGCTGTCGTCGGCGACGATGACGTCGCCGTCGAAGGACATCCGCCCCAGCGATTCGTCGACCTGCTGCTCGGCGTCGGTGTTGGTGGCGCCGCCGTCGAGAAGGCGCTGGCGGAATTGGTCGCGGTGGGTCTGCTGGTCGGCGACGATCGCCTGCGCGACGTCGCGGGTGCAGGTGAACACGGCCCACCCGTTCCAGTGGTCGATCAGGATGCCGGCGAACCCGACCGGGATGCGCATCTGCCCATCGGCGTTGGGCTGCCAGGCCCAGTCTCCGGCGAACACACCCGGCCCGCCCAGTCGCACGCGGTCGGGGTGGACATGGGTGAGGTCGCGGTCGTCGCCGTCGGGGTGCAGGATCATGCGGCACTGGCGTGCGGCCTCGGTGTGCGCGGCGTCGGCGTAGCCGCCGCACCACGCCCAACGCGCCTGGTCGCGCTGCTGCGCGTTGAGGTTCTCCCAGGCTGGCGCTCCGGGTGGAGCGTGTTGGGCGTAGCGCTCGGGGTCCTCGGCGAGGTGGTACCGGTCGGCTGTCGGGAGTCCGTCGAGGATCAGCGGGACGATGTCCTCGGTGCCAGAAAGGACCCGTCGGGCGATGTCGGTGACGTCACCGCGCGCCTGTCCTCCCAGGGTGTGCTGTGCCCACCAGGTGGCGGCGCCGCGGCCGGCAGCCGCCCCGGCGGTACGCAGCGCCTCACGCACCTGCTGCCCGATATCGGCGGGGTGTAGGGCGAGGAGCCGACGAACGCGGTCGGACTCGCCCAGCAGAAGCGACAGGTGGGAGCCGTTGTCCCAGGCCACGTCGAGGACCTGACCGTGGGGGTCGTAGCGGCGGATGGTCCCCTCGTCACCGGGGCGCAGCCGGGTGTGGGGGTCGCTGGTGTGCGCCAGCACGACCCGGTCGCCGCGGCGGTACGTGCCTGCTGCGGGCTGGTCTTCGGGGTGGCTGTTGCTGGTAGGACTTGTCATCGCAGGTGTCCTTTCGATGTGGTGTTGTACGTGTGGCCATCGGCGATGGCGGTCGTGGAATCGGGTTTCCTCGCCCGCGTGCCCGTGCCGTCGTCGCAGAGGGTCGGCAGGCGTTGCGGGGCGGTCATCCTTCGAGGCGGATCTGGTGCGGCCAGAGGGCGGTGGCGATGCCGGGTCGGGGGCCGCAGGTGCAGTAGGCGGTCAGGGTGGGCGGGTTAGTCGTGCCGTAGACGGGCCGGTTGTCGACGCGCACGAGCACCCGCCGCCCGGCGGGGAATTCCACTGGCGCGGCGGGGTCGTTGCGCCAGTGGATGTCGGCCACGACGCGGCCGAACACCCAGTCGGCGAATGAGGCCGTCTGGGGGTATCTGCCGTGGTCGGAGGCGATGTCGGTGATGAGCTGACGGGCTTGCTCCAGGCTCAGCTCTTCGAGGAGGTCGTCGGGCACCGGTGGATGCGCGGCGAGGCTGACGACCTGCACACCGCGACCGGCGAGCGTGCGGGGCGTGTCGTTCTCGCCGGTGATGGTGATCTGGCCGCTGTGGTGGTCGACGGCGGTGACCCGCCGTCGGATGGCTTCGCCGACTGGTTGGACGAGGTCGCCGACGGCGATGGCATTGCCGGGATAGCCGCGGCCGGCCAGGCGGATTTCGACGGCGGCGCGGTCGAGGACCGGGCTGCCCGGTACGTGGACATAGGCGTCGAGGTCTACCGGCGCTGCCGGCGGTCGTTGCGGCAGTCGCAGGATGTGACCGTCGGGCTCGTGCGAGCTCAGCTCGGACGTCATGCGGGTGGTCCTTTCAGTTGGGGGGCAAACGACGGCCGGCCGCGGCCCCCGGGGTGGGGGTCGCGGCCGGCGATGAGCAAGGTGGTGGATGGTTGTCGGGGGTTACTCCTCGCAGCCCCATACGCAGCCGTCGGGGCTGCAGGGCTGGCCGGCGGCCATGCGGGTCAGGGCCGCCCGGCCGTCGGGATCCTGCGCGCTGCTGTGCAGCGGCCAGCCGAGCCCTTCGGCGAACACGGCGATCTTCGGCGCCCCGTACATCGGGTAAGGGGCGGCGGTCACGGCGCTGACCACGTCATCGCGGCCGAGCAGCCAGGCCAGTTCGGTGAGCTTGTCGACCGCCCGTGCTGCGGATCCGCTGCGGTGGTTCAAGATTTTGTGCACGGCGAACCACAAGTACTCGCGGCCGTACGCCTCGGCACCGGCGTGACCGTCCCACCGGCTTTGGTTCCACTGCTCTGCGGTGAAACCGGGGTGCAGGAATGGGCGGGCGTGATCGACGTCGAGGGCGTTGATCAGCAGATCGCGGCGGAAGCCGAACACGTCGTCGTTGCCGGCGTGTTGGTTGATGCGGTACAGGATGTCCTCCTGCGTACGCGAGATCATGAGCTTTCCCTTCCGGTTGTGGGTATGGGCTGATAGGTGAGGCGGTGGAGCGGGCGCACTCAGTGCGTGCTGCCCTATGGACCGCCGGTTGCGGGTGCCGGTGGTGGCCAGGGCTTGCGGATTAGGCGGTCACCGAAGAACGGGTTCGTGGCGATCAGGGAGCCGCAGCGGTTGCAGGAGGTGGTGATGTCGGAGCCGTACCCCGCCATGGACGGCGCTTCGACGTGGTCGATCTCGTCGGTCGCGCCGCACACGGTGCACACCGTCACCTCCGGGCCGCCGTCGTTGAGGGCGGGTTGGGTGACGAAGAGTTCCTCGGCCGGGTTGAGGTGGTGGGCGCTGTGCCGTAGCCAGCGGCCGTGGACCGTTGCCTCGTACGCGACCAGCCGCCGCTGGTCGAGGTCCAGCAGGTACAGCCACTCCAGTGACCCCTCGACGTTCTCGCGCAGCGAGCCCCGCCATGGGAAGTCGTGGCCGGCGGTCGGGTAGCCCACGCCCGGCACCGGCGGATGCTGGTCCCATCGGCGGGGTTTGGGGTCGACGGCGAGCTGGACCCAGGTACGGGCGAGCAGCGCGGCGGCCATCGCGTCGGTGTCGCGGTCGAACGTGTCGGTCCAGATCCGGCGCAGCAGCGGCACCAGGACCTCTGGTGCTTCGCCGAGCTGGATGCGGCGGGCGAAGCAGGTGCCGCGGGACGCGGACACACCGATCAGCGCAGGTGCGCTCACGAGTCTTGGTCCTCCTTTAGTTGAGGGGTGTGCGGCTACGGCGACCTTGAGGTCGCCGGGAGGTGAGAGCACCCCGGGTGTCAGGCTGCGGTGGCGTTGACCCAGGGCCACTGGTAAGCGCCGATGGCGTAGTGGCCGTCGGCGTCGATGCGGCACAGGTCCTGCTCGAGCCAGCGGCTGCCCTCGTCGGTGTGGTCCTCCCATTGCACGCTGACCTGACGAAACGCCAGCCGCAGAACGGGGTGCTGTCCGGGCACGTCGCCTGTGGCCAGCTCGTGCAGGTCGTGAGCCATACGCTCGACCTCGTGCCGGGGAAACCGACACAATGGCCCGCCAGAGGAAGTGGTGTATCCGTCGGCGACCAGCGCCCTGTAGGTGCCGCCGCCGACGGTGGCGCAGGTGACGGTCACCGGCGTCCAGCTCGCGCCGCGTGGCAGGTGGCCGTGGCGGCTGCGGGAGAGCAGGTATCTGTCGTTGTGCAGCTCGCTGGTGCGGTCGGCGTTGACGCCGAGCCAGGGCACGTCATGCTGACGGGCGAAGCGAAGCAGGTCGAGCAGCGTGCGGCGCCCGTCGAGGTGCGTGGCGTGCAGGGACATGAGCCCGTCGCCCTGGTACGGGCGAGGGTTTCCCGTGGCGCCGGTGTCGGTGTAGGTCCATGTTTCGGCGCGTACGCGGTGCTCGGCGCCGCTAGCGTCGTACCAGGCGGGCGCGCCGTTAGACGTCAGCCAGTCGCCGTCGTGCTCGCGGGACCAGAGCAAGGCGGGCACGTCCGGCTGATCGGGGCGGTACTGCTCACGGATGTTGCGCTGCGGGCAGGCGGCGGCATGTTCGGCCAGCGGATGGATCTGCGCCGCCGGCAACCAGAGTCGACGTGTCATGATCGTTCATCTCCGTGTGTTGTTGGGCCACCCGGCACACGAGGCGAGCCGGGTGGCTATTAGCGATCGGGGGACGCGGCAGCATCGATCGGTGCTGTGCGGTGTCGCCGCCACGGCCACGCGGCATCAGCCGCGGTGTCGAACACCGTGTCGCTGCAAGCGGTTGAGGGCGGGGACCTGCTCGACCGCAGACCGCTAGGGCCCGGCGGTGAGCGGGCGTTCTGAGCGGCCATCTATGGCTCGACGCATAAGCGCGAGGTATCGGGTTGCGCAGCGCGGAGGTGCTTTGGTGCCAGCCATCGATCGGTACCTCGCGATCACGGCCATCCTCAAGCTGCCTGCGGGTTGAGCGGGGACCGCGCTTACGGCCAGCGTCCGCACTGCCATCGGGGATGCTCGGGGTTAGTCGGGTAAGCATGAGGAATGGGTTTGTCCGTCATTGGACGCTGATGTGGACGTGGTTGGTGTGCCATCCGGAGGGGTCGTCACCACCCCATGGGTTGTTGTAGGGGTGCCAGCCTTCGGACTCGGTCCAGATCTGGCGGAACCAGATGACGTACTGGATGCCGAGACGGTCGGCGTTGGCGACGGACCATGCGGCCATCGCGTCGCCGCGGGTTTTTTGGGTGCCGGACGCTTCGCCGCCGGAGGTCATCATCCAGTCGCAGGCGCGGCCTTTGGGGTGTTCGCCGTGGTCGTCGACGCGGTAGCAGCTTGGCTTGGGGAAGCCGGCAGCGGTGCTTTGTTGCACGAGATGGAGTAGGCGTGGGGTTACGCAGCCGGTGCCGGTGGTCGGATCGGGACGGATAGCGCAGTTCTCCTGCGGCCAGGAGCCATCGGAGTTACGCGGGGCCGGTTCGGCGGCGCCGAGCATGGAGGAGCAGTCGAGTCCGACGCCACCGCTTGAGGTGACCTGCTCCTGCACCAGTGAGGTCGCGTCGTCCTCCCACTTCGCGTAAGCGTCGGGGTAGGCGGAGCGTTGGACTGCTTGGGCGGCCTCGGTGAGCGGCATGCTCTGCCAGCCGGCGATGGTGGTTAGCTCGTCGTAGAACTTGCCGGCTGCGTAGGCGGGGTCGCCGAGTTGGGCCGGCGTTCCCCAGCCTTGGCTGGGGCGTTGCTGGAACAGGCCGACGGAGTCACGGTCGCCGCCGGCCAGGTTGCGGAGCCCGGACTCCTGCATGGCGGTGGCGAGCGCGATGATCCAGCCGCGAGCTGGCACCTGCTGTTCGGCGCCGACAGTGATGATCGTGCGGGCGTTGGCGAGTTGGTCGCTGTCCCAGCTCCGAGCTCCGTCAGTTGGCGAGGACGCCGCGGAGGTGGGCAGCACCGGTCGCCCGTCCGGGCCGACAGCGGCGTAGCAGGCGGCTGACACGCTGCCGCCTCCGCCGAACAGCGCGGCGACGCCGCCGGCGCAGAGCACCAGCACAGCGATCACGCCGGCGGCGACCGCACCGAGTGCGCGGGCACTCACTGTGGCGCCGATGCTGGTGGTTGCGATCCGCACCGCTGCTCAGCGTCCCCGGTGCCGTCGGTGCCCAGGCAAGCGACCAGCGGGTAGGTGGCGACGGGGGTCCCGTCGCCGGTGTGCACGACGATGGTGTCGGTGGCGGCGTCGATGAGGTAGATCCATTCGACGTCGAGGTGCCCGGCGTGGCAGAGCGGGAAAACCGTGACCGGTTCCGGCGGGTCCACCGTCACGCCGTCGCTGGTGGAGGCCAGGGTGATGCCGACTCCGGGTACCGGTTTCTGGCCGGCGAAGTTGGAGCGGGTGCTGGCGGTGGTGTCCTCGTCGAGCTGTTCCCAGTCGTTGGCGAGGATCGTGGTGATCAGCTCGGCGGTGTCGTGGTGGGCGTGGGTGGCCCAGATCGCGGCCAGGGTCGGCAGCACGTTGGACGGGTATCCGTCGTAGTGCACGATCCGTGCGCGCACGAGGGCTGGGTTGTCGGGGTCGATGACGCCGATGCAGCAGGTGGTACTCACGGACAGGCTCCTTCGCACGCAGGTGAGGACTGGGTAGCGCTTTCACGGGGGACGCGGTCTTAGGCGGGTGGGGTGCTGGGCCTGGCGCGCCAGCCGTAGACCGGGTCGGTGGTTTCGCTCGATCCGCAGCGCAAGCAGCGGGCGGTGGTGCTCTCGCCGTAGGCGGCCATCGACCTCGGCAGTTCCGTGATAACGACTTCGTCGACGGCGCCGCAGACCCGGCACCTGATGGATCCGCCGTCAGGTCCGCATCGGCTGAAGATCGGCTCGGCTGCGCTGGCGTCGGCTGCGGCGGCCGGGTTCATGCCTTGGGTCCGGTAGTTGCGGGCCGGGTGTAGTGAGCGGTGGCGGCCAGCAACGCGACCAGGCCGGGGTAGGTGGCGGGCAGGTCGCGGGAGTCGGGGATGTCGTCAACGAGCACCAGGGGGTGCTCCTCGCCGCTGAAGTGGGTGAGCTTGTAAAGCCTTCCGTCGGTGTCGACGGCGTCGATGCGGCGGACCTGGCGCAGTTCGCCGTCGAGCGTGGAAACGTCTGCGTAGCAGGCGGCCCAGGCCAGAAGCCGCGTGTCCGGAACGGCGTGGCGGATCCGAGTGATGATCGTGTCAAGGGTGCGGTGGTAGGGCGTGACCTTGGGGGTGCTGTGCAGGGTGGCCGCGAGGTGATGCAGGAGGGCGGGTAGCCCGGCCGGGTTGTCGAGAACGTCGTCGGGGTGCGGCGGGAACTCCACACTCCGCATCGCCGGACCCCGCGACGCGGCGGCGGCAATCAGCGGCCAGTCGTGGACGAGCAGCAGCGTTGGCAACTGGTTGAAGTCAAATCGGGCTGATTCGGTGGATGCCTCAATGAGGCAGGTGCAGAGGTTGTGAACGGCGTCGAAGGACAGCACGGGGTCTCCCATCTCAGGGGTGCACGACGGCAAGGACCCCGCAGCCGGATTGGCTGCGGGGTCCTTGGCGGGTGAGGGTTGGGCGGAGGTTCAGTGGCGCTGTCGGTCGCGGCTGCGCACCGCCGCGGTGCGGTGCGGCAGGTATTCGCGGACCCCGCCGTCGATGCGCTTGGCCTCGTACATCGCGCTGTCGGCTTCGGTCAGCAGCTGCCGTGGGCTGACATTGGCGTGGTGGGTGTGGGTGTAGCCGACCGACGCCGTCACGCACAAATCGCCGTTGACCACGATGATCGTGCCGGCGGCGATCGCTTGCCAGGCGGCGTCGGCCGCGGCGGCGGTGTCCTCGCGACTGCCAAGGACGAGCAGCGCGAACTCGTCGCCGGAGAGCCTCGCGGCGATCCGCACGGGCGTGGGAAGGCTGGACAGGCGGCGGCCGACCTGATCGAGCAGGTCGTTGCCGACCTCGTGCGTGAGGGTGTCGTTGACGGTTTTGAAGTTGTTGAGGTCCAGCAGCACGACCCCGACCGGCGTGTTGTCGGCGAGGGCGGCGCGCAGCCGGGCGTGGAACAGCCGCCGGTTGGGCAGGCCAGTGATGTCGTCGTGGTTTGCCTCCCAGCGGGCCTTAATGAGGGCCCGCTGCTGCCACGACAACAGGGGCGCGGCGACGGCGAGGCCGGCGAGAACTCCGCCGGCGCAGGTGAGCATCTGTTGCACGGTTTGCGACACTGGTATGGCTCCTTGTCTCAGAAGGAGCACCGGGGGCGGGCGAGCAGCGACCAACTTCACGCCCGCCCTCGGGCTGCCTGACGTGTGCGGTGCCTCCGCTACTGGGCGGCGGGAGCGAGCTGGAACGTCGCGTGCTTTCCGTCGATCCGAATCGCCTTGCCGGCGCCGACGAGTTTGTCGGCGGCGTTGGCGACCGCGCCGGGGCTGGCTTTCCTCGCGTCGGTGCCGACGTTCGCGGCGTCGATGAGCTTGGACAACTCGCCGGTCTTGTAGGCCCGGTCAGGGTGCGCTTCGAGGATGTCCAGCACCGCTGCGCGCAGCGAGCCCTTCGCCCGGCGGCTGCGCCCTGGTGCCGTGGTCGACGAGTCCGGGGTGGCGACAGCCTGCGCTTCGCTGTCGTCGAGCGTGCCGGCCTGCGGGGGGTCGTCGTCGACCGTCGGTGCGGGGTCGTCACCTGTGGGCGGCTCGTCCGCGGGCGCGGACGGTTCGGCGGCGGGAGGTTCGCCTTCGGCGGTGCTGTCGGGCGTGCTGGCCCGCTCGCTGGACTTTTCGGTGTCGCCGGGACCGTCGCCAACGGTATCGCCGACGCTGGCCGACTCGTCGGCTGGCGCTTCGGGCTCGGCGAAGGAGGAGTCTGTTGGCGTGGCGGTGCGGCTGGCGCCGACGGTGGCGTGGCCGGAGTCGGTCAGCCGCCACACGGCACGCTTGTCGTCACCTTGGATGCGTTCGGTTTGTCCGGTCCCTTCCCAGACGCGCAGCTTGGCCGTGGCGGTGGAGTAGCCGAGGCCGGCGTGCTCGGCCACGGCGGCGGCGGTGGCGTCGCCGAGATCAGCGAGGGCGGCGAGCACCTTGAACAGGGCGTGCGGTGGCGCGGTTTCCGGTTGATCGGTCATGGGCGTCTCTCCTTGTTGTGTGAGGTCAGCACTGATCCACGCTTCAATCGCGGGAGGAATCAAGTGCGTTGGCCGGATCTGCGGACGCGAGATCCGGCGGAGCGGGATGCGGAGCCACCGCCGGTCAGAACGGCGGCGGCTCGGTGACCGCAGCGGGTTCCTGCCGAGGCGGCAGGTGGGTGGCGGTTCTAGTGCGCAGCCGGGCGGTCAGAGCGGTCAGGTGCAGGCGCATCCGGGTGCGCCGCGGCATGAGGGTCCAGGTGTCGGCGGTCCAGAACCAGCGGTGCGCGCCGATGCCGTAGTAGCCGTCCCGGTCGGGGTGGCAGCGCTCGTCGAGATCGAGGACGACGTCGCCGCCGCCGGTGTCGCGTTCCTCCAGCAGCGCCGCGATGTCACCGTCGAAGCGCAGCAGCGGGAATTCCCCGGGCATGCTGCCCATCCGCCACGGGCCGGTCAGGTCCTCGGCAATCCGTCGGGCCGTGCTCCGGTCGAAACGGCAGATGAGACCGCCGGCGTCCGTGCTGCAGTCGTCGGCGACCAGGGCGGGATAGCTCTGGTTGCGGACTTGCCGCGAGGAGACCATGACCGGTCGCCAGCGCGCGTCGGGTGGCGCGATGTCGCCGCGGTAGTCGAAGGACTGCAGGTGTGTCGCGTCGAGAGCGGCGCCGGGCCACACTCCGGTGTCGATCGCCAGCCAGTTGCGCGCGAGGTCGCGCGCGCCGCGTAGAACGTCGATTAGCCGCCGCTCGGCGGCGGTCGACGAACCGAGCGGCAGGTACCGGTGTTGTGGCCGCTCGCGTTCGCTGCTCGCGGTGGTGGTGCGGCGCCAGGAGACGCTGGAGGCGATCTGCTCGTCGCCGTCGCGGGTGTACCAGACCGGGATGCCGTTGGACCGGATGTGTGCGCTCTCGCCGTCGTGGGTGAGGCTCAGCGCCGGGCCGTTGAGCTCGCCGGCGGCGATCTGCCCTGCGGTGAGGCGGTGGGTGGGGCAGGCGAGGGCGTGCTCTGCCAGTGGCAGGACGTCCTCGATGCGGAACCACAATTGGGACATGGTGAGGGAACCTCCGTGAGGGTGTTGGGCTGCAAGAGGAATAGGGCGGCCTGTCTGCGGCCAGTGCTGCGGAAGCCCCATGCCCGGGGCGCCTGGCGCAGCGGGGTGCGAGAGTCGGCGCCACCGGTCCGAGAAGCACGGTCTCGGAAGTGCCGGTGACAGCGCGCTGAGGTGTGTCACGAGGCTGCGGCGATGGGTGACTGCCAGCATCGGGCCGCAGGGCACGTTTGCATTGATGGCGACCGCTGCAGCCCCTGGTGTAAGGGGCTGGCGTGGTCTCTGCCGGACGCGGCCTGATCGGCGGGAGCGCGTCGGTGGTGGAGCGCTCGGGCGTCCGCGCCGGGCCGCAGGTTAGGCGCGGATGGTGCTGAGCAAACGGCGCAGGTCGGCTGCGATCGCGCGGTCTCGGATCTCCGCCGGTGGGTCGTGCAGCACGACGCTGGTGATGGTGGCCGCGCCGCGGTAGCGCAAGAATTGGTAGTGGCGTCCGTCGATGTCGCAGGCGGTCAGTGCTCGTACCGGGATGCCGTCGTCGGCGGCCGGTAGTCCGAGGGCGGTGGCGTCGCGGCGGCCGGATTCGCTGGTGTCGAGTCCTTCGCCGAGGAATGCCATGGCGAGGATGGGCCCGATCTGGGCGCGGGTCCACTCCCGCAGTTCAGGGGCCTTGGCGGTGGTGAACACTGCGGTGATGGCGCGAAGGCCGAGCCGGTAGGGCATCGTCGAGCGGGCGCCGAGCACGGTGTGCAGCTGCCAGATCGACGGGTCGATGGGCAGTTCCTTGACGTCGAGGCTTTCCACGCCGGTGTGGGAGCTGGAGTCGAACACGCCGAGCAGCGCGGGCAGAGCGTCCCAGTCCTGCTCGTCGGCAAGGGCTTCGACAGCGGTCAGCACGGCCGTGATGGCGGCGGCGCGACGTTCTGGGTTCATGGTGTGCCTCCTTGGCATCGGTGGGTGGGGCAGGAACCGGCACCGCCGGGCGGCGCGCCTGGGGTCCCCTGGGTGCGGGGATCGGGGCGCGCCGTCCGGACGGTTGTTATGCGGTGGTGTCGAGGGCGACCGCGAGGAGCCGTTGGCCGGGCTCGAGGGTGTCGAGGTGGCGTAGGGCTTGTTCGAGGTAGCTCACCCGGTGGGTGAGGGAGTCGCTGATCGGGGCCAGTTTGTGGCCGTCGATGGTGAGCATCGCGTCGCCGACGACGGCGCTGGCTGCTCGGTGGTGTTGGTAGGCCATCTGGCCGGCCTGGTACATCTCCAGTTCTCCGACGCCGGGTTGGCCGGGGCCGGGGGTGACGGCCGCGTGCAGTCGCATGGCGTTGACGCGGGGTTGGGCGTGGAAGTCCGCCACCGCGGTGTCGTACGGGTACTTCTGCGGGTCGGTCAGGTGGCGGGTTTCGAAGGTCGGCCACGGGGTGGCCGGCCGGGTGCCACGCACCGCCTGCTCCCAGATCTGGTAGCGGATGGCGGCGCCGATGGCGGCGGCGTGACGCATGCCAGGCAGGTCGAGCAGCCGCAGCGGTCCTCCCGCGCAGGGGATGGGACGGCCTTTGCGCAGGCCGATCATCTGGTTGCGCTGCCACAGCCGAAGCTGCGGTACCGCCCAGAACAGCGGGGTGAGGGTGCCGGTGACATCGAAGTGGGTGCGTAGCTGGTGCGCGGTGAGCGCTTCGGCGGGCACCTCGTCGGGCAGGCAGATGACCATCGTGGCGATGGTCGGCGGCGGCGTCACGGGCGTACGGATGACGCTGTTGACCCGGGCGGGGGCCGGGGGGCGCGCGGGCGCCGCGGTGGCCTTCGCGGGGGTCGGTCGGGTGGGAAGGGCGGGCACGCGGCTGCCGTTGCGGGTCAGCGGGGTGCCGTTGACAGCGGACATGGTGGGGTCCTCCTTTGCTTGGGTGATGAGGTGTCGGGGCGCGCGGAACTGACCGGTTCACCGGGATCGTGGGTCGGGGTCAGGTCGGCAGGCGATGCAGGTCGCGCGTGGGCGCGGGATCGACCAGGCCACCGGGTTCGTGGGGAGGTCGGTGATGCAGGGGCGCGTGGTGCGCTGGTGCGGGTGGTTGGTGCGATCGTCGGGATCGCTGCGGATACACGCTGGGCCGACCGGACCGCGAGGGCCGATGAGCGCCAAGCCGTCGCGGGGCAGTCACGTGGGCACGGTCCGCGACGGGGATGCCTTACAGGTCGCTGTACAAGTCGCGGCGCAGCATGGGCACTCTCCGTGCGGTCCACCCGTGGTCCGCGGCGGCCATTTCCATCACGGTCGCCATGGCCTCGCGGTTGCGCCTGTACTGGTGAGGATCAGAATCTGCCATGTCCATCGTCCATTCCAGATCAGGGTTGGCGAAGACAACGCCGACGGCGGTGCACATCGCCACGAGGGCGGCGACGGCCTCGTCCCCGTCTTCGAAGCCACCGACAGCGAAGCTGTTGTGCTGTACACCCTCGCGCGGAAACTGGACGCTGATGGTCAGGTCTGCCTTCGCTCCCCAATACCAGCCGTAGAATTCGATGTAGTGGGCATTGATGCTGACCGTCTTGCAGATGATGGGTGCCGGGGACACGGAGTGCTGTTCGGTGTTGGTCATAGGTGCTCCTTGAGGTGGGCGCGCCGGGGCGCGCTGGGGTGACCGGCCCACAGGGTGCGTGGGTCGGGTCATGTGGAATGGGCCGGATGGTGCGGGTGGTTGGTGCGACCTCGTGGGCCGTCGCGCGGGGCGCGGGCCGACCGGCTGATGCGGGTGGGCGTCGCGTACCGCTGGGTGCGGCGGGTGTCCCTGAGGTGGGACCGAACCGGGGTGGAGCGATATGTGGGGTGTGGTGGTGACGTGAACGGTAGCCCTGGGCACTCACAGCGGCGGCGGGCCGTGTGGCGGCGTGGCAGGCGGGTTGACCTGCGGTGTGAGAGATCATCGGCCGCCGTGGGCGGTCTTGGTGTGAGTGGCTGTGAGTCGCTGTGAGTGGCGGGCCCGCTCACAGCCGTTCGCCTGCGGTCGGAGCGTCGCGTGCCGCTGGTGCGGCTGTGCGACGGCGGTTGACCTGCGGTGTGAGCGGCTGTGGGCGAGCCGGCGAGGGCTGTCAGGCGTCGTCGGGATCGGTGAAGTGGTGGGGGTTGGTGGCGGTGTCGGGGCCGTGGTCGCTGGGCAGCTCGTGCAGCCAGCGTCGTGAGCCGGGGTCGGAGGTGAGGGTCCAGGCGGGGCCGGCGGGGTGCTCGTGGTGTAGGCCGGTGGCTACCGGCATGGCGGTGGGCACGCCGGCGAGGGCGTCGAGCAGGTTCGCCTCACGTCGGCGGTGGGGCACGCGCAGCAGGACCGGGTAGCGGGGTCCGAACTCGGCGAGCCGTTCGTAGGCGCGCAGCTTGCCCAGCACGATGCGCAGCGGTTCGGTGCCGTTGTCGTGTTCGAGGAAGAACCCGACGGTGCGGCCGGCGGCGCGCCAGATGCCGTGGCCGTCGGGTCGCACGCCGGCGATGGCGTAGGCGGCGGTGGCGTGCTGCTCGGACCACCAGCGGACCAGTTCGGCGTCGCGGTCGGCGCGGGTGTAGGCGTGCAGGTCGATGAAGAGCTGGTTGGTGCCGAGTAGGTGGCTCATTCGGCCGCTGCCGATGATGCGGTGGGCGCGTTCCACGCTGGTGCGGGGGGCGGGGGCGTCGGGCCGCAGCGGGTCGCTGTAGGCGCGGGGGTGCACGTCGATGCCGAGCGGGCCGAGGGTGTAGAGGTACTGGTCGGTGCCGGTTCGGGTGTCGCCGAAGCGGTGCACGGCCTCGTAGCGGTGCAGGGCGGCCAGGCGCAGCAGCGCGGAGCGCTTGGAGGGGAACAGGGCGGCGGCGATCTGGTCGGCGGAGAGCAGGTAGTGCTCGGCGAGCCAGTCGAGCAGGTCGTGGTCGCGCAGGGTCAGTAGCCGCAGGCGGGCCAGCCGCTCATCCTTGCTGAGCCGGCGAGGAGGTGGGGTGGGTCGAGGTTCGGACGGGTCGGGTTCGGGAGTGTGTGAGTGGCGGGACATGGTGATCTCCTCAGGGGGAGTAGGGAGGAATCCCCCTCCTTTCAGGAGGGAGTCTGGAACTGTCACTGCCGGTGAGCAGCAGTGGTCACCGGCGGTGTGCTGCAGTGACAGGCCGATCGGCCGGTGTGATGGCCGGCGACGGCGGTGAGGGGTGGTGAAGGCACGGCGAAGACCGCAGCGAAGGTGCTACCGAAGCCCCTGAGAGAGCCGCAGATGGTGCTCAGCGGCGTGGACGACGAGCTCGTTCCGAGTCGCGGTTGCTGTCCTCAGGGGGCGCGGTGTCGTCCTTCTTCGGGCGGGAGAACTTCTCGACGAGGTCGTCGATGGCGCTCTTGTCCTGGGGTAGGACCTTCTCTGCGGCTACTTCTCGGATGGCGGTGGCCTCGCCGATGACGGGCTTCGGGGCGCGGGTGCGCATGGTGAACGCCGGTGTCTGGCGTCCGTCGGCGACCAGGCGGGTCGCGGTGGTGTAGGCGTCGAGGTGCGTGAGGTCGTGCTCGTCGAGTTCCGGCAGGGTGTGCCGGGCCAGCACCCGCGCGTCCTCGGGCGCGCAGGAGAAGTAGACCTTGTTGCGGGCGTTGGCCGACGCGGCGGCGAGGAGGTCCTTGGGGAACTGGGCGAGGTCCTGATGCGACAGGACGAGGGACAGCCGATACTTGCGGGCCTCGGCGAGCATCGTGTCGAGGCTGTTGGCGAGGGTGAGGAAGTTCTGCGCCTCGTCGATGATCAGGGTGGCGTCGCGGCGCTGGTCGGGGGCGAGGCGGGCGCGGGCGGTGGCGGCCTGCCACACCTGCGCCAGGATCAGCGACCCGAGCAGCTTGCTCGTGTCCTCCCCCAACTGCCCTTTCGGAATCCGCACCAGCAGGGCGCCGCCGTCGAGGACCTTGCCCATGTCGAAGCTGGAGCGCGGGTACTGCATGGTGCGTTTGACGAAGTCGCGCAGCAGGAAGGAGCGCAGCCGAGCCAGGACCGGTCCGATGACCTGTGAGCGCAGGGCAGGGTTGAGCTCGTCGTACCACTGCCAGAAGCCGTGCAGTCCGGCCGGGTCGTCCAGGTCGACGGTCATCGCGGAGCGGAACTGGGCGGAGTTGAGCAGCGGCGGGATGTGTTGCAGGGTGACGTTGGCGTGCCGCAGTAGGGTCAGGCACGCCACTCGCATGACGTCGTCCATGCGGGGGCCCCACGCCTTGGCGAAGATGTTGCCGAAGATCGACACGAGGTTGTCGACGACGAGGTCGGGGTCGTCACCTTCGAGCGGGTTGATGGTGGGCGGGTTGGGTTGGTCGGGGTCGAACAGCACGACCCGGTCGGCGACGTCGGCGGGCAGCCGGTCGAGGATGTCCAGGACCAGGTCGCCGTGCGGGTCGATGACCACGGTGCCGCGGCCGGCGATGATGTCGTCGAGGGCCATGTTCACCAACATGGTCGTCTTGCCCGAGCCGGTGGATCCGATCACGTGCATGTGATACCTCGAATCCGGCACGGACAGGCCGACACGGTGCCCGCCCATCTGCGCGTCGCCGAGGATCTTCTCTCCGCGCCCACCTATGGTCACGGCGACCGGGGCCGGCATGGACTTCGCGCGGGCCCGGTCCAGACCGGGTACGGCCAGGTCCTGGGGTAGGGCGGCGAGCGCGGCCAGCTCGGGGGCGCTGGTGAGAAACCCGGCGCCGAGACGCCGCGCAGCCAGCACCGCCGTGGGGTGGGGCATACGGGCGCGGTGGGTAAGCCGGTTGCGGGCGGAGTACACGGCGAACGCGGAGGCGATGATGTCCGCGAGGCCGCGCAGCCGGGGCCGCTGGTCGGTGTGGGCGCGGCCGGTGTCCTTGGCGACGGCGTAGCGCACGGCGGTCTCCCACAGCGGGTGGGCGCTCTTGTCGAGGATGGCGCGCACGTCGCGTTCCACGCTCGGGTCCCGCCGTACCGACGGCGCCGCGCGACTGGTGCCGGCGGTGCGCCCGGGTAGGAACGCCTCGATGAGCCACAGCAGTGGTGCGGCCGGGTTGATGGTGGGCAGGGCGGTCTTGCCGTCGCGTAGCCGGCCGGCGGCGCGGCGGGCCCGCTGCGCGCGGCGGGGTGCGGCGGGTCGGGCGAGGATCTGCACGCAGGCGTGCTCGTCGGCGCGCAGGCTGGCCCCGGCGGACATCAGGGGGCGCAGCGGGTCGGTGTCGTGGTCGGTGCGCAGCGGCAGCCATTCGGCGGCCGTGGGCAGCAGATGCCCTCCGACAGCGGCCGTGTCGAGAGGGATCGGCGGTTGCGGGTTGTCCTCGGTGGTGCAGGCGGCGCCGGGCCATGCGGCGCGTACGGCCGCTTCGACGGCGCCAGGTGGGACGGTGCCGGGCACCCACACGGAGATGAGCAGCCGCCGCCCGCTCCACGTGTACTGCCACACGACGTGTGGGCTGCCGTAGCGCAGCCGGCGCCGCCGCGAGGGGGTGAGGGTGCCGGCGAGGTTGGCCCACAGCGCCGCGGCGCTGTGCGGGTCGACCTCCGGCGGTGGGGCGATGGTCACCAGCCGGGCGCCCTCGGCGTGGCGACGGTGCCGCCACGCTGCGAGGAGGTTGCGAGCGGCTACGAAGGCGACCAGCGCGGTCGCGGCGACGGCGAGCAGCCACGGTCGCTGGCCAGCCCACGCGGCGGCGTCGAGCAGCCACCGAGTCGCGTCCGTGGGGGGCATGATGCCGGTGGGCGGGGTGACATCTGTGGCGGGTGCGCTGGGTGCGGGAACAGAGGTGAGGTGGGCGGTGGGGTTCACAGGTCCTCCTCGTCGTCGAGGCCGGGCAGCTCGCCGGGACGGGTCGTCGCGAGGCGATGCTCGGCGTCGGAGGCGATCGCCTCGAAGCTGGTGCGGTTGGTGCCGGAGATCAGGAGCCCGGTCCCGACGCGGGCGGCGAGCAGGAGGCGCCGCTCGCCGGCGGTGAGGCCGAACGCGCCGCCGATGGCGTCGATGGCCTGCGGTGCCTGCTTGAGCAGCACCTGGGTGGCCGCGTTGGCGACGACCGCCTGGCCGAGGTCGGTGCCCAGGACGTCGGCGACATCCTGGGTGATCACCGCGAGTCCGGCGTGACGCTTACGGGCGGCCTTCGACATGCGAAAGAGGAAGCGGGCGCCTTCGCCGTCGCGCATGAGCAGCCACGCCTCGTCGACCACGACCAGCCGCCTGGTCGCTGACCGGCCGGGGGCGTCGACCTGCCGCCAGATCGCATCGAGGGCGAGGAGGGTGCCGACGGTGCGCAGCTCGTCGGGTAGCTGCCGCAGCGACCACACGACCAGATGCCCGTCGAGGCGGGTGGTGGAGGGCCCGTCGAACAGCTGAGAGAACGAGCCGTGCACCCACGGGGCGATGCGGGCGGCGAGCTGCCCGGCGGCCGGATCACTGTCGGCGTCCAGGCATGCGGCGAGGTCGCGCAGCAGTGGCGCGGGCCGATGGTGGGTGGCGGGGTCGGCGGTGATCCCGGCGTGGCGGTAGACGGCGAGGATCGCCCGGTCCAGGGCGGCGCGTTCGGCCGGTGGCGGTTGGTGGCCGAGCAGGACGGCGACGAGGGTGTGCAAGAACAGGCCGCGGCGGGTCAGCACGTCGGGTCGGGTGTCTCCGGCGGGCAGGTCGAGCGGGTTGATCTTCACGCCGGGAGCGCCGAGGCGCACCACCGTGCCGCCGACAGCGTCGGCCAGGCGCAGGTATTCGTCTTCAGGGTCGATGACGGCGACCTGCACCTGCTGGTAGAGGTTGCGCAGGATCTCCAGCTTCACGAAGTAGGACTTGCCGGCGCCCGAGCGGGCCAGCACGACGGAGTTGTGGTTCTCCTGCACCCAGCGGTCCCACCACACGATGCCCTGAGAGTCCGGGTTGACCCCGTAGAGCACGCCGCCTTCGGCGGGCGGGTCGCCGGGCAGCGGCGCGGGCAGGTCCGCCGACGCGAGGGGAAAAGCGGCGGCGAGGGCCTGCGTGTCCATGGTGCGGCGCATCTGCAGGCTGTCGGTACACAGGGGCAGGGTGGTGGTCCAACCGGCGAGGTGCCGCCAGGTCGCGGGCTGCACCTCGATCAGCGTGGACGCGGCGGCGGCCTTCACCTGCGCGCACGCCTGCAGGAGTTCGTCTTCGGTGCGGGCGTGCACGGTCAGGTACAGCCCGACGCGGAACAGTTTCGCCTGCCCGCGGGCCAAGCGCCCGGCGAGGTCGGCGGCGTCGTCGGCCGCCGCCTCAACGTGGGGGTCGGCGAGCTTGCCCGCTCCGGCGTCGGCGCGGCGGCTGGACTCGAAGCGGGCACGCTGAGTACGCAGCCGCGCCGCCGCGATCGGTGCGGGCAGCGGGTCGATGTGCAGGGCCAGGTCGAGGCGGCCCGGCCACGACAGGAGAGGCTCCAGCCAGGCGTGGCCGACCTCGGCGGGGTAGCCGGTGACCACAAGGGTCGCGGCGTAGCCGTCGCCGACGCGCAGCATCCGCGGGGTCACCTCCACCGAGGCCGGCGCGACGGCGCCCGCCAGCGATGAGCGCTGGCGGGCGCCGGTGTTGGTGCGAGATCGTGTGCGGGTTCTCATCGGGGTCCCTTCTTCTGGCGGGCGGGGGTGGCGGGGCCGGTGATGACGGCGTCCGGGGCGGCGAGGCCGCCGGGGCGGGCCGGTCGGTAGGGGTCTGCGGCGGCGGCGATCGCCGCGGTGACCGCCGTCCCGTCCAGGGCGCGGGTGGTGACACCGAGACCGGACAGGGTCCGGACGGTGTCGTCGGCGCGTCGCCGCGCCGCGTGCTCGCCGCGCTCGCCCGCGCTGTTGCGGGTGACGATGAGGACCTGCCGGCGCAGCGGATCCCGCCGGGTGGCGAGGTCGTCGAGGAACCGGGCGTGGTCGGCCGCCGCCTCCGCGAGTGCCGGGTGTCCGAGTGCGTCCACCGTCTGCGACAGGGTGCGGGCGGCGGAGTGCAGGTCGACCGGCTGCGCCGAGACGACGATCTGCGTCGGCGTGGACAGGCTGTTGAGCCAGCGGCCGAACGTGTCGACCAGGGCTGCCTGCTCGTCGGCGGTGCGCAGCGCCAGGTTGACGCTGGTCGCGGCGACCATCGCCGCCCGCGCACCGCCCAGGCGGATCTCCCCGCCGTCGTCGATCGCGTCGGCCGGAAGTGTTAGCGGTGCCGGCACCATCACCCTGCTCTGGGGCACGTGCACCCAGTCGGGTGTCGCCGAACCGGTGTCCGTCGTCGACATCGCCCGGGGCGCCCGCGAGTGCCGGACGGCGGCGAGCAGCCACACGTCCAGTGACAGGCCGTCGCGGCGGCCCACGGCGACACCGAAGACCAGGCCGCCGAGGATGACGGCGGCGCCGACGATCACCGGCGCCGGGACGAGCGTGTGCAGGCCCCGCCAGGCGCCGTAGAAGGCCAGCGCGGCGACGGCGAGGATCGCGAGCTGACGGAAGGTCAGCCCGTACAGAACCTTGTCGGGGGCGTCGACGTCGGCGGGCATCCGCACCCGCTCGGACACAGCATGTTCGGTGCGGGTGCTCATCGGCTCACCGACCGAAGTCCACGACCGAGACCGGGGATCGACCGGGTGACCTGCTGCACGACGATGACCCGCGCCGCCATGCCGAGCACGTTCATCCCGCCGCCGCTGTTACCCGCGCTGACGTAGCGGCGCATGAGCGCCGGCACCCGCAGCGTGGTCCACAGCATGACCATCACCACGAAAAGGTTGATCACCCCGCCCGGATCCACCGGCAGGCCGAGCACAGGCAGCAGGTGGTCGGGGTCGGTGAGCATCCACTGCCCGGCGTACAGGGTGAAGCCCTGCACTATCGGCACGGCGAGGACACCGGCGTAGGACTTCCACCACAGGCGGGCCACCGGGTCGGTCTGCGGCAGCGCGTGACACGCGAGCGCGATGGGCGCGGCGGCGGTGAGGACGAGCACGACGGCGAAGCGGACGATCACGCTGAACGCGGTGGAGGCGAGCAGGACCCCGATGATCGCCACGCAGATCACGAACAGCAGCACCGCGATCTTGTCCTGCCCCGCGGTGATGTGGGTCTTGATGGCCCGGAGCGCGCCGTCGCTGTCTCCCTCGGGAGTGGTCAGGGCTGCGGTGAGGGCGTTGCCGAGGTCGATGAGCATGCCGCACCACAGCTGCGAGAAGTGCGCGGCGATGAAGCCCACGATCAAGCGAGGGAGCAGGTCCTTGACGGTGTATTGGGATCGTTCGTCGCCGCCGCCGGTCACGGTGAGCACGCCGGCGGCGACGAACGCCAAGACGAACACGGTGTCCACGACGAGGATCGAACGGCCGGTCAGGGCCTGCACTTGCGGCAGGGCGGTGACGTTCGGGGTGATCAGCAGCGCGCTGCTGATCACCCCGATCAGCGCGTCCAGGGTCGCCAGGATCGCCGCGGCGAGCCAGTCGAGAATCTGGCCGAGCACGTAACTCATGACGGCGATCCGACGATGCCCTTAACGACACCGAGCAGGATCGGAGCCAGCACGGCGAGGCCGTAGCCGATCAGAGCGTTCTTCAGTGCGCTCTTGGCCTTGTCGACCTGCGCGGGGTCACCTCCAGCGGTGGCCCAGTAGACGCCGGCCAGGACGAGGAACAGGGTGGCGACGGCCGCGAGGATGCCGATCAGCCATGCCTGCAGGTTGGCGATGACGACCGGTAGGGAATTCGCCGCCAGGGCAGGCCCGCCGCTGTCGGCGTACGCGGCGGCGGGCACGGACAGAAACAGCAGCACCTCACCGGTGACGGCGGCGACGCGGCCGACCTGACGGGCGGTGCGGGAGCGGGTGAGGGCACGAAGACGTGCCGGAATGCGGGACATTGAGCGTTCACCTCCGGCCCCGGCCGGGTGAGGGCGGGGCGGTTGTCGGCGGTCCGGGTGGGTGGACCGCCGCCAGAGGGGCGCGGGCGCGGACAGCGCCTCGAAGCACGACCGTCCCCGGGAGGAGCACGTCCTCCCTTGTCGGGTAGCGATCTGTTCGATGAGGTGTCAGCGCACCAAACTGCGCGGCACCCGGAGACGTCCGGTGCGTGGGGCGGCCCGGTGTGGGCCCGGCCCTCTGGCGGCGGGCGGGACCGTCACGTCCGCTCGGCGGCGGGTGAAGTGGTCTCGCACTTGTAAACCGCCGCCTGTGTGCTCTGGCGAACGCCTGTCGTTCTCACAGCGACTCACACGGACTCACAGCCGCTGACACACCGCAGGGTCTTATCGCTTCTGACCTGCGCGCTTGTCAGTTTTGCTCTGACGGCCGGTGTTCCGAGTTGAGATGATCTAGTCGCCGGTCGTTCATCCGCGGCGCTTCATTGGGGTAGCAGCGTTCCAGTGATCGGTTCGTCACCCCGCTCAGGTGGGTGCCGTCAGCGCAGCCTGGACAAGGTCGCGGCGCCCGCACCGAGGATCCGGTGCGGGCGCCGCGCGATTGTCGTGCTGCGAGGGCCTCAGGCGGCGGCTGCCGCCTGAGTCGCGTCCTGACGGGCAGGGCGGCGGCTGGCAGCGCGCAGTCTGCTGCGTCGTTCAGCCTGGACGGCGAGGGCCTCGGCGGCCTGCGGGGATGCCGTCCCGGTGAGCAGGCCCGAGGCGAGGGCTTCGGCGATGCGGGTGTCGATGCGACCCAGGCGCATCCTCAGGGCATCGGTGCTTAGGCCCCGCAACGCGGCGATCGGCTCGATCGCCCGTCGACCGAGCCGCACGTCGATGTAGGACTGCTCGTCGTCGGCGTCGAGGATGCCGAGCCGTACGGCACGGTTGATCAGCACGTCGGGATGTCCGTAGGGGATCTGCGGGGTGCGCGGCCCGATGACGTGCTCGACGTCCTCGACCGGGATGACCTCCGCCGCCTGCTGGCGCAGCTTGAACCCGGCGCGCCAACCCGCACGACACAGCCCGGCGTACGGGGCGGGACGGGCGAGATCCACGTGATCGCGTAGTGCTACCAGGAACCCGGAGAGGACCTCCGCCTCGATGTCGTCGGGGTCGCCGGGGTAGCCGTTGCACAGCTGCCGGGTGTAGCGGCGCAGCGCCGGCAGGGCCATGCCGACCGCGCCGATGACCCACTGTGGCCCGTCCAGGCGGGCCCGGCGGATCATCTCGACCCACACCGCGTCGCGTGCCTCGAAGGACGTGCGATGCGCCAGCAGCCAGTCGCGCACCGCCAGCACCGTCATCACACCCGCCGGTAGGCCGAGGTCCGGGCCGAGCTGGTCGAGGTCGATCGACAAAGGCTCGGGATCGCAGGTCAACGCCGTGAAAGCCACCTCGGCGGCGTTCAGCGGGGACTGCGGCCACTGCGTTGAAGTCGTGCTCATGATTGCCACTCCTCGAAGTCGAGGTCGGTGTCGTCGCCGATCTGGGCGACGTCTGAGCAACCGATTACGCCATGCGTCGCTCACAGACGCTCACAGCGCAGGTCAGCGCGCCTTTCCCGCTGTCAGAGGTGCTCCTCACCCCGGTGAGGGTGGCTGCGCCTCGGTGCCGCCTTCGGTGGGGGCGTCCGTCGTCGGGCGAGCCGCTGACCAGGGCTGTGAGCGATGATCCAACCCACACATACTCGGGGTCGCCGCGTTCGTCACTGCGGCCAGCCACACCCACTCACAGCCGCTCACAGGGACTCACAGCGGCCAGCCACGCCCGCTCACAGCGGCTCACAGCGGCTCACAGCGGCTCACAGCGACCAGCCGCGCTCGCTCACAGCCGCTCGCAAGGGCCAGTCGCGCCGGCTCACAGCCGCTCACAAGGGCCAGCCATGCCCCTCACGGCGGCGCACAACCGCTCGCAGTGGCCTACCGAGGGATGTACGCGACGAATGCCTCGACCCGTCGTCGCGCCGCGTCCGGGCGCCGGCCGATCGGCGTCGGGGCGGGTCCCCCCAACCCTGTCCGGCATGGACGTGAGCGTGGCCAAAGTGACATGACGACCGCGCGCTGGGCGCGCCAACGTAGCCGTCGTCCGGGCACCGCCGACGTGTCCGGCACCCCCTTGCCACCGTGACAATGTCAACGATCGGCTTCGATGCCTTGGACAAAATGGCAACGCTCGCGGACAACAGGTTGCCGCGGCGGCGCGGCCACGGTCAGCGGTGACACCGCCGCTTGGGAAGCGGTCATCCTGGCATTGAGGTTTGTCGTTGACATTTTGTCCGCGGGTGCTCGTGAGCAGGCTGTTGACATCGGTCACGAACGCGCAGGGCGGGCAATGGCGTGGTACCTGACGTGGTCGCGGCCATGCCGTCGCCAGCCGGCGGTGACGCCGGTTGTGACACTGCGGCGCGTCGGCCCCGGCCACTTTGTCCGACAGGACCCGGTCGACTTGAGGGCTGTCACCACGGGTCGCATCAGCGCGCTGCGGACAGTTTGTCATCGCCTCATGTCCATCGCCGGCAGTCGATGCTCAGGCGCGCGCCGCGGTGCGCTTGTGCTGTCGTGTGCCTCGCTGCCGAGTCCACCGATCACGGGGCTTCTCTTCGGTCAGCGGAGAGGTATCCACCGACCGCTGTCCTTTCTCAGTGAAGGTGCTCCGGTCGCAGCGCGTTGACCTGGGCGGATCAGTTTGATTGAGAAAACGGCTGGCCGGGTTTTCTCAGTTGATCTGCTCCGGGTTCGCGTTTGGGGCCGGTTTTCTCAGTCTTTCTGCTCCTGGGAACGCCTTCGTTGCGGATCTTGCTGGTGATGTAGTGGCTGACCGAGCCGTAGGACAGTTCGGCGCCGTGTTCGTCGACGAGGCGTTCCCAGATCGCCCAGCGCCGCCGTGTTGTGAGCGGCTGTGAGTTTGACAGGCGTTCGCCAGAGCACACAGGCGCGGGTTTACAAGTGTCAGCGCACTGCATGCGCGGCGTGGAGCCGACACCACATGAGCGAGCACACGCCGCAGCACCACCAGCACCCTATCCACCCCGTCGACCCGCGCGTGGTCGACCCGACCCTGATCGATGTGGTCGCCGGCGACCCGCCGGTGCCAGTCACCGTGTGGCGCACCGCCCACGGCCCGGCCGACGCCGGGCGTAGCCTCGGCGCCCGCCTGACCTACCGGCTCGTCGCCGCCTACACCCGCCCCGGTGAGGTCGTGGTCGACCTCACCGCCGATCACGCCCTGAGCGCCGTGTGCGCCGCGGGCGGCCGGCGGCACCACCCGGGCTGGTTCACCGACGCGTCCAGCCTGATCATCGGACCAGCCACCCCGCCGGCGCGAACCGATCCCGCCGATCCCGCCGCTGCCGACGACCGCGACGGCGACGAGGGCGACGGCCTTCCGGACATGACCGCCTGGTTCGGTGACGACCTCACCGACGGGCATCCGCCCGCCGAGCGCACCATCGCAGCAGCAGGTCTCACCTCTCTCGGTGAGGCGACGAGCCTGGTCGTGGCCTGCTGGCCGCTGGACGCCGATGGCACCACCAACCGGGTCCGGCTGGCGTGGCTGCTGAGCGCGTGTGCGCGGCTGCTGCGCCCCGGCGGCTGCCTCGTCCTGGTCGTCACCGTCCCCAGCGCCGCAGCCGGTGGCCCGGAGGACTTCAGCCCGGTGGCCACCGCCGCCGCGCAGGTGGGCCTGGGCTACCTGCAGCACATCGTCGCCGTCGGTGCCGACACCGATGGTGACGCGTTCGTCTACCACGTCACCGACGAGGAACTGCTCACCCTGACCCATCCGCAGTGGGTGGCGCACGTGCGGGTCCACGCGGACTTGCTGGTGTTCTCACCCGTCCACAAGGCGCGCGAGCAGCGCCGCGACGGCGGTGAGAGCCGTGGCTGAGCACACCGCTTCTCCCGCCGAGTCGCAGGAGCCGACCCAGGACTCCAGTCTGAGCGACAGCGCTCAGCGCCAGCCCGCGCAGCCGGAAGGGCTCTCGGTGTGGGCGACCGCCCAGCGCACCGGGCCGGTGCAGCGCCGCGGCCGGTACGTGCCCGAGTCGGTCAAGCACCCGGCCCGGATGCTCCCGGCGATCGCCGCCCACGCGGTGCACGCCTACACCCAGCCTGGGGACCTTGTCCTCGACCCGATGTGTGGGATCGGCACCACCCTCGTCGAGGCCATCCACGCCGGCCGCGACGCGATCGGCGTGGAGTACGAGCCGCGCTGGTCCAACATCGCCGACGCCAACATCACCCACGCTCACCAGCACGGCGCGACCGGCCGGGCGTCGGTGGTGCGCGGCGACGCCACCCGCCTGTCCGCGCTCCTGCCCGCCGCCTTGGCCGGGCAGGTCGCGTTGGTGGTCACCTCGCCGCCGTACGGGCCGACCGTGCACGGCCTGGTCCGACCCGGCGAGGACGGGGTCGCGAAGTTCGACAACGCCTACAACGACGGCGCCGACCGCGGGAACCTCGCCTACCGCGACCTCACCGGCCTTACCGACGGGTTCGAGCAGATCCTGCGCGGCTGCGCGGGCCTGCTGCGACCCGGCGGCACCGTCGTGGTCACCGCCCGACCGTGGCGCAAGCACCGGCAACTGGTCGACCTGCCCAGCGCCGTGATCGCCGCCGGCGTCCGCGCCGGCCTGATACCCACCGAACGATGCGTCGCGCTGCTCGCGGCGGTCCGCGACGGGCAGCTCGTCGCCCGGCCATCGTTCTTCCAGCTCCGCGCCGTGCGCAAGGCCCGCGCCGGCGGCACCCCACTGCACCTGATCACGCACGAGGACGTGCTGATCTTCCGTCGGCCGGCCGGCGACCCGGGTTCCCCAATCCTGAACACCGCTGAGGGCGGGGTGATCGCGTGAGCGCACCCGCCCACAGGTACCTGAGCCTCGGTGCCGGGGTCCAGAGCTCCACCGTCCTGCTGCTGGCCGCCCGCGGTGACATCCCCACCTTCGACGCGGCGATCTTTGCGAACACGGGCTGGGAGCCCATCGCGGTCTACGCCCATCTGCGCCGGCTGGAGCAGCTGGCCGCCGCATCGGGGATGCCAGTCGTGCGGGTCGCGGCGGGTGACATTCGCCGCGACGCCCTCGACCCGGCCCACCGCTTCGCCTCGATGCCACTGTTCACCCTGGGACCCAACGGCGAGCGGGGTATGGCGCGCCGGCAGTGCACCGGCGAGTACAAGATCAAACCGATCAAGGTGGAGGTGCGGCGCCGCCTTGGCTATCCGCACCCCACCCGGGTCCCCGCCGGTGTGGTCGCCGAGATGGCGATCGGGATCAGCCTCGACGAGATCGGCCGGGCCCGCGACGCCGACGTCGCCTACATGCGCAACACGTTCCCGCTGCTCGACCTCGGTTGGCGCCGCCAGGACTGCCTCGCCTACCTCACCGCGCACGGGCTCGGGGACACCCCTCGAAGCGCGTGCGTGGGTTGTCCGTTTCGCACCGACGCGGAGTGGGTGCGGCTGCGCCGCGATGATCCGACCGGGTGGGACGACGCGGTGGCGTTCGACGCCGCGATCCGCCACGGGTCCGCACGGGCCAACGCCGCCGGGCAGCCCCTGCGGGGCCAGTTCTTCCTGCACCGCCAGCGCATCCCTCTCAACCAGGTCACCCTGCGTCCCCGCGCGGACGCGCAAGCGGACGCACCGGGGTGTGGGCCGTGGACCTGTCCCCACCCGGACACCGTCACCGAACCGACGCCCGAGTCATCGGCTACGTCGGGGCGGGAGGTGCGCCATTGACCAGCACCTCCCACCCCGAATCGGATCGCTGTGCACCGGCTACGGCGGCCTCGACATGGCCGTCGAACTGGTGCTCGGCGGCCAACTCACCTGGTACGCCGAAACCGACCGGCACGCCGCAGCCGTCTGCGCCCACCACTGGCCCGACGTGCCGAACCTCGGCGACATCCGCACTGTCGACTGGAGCAGCGTCGCACCCGTCGACATTCTCACCGCCGGATTCCCTTGCCAGGACATCAGTAATGCCGGCAAGCGAGCCGGCATCACCGGAGCGCATTCCAGCCTGTGGAGCGCTGTCGCCGACGCCGTTCGCGCGCTTCGACCGCCGATCGTCTTCGTGGAAAACGTCGCCGCGCTCCTCCGACGAGGCTTCGACGTCGTCGAAGCCGACCTGGCCACGCTCGGGTACGACACGAGCTGGACGTGCCTACGCGCATCCGACGTCGGCGCCGCGCACCGCCGCGACCGGCTGTTTCTGCTGGCCACACCCCGAGAGCTATGGGCTGGGGGTGCGGACGTTGCCGACTCCGTGCGCCCGTGACGGCAAGGGCCCCGGGCACCAGTACGGTCTGCCCGACCTGATCGAACCGTCCGGATCCACCCATGGCCTGCTGCCCACGCCCACCACGGTGGCGTACGGGTCGAACAAGTCCCCATCCGCGGGAGCGGCTCGCCGGCCCAGCCTGGCCGGCATCGCCGGGCAGCTTCTGCCCACTCCCACGGTGGCCGACAGCCGCTCCTCGGCCAACGTCACCGCCAGCCGCGTCACCCCGATCGATCACCAGGGCCGGACGCTGACCGACGCCACCCGGCTGCTGCCCACCCCCCGCGCCAGCGACACCGGCACCCCCGGACGCAAGGCCGGGGCCGGGTTCCGGCCCCCGCTGTCGCAGGTACTGCTACCCACCCCGAGGGCCACCGACGGCGCGAAAGGCTGTCCAGGGCAGCGCGGCTCGCACGGCGATCTCACCCTGCCGTCGGCGGCGGTACGGGTGCCCACCCGCACCCTGCCCACTCCCCGCGCGTCCGACGGGCGCGGCCCCGGACGCCACGGCGACGGGGGCGCGGACCTGCGCACCACCGTCGCCGGTCTCGGTCACCTCGACGAGGGCCGGTGGGGCTCCTACGCCGCCGCCGTCGCCCGCTGGGAGCTGTTGCTCGGCCGCCCCGCGCCAGGGCCCACCCAGGCCGGGCAGCACGGCAAGCCCGTGCTCGCCCCACCGTTCGTGGAATGGCTGATGGGCCTCAACGCCGGTCACGTCACCGATCCGGCGCTGGGCCTGCCGCGCACCCTCGCGCTGCGGGTGCTCGGCAACGGCGTCGTCCCCCAGCAGGCGGCAGCCGCGCTGCGGCTACTGCTGTGCCCGCACCGCTGGCAGGTGCCCTCATGACCGAAGAGCGAATCCGTGCGGCCGAGGGCCTGCGCCGCTACGAGTACCACCAGGACGGGCCGGTCACCCTCTACCTCGGCGACACCCGACGGGTGCTCACCGCGATGCCCGACGCGTCTGTGGACTGCGTCGTCACCTCACCCCCGTTCTGGGGCCTACGCGACTACGGCACCGGCCGCTGGAGCGGCGGCAACCCCGCCTGCCCGCACGACGCCCGGCGGCGGGTCGACGGCGCCACCTGCCGGCGATGCTCTGCCCGATGGTCCGATCCGCAGTACGGACTCGAACCCACCTTCGATGGATACGTCGATCGACTGGTCGACGTATTCGCTCAGGTGCGGCGGGTGCTCACCCCGACCGGGACGTGCTGGCTCAACCTCGGCGACAGCTACAGCACCGCCTCCGGCGGCGCACCCCAAGCAGGCTGGCCGCAACCCGGAGGGCGGCGCCCGCCACGCCCCCGCGCGCAGGACAACCTCGCGCCGAAGAACCTCCTCGGCGTGCCCTGGCGGGTCGCGTTCGCGCTGCAAGCCGACGGCTGGTGGCTGCGTAACGCGATCATCTGGTCCAAGACCAATCCGATGCCTGAGTCCGTCCGTGACCGCCTGTCCACCACCTACGAACTGCTGTTTCTGCTCGCCCCGTCACCCACCTACTTCTTCGACCTTGACCCCATCCGGATACCTCTGATCCATCCGAAGGCAGCCGACGGATCCCGAGTCATCGGTGGCGCCCGCAAGGGCGCCACCGGCGGGATCGGGGCGACCGCCCGCCGCCGAGGCGCCACCGCCTACGGCAGCAAGTACACCGCCACCGACACCACCGAGCCGCGCGCCGCGGCGGGCAACCTCAAACCGCTCGGACACGCCCACACCGCCGCGCACCAGAAGGGTCGCAACCCCGGGGACGTGTGGCGTATCGCCACCCGCCCCTACCGCGGCTCCCACGTCGCCCCTTTCCCCATCGACCTGCCACTACGGGCGATCGCCGCCGGCTGCCCGACCGGCGGCGTGGTCCTCGACCCGTTCTCCGGCGCCGCCAGCACCGGCCTGGCCGCGATGCACCTCGGCCGGCGCTACCTCGGCATCGACATCGCCGAGCAGTTCCACCGCGAGGCCATCACCCGCCTCCGCCCGTACCTGGCGAAGGACACGACGTGAGCCTGCGCCTGGTGCCGGTCACGCTTGCCCAGGCCGGCCAGTTCATTACCGACTGGCATCGCCACCACCGCCCGCCCCGAGGACACAAATTCTCGATCGGCATCGCCCAGGACGACGTTCTCGTCGGGGTGGCGGTGGTCGGCCGGCCCGTCGCACGGATGCTCGACGACGGCCACACCCTTGAGGTCACCCGCGTCGCCGTCGCCGACACCATGCCGAACGGCTGCAGCATGCTCTACGGCGCCGCCTGGAGAGCCGCGAAAGCCCTCGGCTACCGCCGGCTGGTCACCTACACCCAGCAGGGCGAGTCCGGAGCCAGCCTGCGGGCGGCCGGGTGGCGCATCGTCGCCGCCCGGCCGCCCACACCCGGCTGGTCCCGCGCTGCCCGACCCCGCAGCGACCACGGCGTCGACCACATCGCCCGCCTCCGCTGGCAACCGCAGCCCTGACCCTGCCACCGGCCGCCCCGGCGCCACCTGCGGGTGGGCGCCCGTCGAGTTTCGACGAGGCGCCCACCCGCTGCTGCCACACGCACCCCACCTCCACCATCGAAGGAACATCCGTTGTCACCCTTGATCTCTGCCATCTCCACTCATCACCCGCTGACGCGGCGTGCTCTCGCCGCGGTAGCGGCGATCGTCGCGTTCGTCGCCACGATCGTTACCGCGAACCTGCTGACCGCCCGCTACGGTCTGGTGCCCGTGGGTTTCGGTCTCACCGCGACCGCCGGTACCGCCAGCGCCGGACTGACGCTGCTGCTGCGCGACGCGGTCCACCAGATCGCCGGCCGCATCGTCACGCTGCTGTGCATCGCCGCCGGAGCGGCTCTGTGCGCGGGGCTCGCCTCCGCCCGACTTGCGCTGGCCTCAGCCTGCGCGTTCCTCATCTCGGAAATGACGGACCTGCTGGTCTACGAGCGGCTGCGCGCCCACAGAGGCTGGATGTGGGCCGCGCTCGCCTCGAACTGCATCGGCGCTCCCGTCGACTCCGCGCTGTTCCTCGCCCTCGCCGGACTGCCGATATGGGCCGCGATGCCCGGACAGGTCTGGGTCAAGACCGTCGCCTGCGCCATCAGCCTCGCCGCCGTCGCCGTCTCTCGTGCGCTACTACGCCACCGCCTCCGGCCCCCGTGTCCGTGAGGCCATCCGCGCCGGCCACCTCGCGATGATCGCCACCCCCGCCTCGGGAAACATCATCCCCGCAGGCGTGGATTGGTGCGCCGACAACGGATGCTTCAACCCTGACCGCTATCCCGGGGACGCCGCGTACCTGCGGTGGCTGTCCCGACGGGCCGACCGCGCCAACCGGTGCGCGTTCGCGACCGCACCCGATGTCGTCGCAGACGCTACCGCCACGCTGCGCCGCAGCGAACCGATGCTTGGCGAGATTCGCGCGGCCGGCTACCCGGCCGCGCTCGTCGCCCAGGACGGACTCGAGGCATTCGCGGTGCCCTGGCACGCCATCGACGCCTTGTTCATCGGCGGTAGCACCGCCTGGAAACTCGGCCCTGATGCCGCGCATCTAGCCGGGCAGGCCCGCCGTCGTGGCTTGTGGGTGCACATGGGCCGAGTCAACAGCTTGCGGCGCCTACGCCACGCCACCGCTATCGGCTGCCACTCCGCCGACGGCACCCACCTCGCCTTCGGCCCCGACCAGAACCTGCCGAAACTCCTGGGCTGGCTGCAGACCGTGAACGACCCATAACCAAGCCTGCCGCACCGCAGGCCGGTGTCCAGCGCAAGAGGCACTTCGCCGCAGCGGCTGCGGCCCGCTCCCGCCACCGGCTGCCACTCGGCTGACGGCACACAACTCAGCTCTGCCCCACCACCAACTGCCGCGACCCCGGTCCCTGCCCGAGCAGCCCCACCAACTCGGTGACACCTGCCTCGAGGGATAGGCCCACCACCCCACGCGGGCCTACCGCACATCCGCCTGGCCACCGCAGCCACCCGATCCCGGTTGGCAGTCAACGTCACCCCACGTCCTTGAAAGGACCCATCCCATGACCACGCCCAACCACAACATCACCGACCGCCGCAGCCCGGAAGATGGACAATCCGACAGCGCTGTCTGGACCGTCGAACGGATCCACGAACTCGGGCTGATCACCGACATCGCCACCGCTGCGGAAATCTTCGGCCTGTCCCGCGCGAGCGCCTATGACCTCGCCAAACGCGACCTGTTTCCGGTCGCGGTGCTGCGCTTCGGCAGCCGCTACCGCGTACCGGTCGCGGCGATCCTGCACGCCCTGCACCTACCCACGGGCGACGAGCAACCGCCCGACCCGCCCGCGACGGCAGCGACTTGACCGGCCGCCGAAGGCACGCGTCGATCACCCCGTACGAAAATCCGCAGCCACCGGCTGCCCCACAACCCCGAGGAGCCACCGCACCATGGCGCAAGGATCCATCTACAAAATCTGCAGCTGCCGCGACCCCAACGGCACAAAACTCGGCACACGATGCCCACAGCTACGCCGCGCCGGCGGCGCCTGGAACTCCCACCACGGCAAGTGGGGATACCAACTCGAACTACCGAAGAGGCCCGACGGGACCCGCCGTGCCCCGCTACGCCGTCACACCTTCGACGGCCGCGACGACGCCGCCCGAGACCAGGGGCAGGCCATAGCGTTGCTGGCGCTCGCCGGCGACGACGCCGCCCTCGCGACCGAGATCGCCGACCTCCTGCAGCAGGTCAAAGCCCGAGCGCCGATGCCCGACCGCGACACCATCGCCAAGCGAGTCAACGCCGGACTTCCCACCAGCGTCGACATGACCGTCGGCGAATACCTGAAACAGTGGCTGGAATCGCGGCGCAACATCGAGCCCAGCACGAGACGCGCCTACGATTGTCAGATCCGAGTGCACCTCATCCCGCACCTCGGCGACATCCCCCTGGTGAAGCTGAGGGTCGAACACATCTCCGCCATGTTCACCGCGATCACCGACCGCAACACCGCCATCGACATGGCCAAGCAAAGCGAGGACCCGCAGATCCGCGCCACCGTCCGCGGGATACGGGCCACGGGCCCTGCGACCATGCAGCGCATCCGCGCCGTCCTACGCAAGGCACTCAACGACGCGATGGCACGCTCCAACAACCGGCTCATCGACTTCAACCCCGCCAAACACGTCGAACTGCCTTCGGCAAAGCAACCCAAACCCCGCGTCTGGACGGACAAAGCCGTAGCACGGTGGCGCGAGACCGGGGAGAAACCCGGCCCCGTCATGGTGTGGACACCCGACCAGGCTGGGGTCTTCCTCGACTACGCCCAAGATCACGACATCGCCCTCTACCCGGTGTTCGTGGGCATCATGCACCGCGGAATGCGCCGAGGCGAGGCACTCGGCCTACGCGACACCACCGTCGACCTGGACGACGCGTTGGTAACCGTCGACCTGCAGCGCACCACCGTCGGCTACGAAGTGGTCGACAAGAAAGTCAAGTCCGAGTCCGGTAACCGCGCGTTCGCGCTGGACAGCTTCACCAACGCCGCGTGGCGCGCCTACCTCGCCCGCCGCGCCCGCTGGCGGCTCGCCTGCGGCAGCACATGGCCGGACACCGGATTCTTCTTCGTCCAACCCAACGGCGACAAGTGGCACCCGGACGCCGTCAGCAAACGCTTCGAAAGCCTCGTACGCGACGCCGGCCTGCCACCGGTCCGACTGCACGACCTGCGGCACTGCGCCGCGACCTACCTGAAAGCCTCCGGCGCCGACCTCACCGACGTCAAGGAACTACTCGGGCACTCCACCATCACGATCACCAGCGACACCTACACCTCGGTCATCGTGGAGCTACAAGTCGAACGGGACAAAGCCGAGGCCGCCGCCGCGCTTGTTCCCCGCCGCCCACGTCCACGCCCACGGGCGGCCTGACCGCCACGACCACCGAAACAGGACACCCCGAACCGTGACACGATCCCCGCACCTCGCACGGCGGCAACCGCTCCACCGAACCACGCCGCCAGCTGGGTTCAGACCACGGCGAGCACCGGATGCGGCCGACCACCGTAGGTCGGCCGCATCCGGGTCGCCACGTTCGCGGGAAGCTTGGCCATGCCGACCGCCAACCCACGATGACCCGCCTCATCCGGTGCAGCCCACGGGATCAGCCCAGGGCCGCCCTGGGTCTCGGCTGGTCAGACCGACACTGCCCAGCCGGCCACGCATCCTGCGCCGGCGCGGCGAGCACCAGCAGCCCGCACTTGATCATCCGTATTTTCGTCAGGTTCGGCGACACGCACGGTGGGATCGACGTTCACACGGCTGGCAGACAGCGACTTTTAGCGCTGATTCGCCGCGACTCTACGCCGGGCTGAAATCCACGGCCATCGACGTGACGTCTGGCTATACACGCAGGTCAGACAAGGTTTTTTGGGTGGGCCGCCGGGGGCTCGAACCCCGAACCTACTGATTAAAAGTCAGCAGCTCTACCGATTGAGCTAGCGGCCCGCCGCGCCATAAGGCTACCCGAGGTTCCGTCGGGTAGCCGCGCGACTATCCCTGGACGTGCTCCCGCCCTCGTGAAGGCATGGCTCGCCGTGGCTCAGAGGGTGCCCTCGCGTGGGCGGGCTTCTCCCGGTTTGCTCGGCCCGCGGATGTTTCACGCGCCTGGTTGATGACTTTAGGCGTCGAGCCACGCTGCTTGCGTAACGTGGGGGGACGGCCTAGCCGTCCGTCGGCTGGGGTGATCACTCCTGCGGGAGGATCTTTAGGTCTGCGGTCATGCGGGCAGCGACGTCGGCGTCGAGTTGCGGTCCGTGGGCGAAGGTCCAGGCGCCTCGGCGGAGGTTAGTGACCGTCTGGCTGAGGGCGCGCCGGGCGTAGACGACGCTCTCGCCGCTGCAGAGCACGGCGTCGCCCTGCGCTGTGGTGTGGCTGTTGCTCACGGCTTCACCGAGCAGCGTCAGGCAGTTGCTGGCGTCGTCGAGGACTCCGACGGCTTCCCATTTGTCGTGGTGCCCGTGCGTGAGTCGGTCGTGGTTGAGGCTGACACACCGCACGGCTTGGGCGAGCGACGCGATGAGTCGGCCGGTGGCCGCAATGCTGAGCACCGCGGGGGAAGCGTTGGTGACCTCGCGTTCCTGCGCGTCGTTCGCGTGCTTGATGTGGGTTACGAGGTCGGCGATGTCGATGGCCGAAAGGTGTGACCGTACGAAGGTTTCTTCACGGATTCCGAGGGTCGCGGCGTTGGTGGTGACAAGTTCGGCGAGGACGTTCTGCGCGGTGCTCGCAGAGATGTCGAGGCCGTGACGTTGACCCTCGTCGCGCAGCCGGTCGACCGTCTGCTGGAATTTGGTCATTCGACGCACGCGTCCTCCTCAGGTGGTGCCTCACCCGCAGGCTAGTCGGTTGTCGTGTGGGGAGCCAGGAGCCCGTCCACGCGGCCATCGACGATCCAGAACAGACACGCTGGCGTCTAGGCGGGAACCGCTGGGTGGCCCTGTTTTGTCGAGAGTCCATCGGTGTTATTTCTCGGTTTGGATCAGGCGGATGGTGATGTCGGCGCCGGAGCGTCCTGCGGTGGCGACCCGGTGCGAGAGCCGGTTGAGGAAGTCGCGGAAGGTGCGGCACCCGTAGTTGCCCTGGTCGAATGATGGGTCTAGCACCAGCATCTTGTTCTTGACGGTGCCGGCGGTTGGGGTGTCAGTACCGATCTGCTCGAACGCGCGCACGAGCAGGGCCTCGGCGTCGGTGATGTCGAAGGCGGCGGTGACCGCGGGCCGGGCGGCCGGCTCGACCTCGGCGACGATGGTGCCCCAGAACTTGTACTCCGAGCAGACCGACACCAGGCGCTGGCTGGCGGTGGCCTGGGTGCCGACACCGACGACGTGCTTGCCGAACTCGCGGAGCCGGTGCACCAGCGGGGAGTAGTCGCTGTCACCGGTCACCAGGACGAACACGTCGACGTCGGGGTGGGTGATGAGGACTTCCATCGCGTCGACGGCCATCCGGATGTCGGCGGCGTTCTTGCCCGCGATGCCGTGGTGGGCGATCTGGACCAGGTCGACGCCGTTGTTGGCCAGGGCCGGCTGATACCGGCCGAACCCGGAGTTCGCCCAGTCGGCGTAGGCCTTGCGGATCGAGGCGTTGCCGTAGAAGCCGCGGCACAGGTGCGTTAGCGCCTTGGCCGGGATCGGCTCGCTCTGCCCGGGAAGACCCTTGCCGGCGCCGCACACGAGGTTCTCGAAGTCGATGAACACCGCCACGCGCGTCTCGGGTGAATACCGAGGAAACGGCTGCGAGCGCATCCACCGGCTCAGCGTTGCGCGAGTGCTGTTCTCCTTATCCATGTTCACGCCTTCCTCTCTGGGGCCTCATCCGATTGCCTGAGCCCGCCGCCGCTCTTGTCAGTCATACCGAGCCAGCCCGGCAGCTACCACATGTCGCCACTGTTCAGTGTGCTTTCGTACTGGGGGCGCCTGCGAATCGGCGGCAGGCGGCGGGTGCCGGACTGCGGTGGGGTGGAGGCGGTTCGCGCGTGATCCTGTTCGGTGCTTCAACCAATCGAAACCACCCGCCGCTTACCCGTTCGCGTGCGCCCACGGCTCATCGGCCGCTGGTTCAGAACGGCCACTAGGCAGGCGGTCGCTGGCAAACCGTGCCTGTGCGGCACGATGTCGAAGCCGCCCGGCTCGGCCGGGTAGTGCGTGGCGCCGGTGCGGGGCGTGCACGGTGACCAGGCCTCCGCTGGGGCCGAACAGATCGCTCACGTGGCGCCGGTCAGCGGCACCGGTGAGGTCGAGGATCCGCTGCGGACACCCACCCGGCCGATCTGATCGGTCAACGTCCGGGTGAGCGTCGTGCGCGCGGCTTCCTGCCACTGATGCCCCCGGGGGTCGCGCCGGCGTGGTTGTCGGGGACGGCGGGGGCGTGGGGTTCGGTCATGGTGCTGTGCTCCTGACGTTGGGTGCGGTCGGAAGGACTTGTTCCAGGTCGGTGATGCCGTCTGCGTGACGGGTGGGCTCAGCGTCTACCGGTTGTCGCTGGTGTGGTCGGGCTCTGCGGCGCCGTGCTGTCACATCGTGGCGAGGTGGCTGATCATTCGGGCGGTTGCGGGGTGCCCGGGGTGGGCGACTCGGTGTACGGCGATGGTGTCGGCGAGCAGGTCGCGGGCGCGGGCGTGGTGGCCGAGCTGGTGCAGGACGACGGCGAGGCTGGCTTGCGCGGCGAGGGTCGGGTGGGCGTCGGGGCCGGTGGTGGTGGCGAGTTGTTCGGCGAGGTGGCGGTAGAGGTGGTAGGCCTGCTGCGGGTTGCCCGCGCAGCGGTGTGCGGCGGCGAGGGTGTGGAGAGCGGCCAGCGTCGATGCGGCGGCGGGGCCGTGCAGGTGGGTGTGGGCGTGGTGGGCGTAGGTGGCCCAGCGGATCGCGGGTGTGGGGTGTCCGAGGCGGATGAGCACGTCGGCCTGTAGGTGCGCGGCGGCGGCGCGCTCGGGATCGGCGCGGGCGGTGGCGGGGTCGACGGCGGCGAGCACGGCGGCGAGCAGCTCACGGGCGTGCGCCGGGTTGGCGGCGGCCAGCGTGCGCGCCCGGGCAAGGTGCTCGGCCGGGCGCGGAATGTCCGTGACGGCGGTCCGCCAGGTGATGTGCAGGTCGGCGGGGTGCCGCCCGACGGTGAGGCGGCTGATGACCCGGCCCGCGTAGGTGGCTGCGGCCTCGCGGCTGTAGGGAGCGGTGGCGGCGGGCAGGATGCGCGGGGTGTGCTGAAGCACGGCGCGGCCGATCGTGTCGACGATCCGTGCTGCGGGTAGTGGCGGGCGTGAGCATCCGGGTGGGCAGTCATATTCCACGGCTGCGGTGGCGGTGAGGAACGCGGCCATGCGGTGGTGGCACAGTCGGCACCACAGCAGTCCCGGCGGAAGCGACAGCGGAACGTCGTCGTCACCCTCGGTGCGCTGGTCGAGTAGCGCGGCGGTCGAGACACGGTGGCTGCTGGCCGCATGGTGCTGGCTGGTTGGCTGCGCGGGGATCGTTGTCAGGTTGTGCGGATGCTTGTGGCTAGTCGGCATGTCGGCAGTCCTTGGGCGTAGCGGTAGTCAGCTCGGCGGCTCGGGGCTCACGTGGTGCGTCGTGGGGGTTGGTAGGTGCACAGGGCGCGGTGTTCGGGGCGGGGCGGGTGGCTTGCGGCGTGTTGCACCTGGTGGCGTAACGGTTCGGGTTGTCCGCGGGCCGGGTGGGTGCCGTGCCAGTAGTGGTAGGTGGCGAGGTTGGTGTCGGCGCAGTCGCGGTACATCCCGGCGAGGCGGATGAGCATCGGCAGCGTGAGTTCGTTGCTGTCGCCGGCGTGGGCGCGGCGGGTGTGCCAGGCACCGGTGAGTTCGTTGTGGGCGGCGGCGCAGGACCCGGCGCGGTGCAGGGCGCTGGCGCGGTCGGCGCGGGCGGCGAGGATGTGATCGCTGGTCGGGCTGTGAAGGGACGGGAGGGCGGCGATCAGGTCGCGGTAGCAGGCCGCTGATCGTCGGGGATGATTGTCGGCGAGCAGCGCCGCGGCGAGGACGCCGAGGGCGTGGAGCGTCGTCGGGTGGCCGGGGCCGTGGTGGTGGTGGGTGTGCGCCCACCTCGCCCACGCCGACGCGGCGGCGGGGTGGCCGGTGCCGGCGAGGGCGTAGGCGTAGAGCACGGCGGCGGTGTCGGCGTTGGCCAGACCTGCGGTTACGTGCGCCAGCGTGGGCCGCAGCAGCGCGGCGACCGCCCTGAGCTCGCCGACGGCGGCGAGGTCGTCGGCCTGCGCGATGATCGGGGCCTGCCGTGCGGGCGCTGTTGCCGCCTTGCTGCTGTTGCCATCGCCGGCAGCGGGGTGGGCTGCGGTGACGGCGGCGTCAGCGAGGTGGTGCGGGGAGCCCATGGCGTCCTTTCCTCGTGGGGGCGGCAGGTATCGGTGGCCGGCGGCGGCGAATGGGGGATGCGCCGCCGCCGGCCACGCCGGCGTTCCGCCGCTCCCTGGTGCGGGCGGTCGGCCGGCTCGGCCGCCGGGAAGGTGTCGGCGGCCGTCGCGCCCCGGGTTGGCTGGCTGCCGAGACCGAGCCGTCCGGGGCGGGGGATGCGGGCGTGGCAGTGGTGCCACGCCCGCGGGTCAGTGGGGTTTGCGGGCGGTCGTGGCGGCGAACTCGTAGCCGCGCACCACGACCGTCGGGTCGCTCATCAGGTCGTTGAATCGGTCGAGGTCGCCCGCGGTGAGGTCGGCGGCGCGGAGCTGCTCGCGTAGTTGCCGGGCGTTGTCGGCGTATAGGCGGCAGCCGGGGCTGCCGCCTGTCCAGGTTTGCGCGACCCAGCGGGTGCGGACCTCATCGAGGCCGGCGTCGAGCAGCAGCCTGGGAACCTTTTCGCCCCAGTGCAGGTCGACGCCACGTTCGGCGAGGACGTCGAGGATGGTGTGTACGACCCGCACGATCAGATCGGCGTCGCCGGCGGTGGGGGCGTGAGGGACGGTGGTGCGGGCGTAGACGATCTCGCCGAGTACGAGCCGCCCGCCGGGGTGCAGCGCGGTCACCATCTGGTCGAGTAGCCGCGCGCGGGTAGGCAGGTGCGCCAGGATGCAGCGGGCGGTGATGACGTCGAGGCTGCCCGCCTCGACGGGTAGGCGTTCGGCGCGCAGGTCACGCTGGTAGACGTCCAGCGCGTCGCTCTGGCTGAGGAAGGTGGTGTCGAGGTCGACGGCGGCGACCTCGCCGGTGGGGCCGACGAGGGCGCGCAGGAGCTCGGCGACGGATCCGGCGCCAGCTCCGACGTCGAGGGCGCGGTGCCCGATGGTGACGCCGACGCGCTCGAGGTCGGCGATGGTGACCGGGTCGAGTATCTCCTGCAGCGGCTGCAGGTAAATGGAGGTGTTGCGCAGCTGGTAGGGCTGTTTCCCGGTGGCGGTCATCTCACGGTCCTTCCTCAGTCGCGGTAATGGGTGCGGGGATGCAAAGCTGTTCGGGGCGCAGGATGTACCTGCTTTGCCGGCGGGGCGTCATCAGGCCCGCCTGCCGCACCTGCGTGCTGTCATCGGCGGTGGTGGACGGTTTCTCCCAGTAGCGGCGCTCGGCATGGGTGCGGGTCAACAGCAGCCGGTAGACCGACGGCTGCCAACCTGACGGCGTGTGCGTGGCCCGTTCGTAGGCCAGCACCTGCCCGGTGGACGGGTGCAGGATCAGCAGGTGCCGCTCGGTGCCGTGAGCGCCGATGGCAGCTACACCGATACCGGCGCGGCCGGCGCGGTCCACCAGGGCGGGGTAGGCGGTCAGCCCTGGGGTGTGCGCTAGTTCCATCACCGCGAGTCGGCGCCCGGCTGGTCCCGGGCTGCGCCACGCGGCCAGCACGGCGAGACCACGGATGATCCGGTCACCGCCGCCGTCGCCGGCAAGCACGTCCACGCTGTAGTGAAAGAAATCGCTGCTGGTGAACGCCCCCGACACGCTAGGGATGGTGAGATCTCCCGGCAGCCAGAAGTCGTGCGTGATGCCAAGCCACGGGTCCGGGAAGTCGCTCGTCAGGGCTGCGCCGGAATCGTCGTCCCGGTACCAGCGCACCACGTCGCGCGTTGCCGGCTCACCCTCGTCGAGATGCCAGCTACGCAGCCGCACCACGTCGAACCGACCGCTGATCGTGTCGCAGGTGTCCGGCGCGATCCGCTGGGCCAGATCCTGCAGCACGCCGGGTGCCGTCCGCGGGTACGCGAGGATCGTCGCCGGTGGCATGGCCGCGGTAGCGGCCAACTCAGCCGCTCGTGCCGGTTCCGGCACCGCGCAGCCGGCCTCGACGCCAATCAGGGCTGACACGTCCGGCTTCGCCGGGACGAGGACGCCGGGGAAGGCCAGCGCCAGGGCCATCACGGTGCCGCCCGCGGCGGCGACGCCGTGGCGGCGCGGGGCTGTCGTCGGTGCGGTGGACGCCTCCTCGCCCGCGCCGAGGTAGAGAGCGACGACGGTCGGGTCGGCGCGCACGGTGTCAGCGGGTCCGTCGGTGTGGCGGCGCCCCTGGTGCAGCACGGTGATCCAGTCCGCCTGGGCCGCGACGACGCCCGCATGCTGCTCGACGAGCACCACAGCCATCCGCCGCGGCAGCGCACCGAGGACGTCCACGAGACGGGCGGTGTCGGTGTCGTTCAGGCCCGCGGCGGGCTCGTCGAGTAGCAGCACGCGGGGTTGTCCGGCCAGGGCGACGACCAGGTCGAGCATGCGGCGGTGCCCGTGTGGCAGGCCCGCGGCGGGGTGGTCGGCGTAGTCGAGGAGCCCGGTTAGGTTCAGCAGTTCCAGGGGTGTTTGCTCGGGCTGGTGGCGGTGGCGCCAGCCGCCCATGCGCACGCAGTCGAGCACCGACAGCCCGGGGTAGACCTGGGGTTGTTGAGCGGTCCGGCTGATGCCGTTGCGGGCTCGCCATGTGCTCCCGCGGTGGGTGATGGGTTGCCCGTTGTAGGTGATGGTGCCGCTGCGGGCGCGGGTGGTGCCGGCGAGGAGGTTCAGCAGGGTGGACTTCCCGCCGCCGGTGGGGCCGATAACCGCGTGTCGGTCGCCGGGGGCCACGCTGAAGATATCCAGGTCCAGCACGGTCGACCGCTGGTACTCGTGCCGCAGGCCCCTCGCGGTCAGGCCAGAGCTGGAAGCGCGCTCGATGTCAATACCACTGCGTCGCGAGGGTACCGGCTCCTGGTCTATGCGGTGGATGATCTTCACGGGGTGCTCCTCGCGGGTCGGATCATGCTGCTGCTGCTCGCCTCGCCGGGCGTGCTGGTGCAGCCGGCGCTGGTGAGTAGGACAGCCGTCGACGCGAGCGCGGCGATGCGGCGTCGCATCGGTGGGGGCGTCATCAGGTGCTCCTTGCCGAAGGGGTTCGGGGGGTGATGGTCAGGATGTCGGCGGGCTGCTCGCGGCGGTGGCTTTCGCGGGCGTGGTCCTGGTGCGCGTGAGGACGTGTTCGACGAGGGCGATGAGCAGGTCGCGGACGCTGTCGCGGTCGCGGGCGTCGATGGTGACGACGGGCACGTCCGCGGTGATGGCCAGGGCGTCGCGGATCGCGTCGGCGGGGTGGATCTGCCCGTCGGGGAACTGGTTGACGGCGATGACGAACGGCATCCCGGCGTTCTCGACGTAGTCGAGGTGACGGAAGGATTCCTGTAGGCGGCGGGTGTCGACCAGGACCACCGCGCCGACGGCACCGTGGGCGATGGCGTCCCACATGAACCAGAACCGGTGCTGCCCGGGTGTGCCGTAGACGTAGACGGTGACGCCGTTGATCTCCAGTCGGCCGAAGTCCATCGCCACGGTCGTGGTGGTCTTCGCCGGCGTGTGGGTCGTGTCGTCGGCGGTGTTCGCGGCGGTCATGACCGCCTCCGTGGTCAACGGCGCGATGTCGGACACCGCGCCGACCAAGGTGGTCTTCCCGATGCCGAACGGGCCGGTGAGCACGATTTTCAGCCGCGGCGCGTCGGCGGGCGCGCGCACCGCCACAGTGGTGGACGTGCTCATCGGGGGCCGTGTCCGGCGGCGGTGAGGGTGCCGGCGAAGGCCGGGGTGAGCTGGTCGCGGACCTGGTCGGCGAAGCGGTGCAGCTCCTGGGTGACGAACGCGAGGTCGGCGTTGGGTTTGGTCAGGGTGAGCAGCGACGCGCCGCTGCTGACGGTGACCAGCAGAAGGAAGCCGTTCTCCAGGGTGGTGATGTTGCCTTCCACCGCACCGCCGTCGAGGTCGCGGGCCGCGCCGTTGACGAGACTGGTCATTCCCGCGGCGATCGCGGCGAGCCGTTCGGCGGCCTCCCGGTTGAGGGTGTCGGTCCAGGCCAGCAGCAGGCCGTCAGCGGACACCGCCACGGCCCGGCTCACTCCGGGGATCCGGGCGAGGTTGGTGCTCAGCAGGTGGCTCAGGTGGTTGCTCATGGTTGACCTTCCGCGGGGGTGTGGCGGCCGAGGCCGCGTTGGTAGGCGGCTGCCACGTCGGCCTGCCGCGTGGAGGGGCGCCGGGGCGGCTCGGGGGCGGGCGGCGGTGGTGGTGTGAATACGGCCATGGGCTGTCGCACTGGCAGGCCGCTGATCGTCCTCGCGGCCTCATCCGTCGTGGCCGGACCGGGGTCGGCGTGCAGGTGGACGGTGGCGCCGTCGTCGAACCACGGCGATGGAAGAGGTTGCCGCCGGGCTGCCTCGTTGAACACTGGGGTGGCCTCTCGCTGCATCGCCCACTGCTTGCGGCTGATCGTCGGCAGCGGCTGGGTGGGGCTGTCGCCGACCAGGGGGGTCTCCGGCGGGCGGGGTGCGGGGATCGCCGCCGGTTGCCGGGGCGGTGCGGGGATGGGCAGGGTGAGGGTGGAGGCGGGGGTGCCGCCTGGTGCCCGGCGCCCGGCGATCGCAGGCGCGGGTAGTTCGGCCGGTGGCGCGGGCGCGATCAGCAGCCGCTCGGCGGGGATCTCCACTTCGGCGACGGTGCCGCGCGGCTGTCCTGGCAGGAGCCGTACCGATAGGCCGTGTGCGGCGGCGAGGACCGCGACGGTGGCCAGTCCTTGGCGGCGTATGTGCTCGACGTCGATCTGCGGCGCGGGTGCGGCGAGCTCGGCGTTCAGCCGCGCCATCAGCTGCGGGGTGATGCCGGTGCCAGCGTCGACGATCTGCAGGATCACCCGGTCGCCGAGCAGGTGTCCGGTGATCAGCGCGTTGCCCGGGTTGTAGCGGGTGGCGTTGTCCAGCAGCGACGCCACCAGGTGCACCAGGTCGTCGACCATGGCTGGTGGCACCTGGATCCGGTCGTTGATGACGCCGAGGTCGACGCGCAGGTACTCCTGGATGAGGCCCTGCGCCGCTTGGGCGACCGTGACCAGTGACGCCGGTTCCGAGCGCACGGTGCCGACGGAGCGGCCCGAGAGCACCAGCAGGCTTTGCGTGTGGTGTAGCAGCTGCGCGGCGAGGTGATCCAGCGCGAACAGGGTGCTCAGGGTCGCCGCGTCGGCCTCGTCGCGCTCGGCTGTGTCGAGGGCGTCGAGCAGTCGTCGGGTCATGCTCTGGCAGCGGCGTCCCACGGCCTCCACCGCGGCCGAGGTCACCCGTCGCTGCCGGGCCAGGTCCGTCGCGACGTGGTGGGTGACCAGGGCGAGGCTGTCGAACGCTGCCATGACGTCGTCGATCTCGTCGCGGCGTGCGCCGGCCAGCAGCGCGGCCGGCGCGGGCGACATTACCGCTGCCGGGTCCGTCGGGTCCGCGGTCGAGGCCCGCCGCACGATCTCTGGCAGATCGTGTTCGGCCATGCCGGACACGGCGTCGCGGACCCGCCGCAGCCGCCGCGTCAGTGTCCTGCCCTGACGTACCGTCGTCACCGCGGCCAGGGCCACCAGCGCGACAGCGACCGCGCCGAGCACCAGGGTGCTCGTCCACTGCCCCTCCCGCCGACGTTGCACGTCAGCGGCGATCTCCGCGTCAATGCGGGACCGAAGCGCGTGCAGCCGCTCGCGTCGGTCAGTGGCGGCGCGCGTCCAGGCGCCCTCGTCAACGCGCGAGCGTGATCCGACAGACGCGCGGGCCACCTCGTCGTCGAGACGCTGCGCCGTGAGGATCTGCGGGCCGGTCAACGCCTGATCCAGCCACACCCGCCACTGCTGGGGGGAACGCTGCCCTGCGGTCAGCAACGCCTCGTCGTAAGCCGCCCGCGTCACCGCGAGGTCCTGCTGCACCGCCAGCGTCATAACACCGGCGGTAGCGGCCAGAACCGATTCCTCGCGTGTGCCTGCGGCCTCCGATGCCCGCGACACCGCCGCCGCGACGCGCAACCGATCGGCGAGGTCGTTGTCGGCGCCCCCTACCTGGCCCACGCTCTCGCGTACGGTCAGGCCGTGGGCGACCGCGACGCGGTAGCGCGCCAGCACCGCCGAGCGCGACATCGACCGGCCGCGGATCTGCTCGCGGAACGCCGGCAGCAGCGCGAGTTGCGCATCGAAGTGCCCGAACAACCGGGTGGTGTCGCGGTCGTCGGTCAGCCGGCTGCGGCGTTGCCGGTAGCCCTCGATCGCCGCGTCCGAGCGGGAGAACTGCTCCAGCAGCGGGTCGACGCGGGAGTCGGCCGTCAGGGACTGCGTGGCGAGGAAGCGTTCGCGGTCGAGTTCGGCGAGCGCGTCACCTGCGGCCGTTGAGGCCGCGACCAGCGACCGTAGCCGCTCCGCGGCGGTGACCTGCCGGCCGGTGGACACCACTGCCCACATCCCGAAGACCAGCGTCGCCACCAGCGGGATGACCAGCAGGAGAGCGAGCCTCCTGGCAACGGGCACCTCAGCTCCATCCTCGCGTCGATCGCGCAGACGCCGCGCCGCATCCGAGCATGGCCACCGGTAGCGCTTCGCCGCGCCCTGCGCCGGTAGTCATCGGGCGTTCCTCGCGGGGGTGCTCTGCGTGGCCAGGGCGGCGGCGTTGACCGGCCAGGCGTCGCGCCGCGGCCGCGGGTTACGGCGAAGGGTGGCGATGACCGGTCCGTCGGGCAGGGCGACCTGCGGCCGGGGCTGGTAGCCGTGCCGCTGGTACATCGCGGGGGTGCCGGTGAGGGTCTCGGTCCAGGACGGCAGGTCGGTGCGGTCGAGGCGTGCTTCGTGGTGGGCGAGCATGGACGTGTCAAGGCCGCGGCGCTTTCCGGCCGGTGTGACGGCGAGGACCGCCAGGTGGTAGTGCGCCTCGGTGGTGCGGGCCTGGGTGAGCAGCGTGTCGAGCAGCGTGAATTGCTGGGCGTGCGCTCCCGCGGCGACGGTGAGACGGTCGTCGTAGTTCGGCGGTGGCGGGAGGTCGCGGTAGCGGTTGAAGCCGACGGCGGCGGCGCTCAGGTCGTCGGTGACCTGGATGTCGCCGAAGAAGATCGCGTGTTCCAACCAGATCTTCGCGACGCCGGTCAGGACCTTGACGCGGATCGTTGGCTCGGGCACCAGCCAGGCCGCGAGCGGGCTGGTGTGCAGGGCCTCGGCGACGACAGCGGCGATCTGCTCCTGCTCCGGCCAACGGGCAGAGCGGATACGCGGGGCGTCGTTCATCAGACCTCCAACAACAATAGGACGGCGCCAGCGAGCACGGCGGCGGCGCCTCTAGCGGTAGGTGGCGGTGGCGAGATCACCGACGGCGGCGTCGACCGCCGCGGTGATCTCGCAGACCGGCCGGTGGTGCTGCCCAGCGATCGCCCGCAGCTGGGCGGTGACCTCGGCGGTGTCCTCACCGAGATACAGGTGAGCGGTCAGGCCCAGGGTCGCGACGAGCCCCGCGAGCGCGGCGGTGTGGTTGGTGGGCTCATCACGCCCGGCCGCGAGGTACCGCAGCCGGGCCCGGGCCACGACCGCCCACCGGGTGTCCGTCAACAGGTAGCAGTCGGTGCGGGAAAGGCCACCGAAACGGCGGCGCACCTCGTGGCGCAACACCCCCGCGTCGTGCAGGCCCGCTCGGGTGCGCTCGTACAGGTCCTCGGCGAACCCGCGCAGCCAGGGCCGTAGCGGCGGCGCGGTCCGGGCGTGACGCAGCGAGGTGATGGCGGCATCGGCGACCAGGTCCCCGATCGGCCGGTCCAGGTGCAGCCCCAGACACAACTCACCCTCAGGGCGACCATTCCCGGATGCGAGAACGATGCGCCCGGTGAGGAACAGGTCGATCAGGACCGCGCCGGCGAGGCCGAGAGCGAGAGCCTGCCGGTACAGGTGCGGCTGGCCGGTGTCGTCGTCGTGCCCGAGCAGGAACAACTCGTCACGCAACGGCAGCGGAGCATTCGCCGAGGTCATCGCCGCAGCCCCTGCTCTACCGCGGCCCGGCGGCGTGCTGCCGCAACCGGGCGTGCGCCCCGTCGTACGCCGCGCCCGGCGACGGCAGCAGGGTCTTCTCGACGGCGGCGAGGACGGTGTAGTTCGGGTCGCACACGTTGCCGATCGGCGCCCGCCCGGCCTGCGACACCAGCTGATAGGCGTCCAACTCGTCCAGGCCGGTCAGATCGCTGGCCCACCCGACAAGATCCCGGTGAGCGATCCGGTAGGCATCCTCCAAGGGCCGTGCGCAGCCGACCGTCATCAGGTCACGGTCGGTCTCGATACGCGGCCACACCGTCGACACGCCCTTGATGACCTCGACAACGAGGGTGGTGACGGTGGCGATCTCCACCCCGACACCGCACGCCTCACCCTCGCCCTGGCGGGCGTGGCCGTCTCCGAGGGCGAGCAGCGCCCCGGGCACGTTCACCCCCAGATACAGGGTGGCCCCGGCCCGCAGCTCCGGCGTGTCCAGGTTCCCGCCGTGCATGTCCGGCACGATCGTCGAGCGGACCTCGAACGCGCCCGGCGCGACACCGATCGTGCCGATCATCGGCTGCAACGGCAGATCAACGCTGTGCTCGCTGCCCGTGGCCTGGAAACGCACCGTCTCGGCGGACCGGTCGATGTCATACACCCACACCCGCTCCTGCAATGGCGGCTGCAGGGTGGCGGTGTGCGAGGTGGAGGTCAGCGCCCCGAAGTGCGGGAACGTCGACGACACCCCCCACTCCCGGACCGGCTCGATGCCGAGGATGTGCACCGCGAGGGTGTCACCGGGCTCGGCGTCCTCGACGAAGAACGGCCCCGACACCGGGTTCAGGTACGGCATCTGGCACACCCGCGACGGCAAGTCCGCCGCACCGCGCACCAGCCCACCGAAGCAGTCCTCGGTCTGCACCTGCAGGACACTGCCGCTGCGCACCCGGGCCACCGGCTCCCGGCCGCCGAAGGTGTACGCCAGCTCGTCACGCGCCGGCCGGTAGGTGAACGCGTCCACGCCGCTCACACCCGCTCCACGTGACGCGCCGACGACTGCGCCTGCCCCGACGCCAACCCCGACAACTCCGGACGACGACCCGACACGTACAGACCCGCCAGAACCACCACGCCCAGGGCGAGCCAAGCCAGCCCGAGACGCTGCGCGGCGATGTTCGCATTCACCACGACGTAGGCGAGGATCGCGAACCCGATCCCGGGCATCACCAGGTGCTTCCACCAGTTGCCGCTGCGCTGGCGGATGAGGTGATGCACCACCACCGAGACGTGCAGGACCAGGAACGCGACCATCGCCCCGAAGTTGATCAGCGATGACAGCAGCGTGATCCCATCGGCGCGGGTCGCCATGTACAGGCCCAGGGCGAGGGACACCGCGCCGGTGAGCAGCGTGGCGTTGATCGGCACGTTCCGGCGGATCGACACCTTCGCCAAGAACGCCGGCAGCTGCCGGTCGCGGGCCATCGCATACAGCAGCCTCGAGGTGGCGACCTGGGCGACCATCGAGTTCGGCAACCCCCACGCGATCGCCGTCGCCACCGCGCACAACGTCGCCAACCACCCCCCACCGGCCACCGCGGCGGCGTCGTAGAAGGCGGTTCCGTTCGGGTCACCATTCGACAGGAGACCGGCCGGGTCGGGGACGAGCATCGCGGCCAGCCACGTCTGGGCGATGAACAGCACCCCGGCCAGGATGAGGACGGCGGCCATGGACCGGCCGATCTGCCGGGCGCCGTCGCGAGTCTCCTCGGCCAGCATGCTGATGCCGTCGAAGCCCAGGAAGCTCAGCACGGCGATCGACACCGCCCCCGCCACCAGCGACCAGGTGAACGTGTCGGCGTTGTAGAAGGCATCCCAGCTGAACCGTCCCTTACCGCTCGCGAGGGCCCATCCGCCCACCGCCAGGAAGACCGCCAGGACGATCAGCTCGCCGACGAGCATCACCCGGGTCACCACCGCCGTCATCCGAATACCGACCGAGTTGACGACCGTGTTGACCGCGACGAACCCCAGCAGCCACAGCCACACCGGCACCGCCGGCACCGTGGAGTGCATCGCCACCGACGCCACCAGATACAGCAGCCCCGGCACGAGGACGTAGTCGAGCAGGATCACCCAGCCGGCCAGGAACCCGACCGGCGCGCTGATGCCCCGGCCCGCGTAGTTGTAGACGCTGCCCGACATCGGAAACGCCTTCACCATCTGCGAGTAAGAGAACGCCGTGAACACCAATGCCACAACACCCACCGCGTAGGCCAAGGCGACCATGCCGCCCGAGCCGGAATACACGCTGCCGAAAATCGCCATCGGCGCGATCGGCACCATGTACACCAGCCCATACGACACGAGGTCCCGGAACCGCAACTGCCGGCTCAGCTCCTGTCGGTAGCCGTAGCTGGCCAATAACTGCTGCTCGGACATCTCATTCCCTTCCGCTCGAAGCGGCCTTCGCGGCGGGCCCTTACGCTGCTCGCTTGGACATCGGCTCGCCCGTCAAATGCTCACCGATCCAGGGCAACCGCGCGACGAAGTCGAACTGCGCCCTGTCACTGCCGTGTCGACCTACGAGACCTAAGCCATCGATAGTTAACTCGTTGCGAATTAACGATCACGGAAAGGCTGACGCCTGGGAATACCGACTTACGGTCCGACCTTCTGTACCGACCTGCGGTCCGACCGGCACCTGAGCTGCGCAAATGCGACCGGTTGCCAGGTAGCTCAAGATCGTTTTGCCGGATCTCGGGGTTACAGTGGACGCCCGGCCGACGGACACTAGCGGCCGGGTTTCACGCATCCGTGGAGGACATTGGTGAGTCGCCCTAGTCCGTATGTTCGTCGACGATGGCTTGGACGCGAGATCCGGCGCATGCGCGATGAGCACGGCATGTCGGCTGAGTCGCTCGCCCGCGCGGTCGGTTACTCGCGCCAACAGCTCAGCGCATTGGAGAACGGTCATCTCGGCCCAGACGTGGATCTCGTGAGCGCGATATGCGAATATCTTGCCGTCGGGGTCAAGCGGCGGACGGCGATCATGGATGGGGCAGCTGACGGATGGGCGCGAGGCTGGTGGATGGCCGATGCCGAACGGATGGGTGCGCGACAAGCAATCTACGCCGACTTAGAAAGCGGCACGAAGAGCATCACCGAGTACGCCCCGTTTCTAATCCCCGGGCTACTGCAGACGCCCGCCTTCGCCGACGCGCGGATGCGCAGCGAACCCGCACGTCACACCGAGCCATTCGAATCCGCTCAGGCCGTCTCAGCCAGGGCTCGCCGTCAACAATTGCTTCTTGCCCCGGATGGGCCGCGCTACAACGTTGTCCTCGACGAGGGGGCGATCCGGCGCAGCGCCGCCGAACCACACATCGTTGCCGACCAACTACGGCACATCTTGAACATCTGCGCTGCCCACGCCTCCGTGAAGGTTCGAGTGCTGCCGATCGACACCACGATCAAGGGCCATAGCGCGATGTGCTCACCGTACTCGATCTATCATTACCGAGACACGCCGAGTTCAATTGCTGTCGCAGTTGACACTCTTAACCAGGATTTGATCCATACTGAGACGGACGAGATCGACCCGTACCTGAGCTTGCACGGACGACTCAAAGCTGCCGCATTAGACAATGAACGAAGTTTCGGTCTGATCCGCGCCGCTGCTCAAGCTTATTACCGACAGGAGTCATAGCATGACCGCACGAAAGTACACCAAGTGGCGCAAGTCAACCCGCAGCGATCAAGGGAACTGCGTGGAGGTCGCCCGCGCTGACAACGGCGGCGTCGGCGTGCGTGACTCCAAGGACACAGGACCGGTCCTGGAGTTCACTGCCACGTCCTGGGCCGCCTTCAGCAATGCCGTCGGTGCCCGCACGGACGATCGACGGCTCACCCCTCGCGAGTGAACCGGGTCGATGCCGACCCGTGCATCCGCGGCGGGGCCCGCGAGTGAGTCCACGCCGTTAGAAGCTGATCCCCGCCGAGATGACTCACACCGCTCATCCATCGGCCGGCTCTGGCTGCCTTAGATGGTGCCGGCGCCCAGGTAAGCGAGCCGCCAGCCCGGGTCGGCTTCCCCGGCCGGAAGTATCGGTTAGACCTCTGCACATCAGCGGCGCGCCGGCACCGTCCCAACTCTCTGGCACGACCACCTTGACAACACGCTGCGATTCCGGAGTATCACACTCTGATACAGTCTTGCATCTTGTGGAGGCGATCGGTGCCGCGTCATCCCGATACGATCATCGCGCCAAACACGCTCCTCACCGATGCTCGCAAGAGCCTGCAGTCACCTCACCGGCGTGGCCAGTATCTCTCACGGGCGGAGCTGGCCGACGCCGTCAACAACGCTCTCCAACAGCTGCATCCTGGCCGAGACATGACCTTCCACTACGTCGACTTCCGGTGGATCGGCAAACTCGAACGCGGTGAGCACCGCTGGCCCAGCGACGAGCGCCGCAAGGCCCTTCGACACGTCTTGAAGGCCGCCGCCGACCGGCACCTCGGCTTGTTCAGCCCACGCCGCTCTGGCGAGGACGCTTCCGCCTGGGTGCCAACATCCCCCGCTCTTCGATCAGCACCAGACGAAATCGAGGACAAAGTCGCTGAGGCGCTCGCCACCGGATATGCGGACGCTGCGGGGCCTTGGCTGCGCGACCTCGACTGCCTGACGGCGCAGCCGAGCATCAGCGTGACGCCGGAACTCAGCCGTCAGGTTCGCCAGAATCTCGAGGTCCTCGATCGGCTGCAGCGCGACGGACAACGACCTCATTTGGCCGCCGCGGATGCACGGTGGTCAGAGTTCATGAGTTGGATCGCCGACAACGTCGGAGATTCTGCCGGCGGGGCGTGGCTGGAGCGATGCCAGCGCCGCGCAACCGAAATCGAAGACCAGGTCCTCATCGCTTACGCGCTGATGCGAGGCAGCCAGCGCTCCCTCGATGACGGCGACGTTCGCAGCGCGATTGACTTGGCACGCCGTTCGCTTACCCACGTCCCGGCAGCGCCTCGCGTACGCGTGCTGTGCCTGACCCGGCTAGCCGAAGGGCTGGCCGCCGGTGGTGTTCATGACACCAGCGCCGTCATCGCCGAGGCTCATCGCGAGCTTCGGTACATAGGGCACGATGGTGCTGATAAGCTCGCCCGACATTGCGATCCTCGCTACGTCAGAGCGGTCGACGCACGGTGCCGGCAGCTACTCGGCGACCTGTTGTCCGCGGTGTCGATCTTCGAAGAGCTGATCGGGGAGGATCGAACGACACCTTCGCTCGACGTTGGGATGTGGCATACCTACCTGGGCGAGTGCTATCTGCACAACGATCCCGAACAGGCCGCTGCGCACGGCATGCAGGCGCTACGGCTGGCTCGCGAGGCGCGTTCGTACCGCGTGATCCGGGCATCCCAGCCCCTCGCGATCGCGGTGCGCCGTCATGGCAGCCTCACCTCGGTTCGCGCGTTCGTCGATGCTCATCGAAGCGCCGTTCAGGACCAGTGACAGGATGGCTCGGTGGACTTGATTCCCATGACCACCAGCACCGAGGTCGCCACTCACGCACCGAAGCTCGCAGTGCTGCCGGTGGGCAGCTTCGAGCAGCACGGCTCATACCTGCCACTCGCCACGGATACCATCGTTGCCTCGACGATCGCCGCATCAATCGGCGCACAATACAACGTTCTCGTGCTGCCGCCGATCACCGTGTCTTGTTCACACGAGCATGCCTCTTGGCCTGGCACGGTAAGCATCAGTCACCAGACGCTGACCGCCATCGTTGAAGACGTCCGGGCGTCCCTCGTGCGGAGCGGAATTACTCGATTAGCAATCGTCAATGGCCATGGCGGGAACTACGTGCTGAGCAATATCATTCAGACCGCCAATGCGCTGAAGCCGGGAAGTATGACGCTATTCCCTGGCCGCGCCGACTGGAACCGGGCACGCGCTGAGGCGGGGCTATTGACTGACGCGCATCGAGACATGCACGCGGGCGAGCTCGAGGTCTCGATTCTGCTGCATAGCTGTCCAGACTCCGTCCGCGCAGGCTTCGCACAAGGCGACCATCTTGCCGACGAGCGTGCCATGCTCCTTGTGCACGGCATGGGCGCATACACGGAGACCGGCGTCATCGGCCAGCCATCGGCTGGCTCCGCCGCGAAAGGACAGGCAGTACTCCGGAGCCTGACCGCAGCGTTCAGTGACCATATCTCAGCCATGAACGCCGAGCCAGAAGTTTCGATCTGATGCATGGCCTTTTGAGCAGGGCCTTGGCATGCTGGCCGTTGAGAAGGCCGCCTGTCGAGTGGCTTCGACGCGGGCGGCCGTCAATGCAGGCGCACCCGCGAGGACGGGCGCGAGAGTCGGAGGGGGCTAGTGCGTCACCATCCCGATACCGATGATCCCAGCACGCAGCTCCCCTGCGCTCCCCTGAAAGCGCCCTTGCCACCCGCACACGAACACGGCCTGTGCCGCGGCGCATCGACCGGTGTCATCCGGACGAGGATCGGCCACCACGTTCCTGCAAGCGATCAGGCGTCCCCCACAGCCCACCTTGGCTCGACGAAGGAGCTCGAACGTACCGAGCCTCTTCCGGCGAGCGAGGTGGGTAGCGCCGCCCTCCTTTTTGTCCTGGAAGTTGCCCTCGCCGAGGCCCTGCGCGTGCGTCGGCTCGCGTGGAGGGATCGGTAGTGCCCCGCCATCCAGAGACGGTGATTACGCCGAACAGGCTGCTCAGCGATGCCCGTCAACGCCTGGCCTCGCCGAAGCGGGCAGACCAACGCATGTCACGCAGCGAGCTCGCTGACGCTGTCAACACTGCGCTCGACCGGTTGTATCCCGGCCGCGCCCTCACCGCGCACTACGTTGACTTCCGGTGGATTGGAAAGCTTGAACGTGGCGAACATCGCTGGCCCAGCGATGAACGCCGTGCCGCCCTCCGCGACGTTCTGGACACTGGAACGGACGGCGGCCTAGGCCTCTACAGTCCCCGACGCACCGGTGGCGCCCCGGCGCATACCCTGGACGGCAGGACAGGACATGTGCCAACGGCCGTTCTGGTGCCGGTTAGTGGGACCCTCACGGGCAGGTACGTTGGACTTGAGCAGGCGATCGTGGACGCCGCAGACGAATGCAGCAAGCACGCCAATGACGCAGGGACGTGGAAGGTGCCGGACGGGGAGATCGACCAGCTACGCGAGGACGTGGGATCCGTTGCGCTGAGCTTTAATGCTCTAACACCGGCTGAGGCTGTGAAGGAGACACTCCGCATCCGTAGTGCGGCAGTGCATTCCCTGCCTCGGACGCGGCGCCCCTCGCAGCAGAACGACCTCTACCTCACCCTCGGGCAGACAGTCTCGCTACTCGCCAGCGCCAGCATCGACCTGGGCCTGTGGGCAACGGCGCGGCAGTACGCGCAGGCGGCAGAGCAGTACGGCGACATCATCGGACATGCCGGCGTCCGGGCTTATGCCTTAGGGATGAAAGCGACCATCGCTTACTGGACCGGGCGGGCCCCAGAGGCTGTCCGCTACGCCAGCATGGCAGCAGAGCTGGCACCGGTCGGAGTCGCCCAAACACGTGCCTTCAGCATATTGGCGAGAGCGTGGTCTCACCGCGGGGCAGCTGACGAGGTAGGCCATGCCCTGCTTGCCGCCGAGGACGTCCGGAGCTCTGAGGGCTTCGACGAGCTGCATGATCTTATCGGCGGGGAGTTCGGGTACTCCGTTCCGCAGCAAGCACGAAGCGCGAGTACCGCCTGGCTACAAATCGGGCAAATGGAAGCTGCCACTGCGGCCGCCACGCGAGCGGTCGAGGCTGTCGCCGCATCGAGTTCGGAGGCTTGGTCCACGGTAGAGGCTGAGGCCCGCGTCGACCTCGCCACATGTCAGCTTCTCGCCGGCGACGTAGGTGCCGCACGAGACACGCTGACCTCGCTTTGGTCGATGCCGCGCAGTTGGAGGCGAGTCGGATTGCTCAGGCGGGTTCAGCGGTTGCACGACATGCTGACTGCCGCTCGATGGCGCCCGGTCCTCGCCGCTAGGGAGGTGGCTGAAGAAGCCGCCGTCTTCACCGCAAACATGGGTGCAACAGTGGAGCCCCCGTTGTCCTAGTCGCGCGCGGTGTACGCCTTCAACAGGGCGCGCTCCCGCTCGACCCGGAGGCCATGATCGGCAGCCCGTCCCGCTTCGCCGTTACCAGAAATCGCGGTTCCGCCGCCTCTCATCCACGCCCACGTGTCGGTGACGGTTTGCGCCAACGGTCGGCATTTCAGCCCGGCATCGACAGCACGCGAACTATCCACGCTCCAGACGCCCTTACTTGTACGCCACAGCGGCAACTCAGTCCATTGCTGGACGTCGTGTTCTAGAAGCCATGTCGGCTCCATCCAGATCGGACGCGAGTCGGCCGCAGTCGTCGCAATGCAAGTGTTGATCAAATCGGCGAAGGTCGCGTGCCCCATTGGAGCGGTGAGATTGAAGGAGCCGCAGTGGCCGATGGTCGCGCACTGCAGGGCGAATGTCGCGACGTCGCGCACGTCGATGGGTTGGATAGGCCGGTCCGGCGGGCCAGGGACTAGGAGTTGGCCGCCACGGGAGGCACGCGTCAGCCACCATGTGAGCCGACCGACATATTCCCTAGGGCCTAGAATGACACCGGGCCGTAAAATTGCGGCGCGGTCCTCGCCGACTGTCTCCACAACGGCTCGTTCGCAGCCAGCTTTGAGGCTCCCGTACTGGCCGGCGTAACCGAGTTCGGCGCCAAATTCAGCGTCCGCATTAGGCGGACAATCGAACGTCCTGGATTCATCGTTGAGCGACTCGTCCGGCCAGCCAGTGAAGACGTTGACCGATGACACAAATATGTAGCGGCCCACGACCTGATTCAACGCGGTCGCTGCAATCAGAACCTGCTGCGGAACGAAACCGATCGTGTCTATTACGGCATCCCAAGGCCCATGCTCAGCGAGCCGGCGAATATCCTCGGGGCGCTCGCGGTCGCCTCGTAGCGCCTGCACGCCGGGAATATCGGCCGCGGAGACACCACGGTTGAACGTTGTGACAGAGTGCCCGGACTCAAGAGCTCGCTCGGCCAGCACACGACCGAGGAACCATGTGCCGCCGAGGATCAGTAGCCGCATCTGCTCATCATCGCTCACCACTGCGCCCGTGTCCTGATGGGGGCATGGGCCTGACCCGGCTCAACGGACATCTTGGATCAAAGGCTGTGTGTCTGCGGGAGGATGTTCATGAACGGCGCGCGGAAGAAGCCGCGCGGGTGTTCATGCCCGGAGTTCCAGGCGGAGATCGACGAGATGTTCCGACGCGGTGATCGGCCGGTCGGTCAGGTCGTGAGGGGCTTCGACCTGACCTAGACCCCGGTGCGGGAGTGGGTGAAACGCGCCGACCTCGGCGCCGGCCCGCGCGGACGGGTCAAGCAGCGGTGAGCACGACGACTTCCCGCCCCGCCAGACCATCTATGGCTATTTCACCGCCTGGACCACGGACGGACGGGGTCTTCACCAGCTCAACTACCAGCTCACCGGCTTGGTCCGCACCAGGGCTGGACGCGCGATGCAGCCCTCCGCCTGCGTCATCGACACCTGAAGCGTGAAGACCTCCACCAACGCGCCCCTGCCCACGCAAGGAATCGACGCCGGCGCGAAGATCGTCGGAAGCGAACGCGGCATCATCACCGACACCCGGATCCGCTCCTCGCCGTGGTCGTCAGAGCGGCCAGCACCAGCGACAACACCACGGGCATCGGCCTTCTCAACCAAGCCACGACCACTCACGCGATGCTGGCCAAGGCCTGCGTCAACGCCGCCTTCAAGGACAAAGTCATCGAACACGGCGCCGCCCTCGGCATCGACGTCGAAGTCATCGCCAAACACCCACAGGTCAAAGGGATTCTCCGTGGTCGAACGCCGCTGGGTCGTCGAACGCACCCTCGGCTGGATCATGCAACACCAACGCCTCGCCCGCCATCACGAAGCCTTACTTTACAACGCCGCCATCATGATCCACGTCGCGACGATCGAAAACCTCACGATAGATCATCGACGAAACCACCCCAGCCCAGCGAGACACCTGAAGTCGGCTCCGAACCCTACTGTTTAGACGGTCCTCAGGCTCAAGTTAGTGCTGCTCAACACTAAGTCGGACCGAAGGTCAGTACGCAAGGTCGGACCGTAAGTAGGTATTCCCAACTCCGCGCCTCTAAGTGATCGTGGTTCTGCAGTCGGCCACATTGGCCGTCTGCAGGCGGACACAGCACACGCGTTTCCGAGAGTTCAACCTCACCCCCCAAAGGAGACTCGGTGGTTACTACCGTTTCCGATCCGGAGATTGGCCATACGTTCTTACCCACGACGGCGCCCTCGATCGACCGGACTGCCGCTGAGCTGGCCGTCGGGCAGCTACTGGCCGCGTTCGGCGTCGATGCGGACTCTGAGATCGGTGTCAACACCCCCCGCAGGGTCGCGGACGCTTACGCGCAGATGCTTACGCAGAAGCCCTGGAAGTTCACCAAGTTCCCGAACGAAGATGACCAGCATGACCTGGTGGTTACCGGCGGGATTGAGTTCACGTCGGTGTGCGCGCATCATCTTCTCCCATTCTTCGGAACGGCGGCCGTCGGCTATCGCCCGACCCAGTTCATTCCCGGTCTGTCGAAGGTCGCCCGGGCCGTACGGATGTTCGCCGCACGCCTGCAGACGCAGGAGGGTATGGGTCGGCAGGTCGCTCGGTACTTGCAACAGCAGCTCGAATGCGCTGATGTTGGGGTGCTGCTGCGGGCCGAGCACACCTGCATGACGTGCCGCGGTGTGCGGGCGCAGGGATCGTTGACGATCACAGTCGCGACGACCGGGGCCCTCCAGACGGACGCCGCTGCTCGCGCCGAGTTCGTCCAGCTGGCGTCGATGGCAGGACGTGCGGCATGAGCGCCACATCGGCAGAAGCGGGGCCGACTGCGGCCAAGGGTCGGGGGGAGTACCGGATAGGGAAGTCGTTCGCATTTGAGGCCGCGCACCGGCTTGGGGGGCTGCCGGAGCGCCACAAGTGCGCGCGAGTCCACGGCCACTCTTACACCGTCGAGGTGACCCTCGTTGCGCACGTCTTGAGCGGACCCGGCTTCGTCGTCGACTTCGCAGATCTCGAGCCCGTGAAGCAGTACCTGGCCGACACGTTCGACCACCGGTTGATCAACGAGGCGATCGCGGTCGAGCCTACCAGCGAGAACCTTTCCCGGCTGATCTTCGACTGGTGCGCCGAGAGGTTGCCGCTTCCCGACGGTGTGTGCATCGAGGCCGTGAGGGTCAGCGAAACCGCGACCAGCTGGGCGGAGTACCGGATACCGGTCTGCGCTGGAAGGGAATCTCGTTGACTACCGTCGCCCGCTCTTCGGTCCGACGCAAGGCCGGCGCTGCGCAGGTCGCCGACCTCTTCTACTCATTCCAAGGCGAAGGGCCCAGCTTCGGGCGCCGTGCACTATTCGCACGCCTGATGGCCTGCAACCTGACATGCGGATACATGGCGCTGCCGAGCACCGGTGACGCGCCGGCTGACGGAGTGATGATCTGCGACACCGAGTACACGTGGAACTCTTCGCGGTACGACCTGAGCGCGGCGCGAACGTTAACGTCGGCCGAGATCTGGGAGGAGCTGCTTCGGATCGATCCCGCCACGGCCGACCCATCGCGAAACCCGGTAGACCTGGTCGTCGTGACCGGCGGCGAGCCGTTGCTGCACCGGGATGTGGTCACCAGTATCGCGTGGTCGGCGCGTGCGAGCGGGCGCACGGTCGAAGTCGAGACGAACGCGACGGTCGCGCCGGGCAGTGACCTAATCGACGCCGGGGTGGCCTTCAACGCGGGTCTGAAGCTGGAGAGTTCCGCGGTCCCCCGTGCAAAGCGGATCAAGCCGCACGTCATCAGGCAACTGCAGGACACCGGGAGAGCCCACTGGAAGTTCGTGGTGACCTGCCCGGCCGACATTCAGGAGATCGTCGCCCTGCAGCACGAGTTCGGGCTCACACAGGTGTGGCTGTCCCCAGAGGGCACCACCGCGGACGTGGTCACCGAGCGGATGCGGTGGATGGCGGACGCCGCGCTGACGCACGGCTGGAATCTGACCAGCCGCGCCCACGTCCTGATCTGGGGTGATGAACGTGGCCGTTGACCAGACACCGATCATCCTGAGCTGGGCCGATGTTGCTGAGACGGTCGACGTGATCGCCGGCCAGGTCCGCGACGATCGGCTGCCCGATGTGCTGGTGGGCGTGCTCCGCGGCGGCCTCGTTCCGGCCGTCCTGCTTTCGCACGGGCTCGGCGTTCGCGAGATGCGCGCGGTGGAGGTGGTCCATACCCTGGACGACTCCGTGAACGCCGACAAGTCCGGCACACCCCAGGTGGTGAACCCCGCTACTCTCGGCGACCTCACGGGCATGGACGTGCTGCTGGTCGACGACATCGCGGGCAGCGGCGACACCCTCGTCTGCACCGTCGGCCTGCTGCAGGCCGCCGGGGCCAAGCGGGTACGTAGCGCCGTTCTGACCGTCAACCGTGCGAACTGGCGCCGACCGCAGCGCCCCGCCGACGTCGTGACGTATCTTGGTCACCAGGTCGGCACCTGGGTGATCTTCCCCTGGGAGGCGTCAGCATGACGGCCGACCTGAACCCGGTCACCCTGCTGTGGGCACTACGGTCGCCGTGCAACCTCGGCTGCCGGTACTGCTACTTCGGCACGATCGAAGAGCACCGCGGAGCCGTACCGCTGCAATCCGGAGCGCTGTCGCACCTGGCCCGCACCGACCTGGACCTCGCTGCGATCACCGCCTTCGTGGACACCCTGCCCGGGTCCCGGGTGAAGCGAATCTTCATCGCCGGCGGTGAGCCGCTGATCTGGCCGCCGGTGATGGAGGTGATCGCCGCGATAAAAGCCGCCGGCGTGCAGGTGGTGTTGTGCACCAACGGGATTCCGCTGAACCGGCCCGAACTGCTGGACATGATCATCAGCTTGGGCGTCGACGCCGTGTCCGTATCTCTTGACTCGCCAGACGCGGACTACAACGACACGTGGAGGCCTGCCCGCAACGGCAAACACGCGCACCAGGACGTGATCAGCGGCATCCAGGCCTTGATCACCGCCCGAGGCAGCAGCCCATCGCCGAGAGTCGGCCTGTACTCGGTGATCACCCGACTCAACATTGACGTCGTCCAGACCGGCGCCGTGCTGGCGTCCGAGCTCGGCTGCGACTACTTCGTCCCGCAACCCATCGCCCTCGAGCACGGCCATGCCCTGCACACACAGCTGTCCCTGACCGACGGCGACGCAGACCCGATGTCAGAGGCATTCACCCAGCTCTACCGCTCCTGCACGCCGGTGCGGCTGCCCGACCCAAGTTATCCCGGCAGAGTCGTCGACAGCATCACCCACGAGCAAGGCTTCGTGAGCGGCTGCTTCGGCGGCACGAACCTGTTCTTCATCGAGCCGGACGGCAGCGTGTATGACTGCCCGTCGAGTTTGAAGATCGCCGCCACCGCCCCGGGACGGACCATCCGCGGTGCCGACGCACGAACGCTGTTCGCCGCAGCCGGTCCCTGCAGCGACTGCGGATTGTTCAGCCGCGACTGCGTCAACATGTGGCCGCTGATGGGCTTCGAACGGTTCCTGACCGAGCGGATTCCGACGTGACCGCCGCGGACGGCACTGCCGTCGAGGACCTGTCACGGCTGCTTGCGCAGATGCCACGGCCGGCGGGCGCCGAGTATGTCGCAGCCCTGGAAGACGAGCTCGCTACCAGGTTCGGGGTCCAACACGCCGTCGCAGTCTCATCGGGTACCGCGGCATTGCACACCGCTCTGCTCAGCCTCAGCGTCGGGCCCGGTGACGAAGTCCTGGTGCCGGCGCTGTCGGTGGTGATGTCGGTTGCGCCGATCATCCAGGCCGGCGCCCGGCCCGTGTTCGTCGACTGCGATCGGCAGGGCCGCGGTCTCGACCTGGACGACCTCGCAGCCAAGGTGACCGGGGCGACCAAAGCGGTCCTGCCTGTCCACCTGTGGGGCCGCCAAGGCGATCCCGTCCGATTGGCGCAAGCCGCCGCCGCGCACGGCCTGGCCGTGGTCGAGGACGCGTGTCAGGCCCAGGGCAGCAGGACCGGTGGGCGAGCTGCCGGAACCAACGGCGACGTGGGTTGCTTCAGCCTCAAGGACGGCAAGATCGTCTGGTGCGGTGAAGGCGGCTACCTGCTCACTGACCGCGACGACATCGCCGGCCGCGCCCGCGCGCTGCGGGCACACCACCTGCCGCCGTACGACGGCCAGCCCGAAACAGTCGGCTACAACTACCGCCTCGCCGAACCGCTCGCGATCATCGCCCGGTCGAACCTGGCCCGGTTCGACGATCTGCTCGACCATCGCCGCGGCCAAGCGCAGCAACTCGCCGGCCTGCTCGCCGCCACCCCGGGGTTGAAAGCAGCCACCGACGCGGCGGCCGGTGACAACGGCTACAGCGCGCTGTTCCGGCTGGAGCTGGAGCGCCCGCGGGCCTTCTGCGAGCACCTCGCCCGGCTCGGGGTGCCCAACAGTGTCGGCACCTTCGGGTTGACGGCCGCCGACCGGCGGCCCGCGCTCGCCCGTTACGCCGGCTCACCGTGCTCGCAAGCGGAGATGGTCATCGACCGCACCTTGGCCGTCGTCCTGACCGACCACGACACCGAGGAACGCATCAACGGTTATGCACAGACGATTTCGCGAGAGGCGAGCACGTGGGATACACACCGGTAATCCTCGGCGCCGGGCACGCCCGTGGCGACGCAGCCGCGCGACCCGAGCTGAGCTGCGCGGGTGTCCGCGCCGTCATCGACGACTACCGGACCGGCGCCTTGGGCGCCGATACGCGAGATCTCATGCGCACGCACCTCGACGAGTGCGCCGACTGCCGACAGCAGTGGCGTCGGTCCCGGTGGGGCGCCGCCCGGACCTCCGCGCTCTACGGGGAACTGGCCGGCTTTCTCGGTGACGGGTTCGTCGAGCACCGCGACACGACCCAAGAACTCGTGACCGCCTGGGACCAGGCGGCGCCGCGCACCGACCTGGAGATCCGCCGGTTCTACCGCACCACGCAGGCGTACCTCTACGACCAGGTCCTCTGGCATGCCAGCGGCACCCGCCCCAACTACGTCGCCGCAGCCCTGCCCATCCTGCAGGCGCACCCCGGACCGGTCCTCGACTGGGGCTGCGGCATCGGCGTGGATCTGCTGCGCATGCACCAGCTCGGGCTGAACGTCTGGGGATGCGAGCTTCCCTCACCACCGCGCGACTTCCTGATCTGGCGCGCCCGCCACCACGGATATCACCGTCCGATCGTCGACCCCGGCAACGCCGGCCCCAGAGCCAAGCCGACCGTCCTGTGGCTCATCGACACCCTGGATCACCTCCGCGACCCGCAGGCTTCCCTCGGCGCCCTGCTCGACACGGTCGACGTGCTGATCACCGAACGCTACGTCGACGATCCCCGCCGCGGCCGTCTGGGATTCCACTTCCGGCGCCCCCTGTCCGAGATCGCCGAGCTGCTCGCCGAGCACGGCCTGCACCCGCAGCAGCAGCGGGACGAACCGGTCCTGCTGTCGGTCTGGTCCAGGGCCCGCCGCGGCCCTGCACAGCCCGGCCCCGCCACCCACGACGACATTCGGCAAGGAGCACCCAGTGCGTGAAGTTCTGCTCTTCTCCGCCGGCTTGGACTCGTTCCCGGCGTGGCACTTCCTCGGCAAACCGCCAGCGCTGTACTTCGACAGCGGCCATTACGGCCGGCAGCAGGAGATCGACACGGTGCGGGCAATCGCCGCGGGCCACGGCATGGACCTGGAGATCAGCACCGAACTCGATTTGTCCGCTCGGGCCACGAAGGAGGGTGACCTGATCCCGTTCCGCAACGTGCTGTTCGCGATGCTCGCGGCGTTCCGCGCGGACGTCATCTGGTGTATCGGGGTCAAGGGCGATCACACCGCGGACAAAAGCCCGGAGGCGTTCGCGCGGATGAGCGACGTGCTGAGCGAGTTCGCTGACCGGCCGATCCGCGTCGACAGCCCGTTCTGGGACAAGACCAAGACCGAGATCGTCGCCTGGTATCTCGCCGCGGGACTGCCGGTAGACGCGCTGCTGCAGACGTTCTCGTGCGCCACCCCCGGTGACGCCTTCGTGCACTGCGGGGAGTGCCCCAGCTGCCTACGGCGGTGGATCGCACTGGCCAACAACGGCATCACCGGCACGTTCGTCCACGACCCATGGGCGTGGGAACGAGTCGGCAGCTACTACCGGCCCGCGATGGCCGAGGGGCGCTACCCACCGCACCGCGTCGAGGAGTTCCGACAGGCGATGTCCACCGTCACGCCGTGAACCACGCCGCAGTCCCATCTGCTTAGCGGGCCTCCTGCCCGCCCACGGCCGACCTTTGTGAGGAACGATGAACACGAACGGACTGCGGTTCGCCGCCAACATGTCCATGCTCTACGGGCACCTGCCGATGCTCGAGCGGCCGGCCGCTGCCGCCGCCGACGGGTTCATCACCGTCGAAACATGGTGGCCCTTCACCGGCCCCGAGCCCGACGCCACCGAGGTCGAAGCGTTCACGGCCGCGCTCGACGACGCCGCCGTACAGCTGGTCGCGATGAACCTCATCGAGGGCGACATGCGCGCCGGCGACCGCGGGCTGCTGTCGAGCCCCGACCGGCACGGCGAGGTCCTCGCCAGCCTCGACGTCGCGACCAGTTTCGCCGACCGGGTCGGCTGCCGCATTCTCATGGTGCTCTACGGCAATCGTGAACCAGGCGTCGACCCGCATCAGCAGGACCGCCTCGCCGTCGAGAACCTCGCCATCGCCGCAGCAGCCGCTGACCGGATCGGCGCTTGCGTCGCGTTGGAGGCGATCAGCCCGGCGGAAGCCCCGGACTACCCGATTAGCGACGCCGACACCGCCGCGGCGACGACCGATGCGGTCAACGACCGCAGCGGGCTGACCAACACCGGGCTGTTGGCCGACCTCTACCACCACGGACGCTCCGGCGAGGACGTGCCCGGCCTGCTGCGCCGTCACGCCCAGCGGCTGCTGCACGTGCAGGTCGCCGACGATCCCGGCCGGGGACGGCCCGGCTCCGGAGCACTGGACTACCCGGCGTACTTCGCCGCACTGCACGACATCGGCTATGCCGGCTGGATCGGCCTGGAGTACGAACCGACCCGCGATCCCCGGGTCGACTTCGACTGGCTGCCCACGCTGCGGCCGGCCGCCTGAGAAGGAAGCAAGGGAGACTACCGATGCAGTCGTTGGCGCCATCGCCGTCCGCCCCAGCCGGTCAGGGAGGTACCCCCACCGACCCGCTGCGTTGGCTGGGGCTGCCGCAGGGCCGCCTGGTCACCATGGAGGGCATCTGGGGAGCGGGCAAGACCACCGCGGCCCGGCTGGTCAGCACCCGCCTGGAAAAAGCCAGCTTCAGCACTGCCGTCATCCATTACGGCGGCGAGCCGGGCACCATCGGCCGCCTGTCGCAGTTCCTCGAAACCGCGCCGCTACGCTCCCGCACCGGACTCGGCGGATACCAGAGCGCCCACCACAGCACCGTCGACGTCCTGCTACGCCTGTGCCGCGAAGCCCACCATCACCTCACCTGCTTCGGGCCGGCACTGGCCGCCAACGATGTGGTGCTCGTCGACCACGGCATCTACTCCAAGATCGCCTGGGCGTTGACCGTACTGACCGAGACCGACCCACAGGCAGACCAGGCCCAGACCTTGACCCGCATCCGGGCCCTGACCGCGCCCTGGTTCTGCACCCCCGACGTCCCCGTCTTCCTCGACACCCCCTGGCCGCTGGCCCGGGAAAGGGCGATCAGCAGGGGGCATGGCGGCGGCAATCCGGCGGCTGTCGAACGGCTGCTGTTCTTGCCCCGGTATGTCGAGGCGTACCGCCGGGTCCTCACCGACCTGATGCCACCGACGCTGCGCATCCGGGTCGGGCTGCGCGACCCCGAGGACGTCGCCGACGAGATCACCGCCGAACTCCTTGGCTTACTCAGGGCCGCACCGACGGCCGCGGATCAGACCACGGCGGCGCAACCGCATACGCCGGTGCCCGCCGACCGGAGGAACTGACCAGCCATGACATCGTTCCTCGACACGTTGCCGACCGACCGGCTCCTGCTGGACGTGTCCCTGTGGTCCGCCGACCTGTCGGCCCTGGGCGCCGAGGCAACCCGGATCAGCCCTTACGCCGATCTGCTGCACATCGACGCCTCCGACACCGTGTTCGTCCCGCAGCCGCTGTTCTTCCCCGACCTGGTGAGCGCCGTCCGAGCACACACCAGCCTGCCGTTGCACGTGCATCTCATGGCGCATCACCCGGCCCGGCTCGCGCAGGCGTTCGTTGAGGCCGGCGCCGACCTGATCACCGTGCACGCCGAGGCCCGCGAAGCCACCGACGCCATCGAGGTCATCCGCGCCGCCGGCCGAGCGGCCGGGGTCGCCTTGACGCTCGACACCGCGCCGGACGCCGTGGCCGGCATGCTCACAATGGCGGATGCCGCCGTGCTGATCGGCACGCCGCTGGGCACCAAGGGCACCTCCATGGACCCGGCCGCCGTTAGCCGGATCGCCGACACACGACGCCTGCTGAACGCGGCGGGCCGACGTGTCCCGATCTTCGCCGACGGCGGGATCCGCCGGGACACCGTGGCCTCGCTGGCCGACGCTGGAGCGGCCGGCGTGGTCCCCGGATCCCTGCTGTGGAGCAGCAACGATCTTGCCGGAACCGCTGCCTGGATCCGCGACCAACGAGCGGCAGGGAGCCCCCGATGACCGGCGAAGCCCTGGCAGGGTGGACCGTCAGCCTCGACATGTGGGGAACGCTGATCGACCACACCGACAAAGACGCGGTCGCCGCATGGCGGGTGGCGGAGTTCGCGCGAGTCTTCGACGCGTTCGGGCACCGCCGCACACTCGACGAGGTTCGCGCCGCCGTCAGCGCCACAGACCAGGATGTCCTGCGTCAGCAGCGGCGGCACGGCGTGCAGCCGGTCCTGGACGACATGCTCGCCGCGATCCGCGGGCCGCTCGACATCCCCGACACACTGCAGATGACCTCGCTGCTTCGCGTCGTGCACACCCACGCCGCCCTGCGTGGATGCCCGCAACCGTTGCAAGGCGCTGTCGAGACCCTCACCGCGCTGAGCATGAGCGGTGCCCGGCTCGTGCTGACCTCCAACACCCTCGCGACCTCAGCCGAGGTACATCGGCAGCTCCTGCACGACCTCGGCCTGTCCGTGTACTTCGCGGACATGCTCTTCTCCGGAGAACTCGGTATCGCGAAACCCCACCCCGACGTATTCGCCGCCATCACCGCTCGGGCGCAGTGCCCGCCCGAGCGGGTATGGCATGTCGGCGACGACCGCCGCACCGACGTCAACGGGGCACTCACGGCCGGGTGCCGAGCCGTGCATTACCGCCCGGACGGCGAAGCCGCCCGGGGCGAGGTTCCCGTCATCACTCATCTCGGCCAGCTCGTCGACCTGCTGACAACCGCCTGCCAACGGGCTGGCGCCGGCAACCTGGAGGAGTCATGACCCCGGCGATGTCCCACACCACTTCGCTGCTGACGCCGCTGCACCCGGCCAGCCCCGGAACCGAATACCGGCTGTCGGACTTACTGCAACGACACCAGGCTGGCGACGCGGTCTTCGTCACCGACGATGTCGCCGGCTACCGCGGCGGCCACGACCCCCTGTTGTATACCGCGTACCGCGACGTGCTTTCCCCGCGAACGGCCGACGGTTCCGACTGGTTCGCGGACCTGGTCGAGTACCAGCCGGGGCAGCTGCCCGGAGGTGAACTGATCCGCTCCACCGGGCACTGGAACACCCCGACACAGCTCGAAATCTTCCAGACACTGACCGGCCGGGTCCTGATGCTCGCCGCATGGCGCACTAGCTCAGGCGAGCCGGTCCTGACCTGTCAGACGTGTGATGCCGGGGAAATGGCCGTCATTCCCTTCGGTGGCTGGCACCTCACCCTCGTTCTCGACGGCCCCGCCGCAGTGTTCAACTTCTACACCGACCTGCCAGCCGATCCCGCTCCGCCGCAGCAGGCAGCACCGCATCAGGCACCGGCGGCCGGAGATCGAGGCAAGTACCGGCGAGCGGCGCCGGTCGAGCTCACCGCGGTCCGTGCCGGGGACGGATTCGCGATCACCGGACCTGCCAGGAGTCTGGCCGTCTGGGGTGCCGCACAACCGGTCTCGGAGGCGGCCTGGCTGCGCGACATCGTCGCCGGCACAAGTCTTCCGGACTTCTACCGCGATGCCGACAGCGCGACGCTGGCCGCCTTGGTCGCGAACACGCGCCGCCACGTACCTGTCAGCCACCGAACGGATCCTCGATGACCACATCGAATCCCCCGGCGATGGCCGGCACGGCGACTTTCCGGTGCGCCACCGCGTCGGTCACGCTCACCACCGACATCGACGGCGCCCTGGACGAGGCCCGGAAGATCCTCTACTCCTACGACGAACTCCCCGGCACCGGCGGCACCTGGCAGGTCCACCTGCGCCACGACCCGGACGTCGTCACAAACCCGAACGCTCACACCGACGGCGACGAGTTCGACATCGGGCCGCAGACGTACGCGTACCGGCACGACGGCGCCCTGCAAAACGTGTTCTGGGTGCCGGCCCGCCGCACCCTCCTGCACGCCGGCCCAGCCGCGAAAGTGATCTGCGCCTGGTGCGCCGACCTTCCCGCCGCGCTTGACTGGGCGCCGCGGCTGGTTCGGCAAGCCATGACCGCGCAACTACTGGCAGCCGGCATGGTCTACGCCCACGCTGCCGCCTTCACCCACGGCGAGCGTGGCGTCCTGATCGCGGGCAACCGTGGCCGGGGCAAGACGACGACGCTGCTGGCGGCCCTGCACCATCTCGGCGTGAACTACTGCACCAACGACCGGCTCATGCTCCACGCCACCGGCGAGGATCTGCACGGCTATCCATGGCCGATGCCGCTACGAGCCGGGATCGGCACCCTCACCGCCCTGCCGCACCTGCGGCACCTGGTCCCACCGCAACAGCAGACGCTAGCCGCCGAGCAACGATGGACATTCCCCACCAAGATCGTCGTGGAGCCGCCCGCCTTCTCCACACTGATGCAGCCCGAGGCGACCGTCACCCGCCACCTGCGCGTTTCGATGATGCTCTGGCCGCAGCTTGACCCAACCCGAACCGAGGTCCAGGTCGAGCGGGTCGACCCGGACGAGGTCGCGGCAACCGTGAACAAAACCCGCATGTTCATGCACGACCTGCACCGCGGCGCCAGCGCCCACACCAACCAGTGGCTCGCCGCGGCCCCCGACGACGACGTCGTCTACCGGAACGTGGAGCAGGCAGCTGCGGTCCTGGCCGGGCAGCCCTGCTTCCGCATCCGGGCTGGCGCCGACCCGGTCGCGCTGGCCGCCGCCGTCGGCCGGTTGCTCGACAACGAGGCGGCCGGATGAACGCCATCGAACCCGTCCAGAGCTTCTTTCCCGACACAACCGAGCGCCCGCGCGTGTACCGGCTGCTGCGGGCGGCGAGCGAACCGGCCCACCGGGAACTCGGCGAGGCGCCCGGCCTGGACGACATCCCTCCCCTGGGCGAGGTCCTGGAGTACGTCATCAACGCCAAGATGACCTGCCTGTTCGCGGACTGGCTCAGCCGATACGGCCACACCCAGCGCTTTCCCCGGCCGATGCAGCAGTTCCTACGCGGGCAACTGCGCCTCAACGCCTACCGATCGCGCAAGCACCATCAAGAAGCCGCAGCGATCATCGCCGCGCTGCACGACCACGACGTGCCTGCCGCGGCGATCAACGGCATCGCCCACGCCGCCCTGCTCTACCCCGAAGCCGGCGTCCGGCAGTCCAGCGACGTCGACATCCTCATCCCCGCATCCGCGGCGGCCACCGCCGCAGCGCTGCTCACCCGCCGCGGCTACTACAGCACCGGTCGCAGCCCCACGACCTTGCACCGCGACTTCGACGACCCAATCGTGCCCGGGCTCACCCTCGACCTGACCACCGAGCTGGCCCACACCGGCGACGACACCACCATCCAGACGATTCTCGACCGGCGTGTACCTGCACCCGGAAGTGTCGAACACCAGGCGCCGCTGCCGATCCTGCACCGAGATGACGGGTTCCGGCACACCCTGGCCCGCGTCGCCTCCCAGCGCCGCTGGCCCGCCCTGGCCGACGCGCTGCACTACGCCCTCGACGACACCAGCCCCCAACCGGCCACCGCCCTCGACGAGCCGTCGCGGGCGGGCTGGGATCTCGTCCGTTCCTGCTGGCCCCAACTCCCGCAGGACGCGCCTCCGAGCGGGAGCCACCGATGATCGTGCAACTGACCGGTCTCCCCGGCACGGGCAAGACCACACTGGCCACCGGCCTCGGCCGACACTTCGGAGAGCGTTGCCTGCTGCTGGCTAAGGACCTCGTACGCGATGCCCTGTACGGCCCGTCCGGGCAGGTCACCTACCAGCGGGAACAGGACGACTTCGTCGTCTCCCTGCTGCACCTGGCCGCCCGGGAACGACTCACCCGCGACCCGGACGCCGTGATCGTCCTCGAACGCACCGGCACCCGCGCGTACCAGCTCGACGACGTCACCCAGCTGGCCACCACGCTCGGACAACCGTTGGCCGTCATCCACTGCTGGTGCCCCGACACGGTGGCCCGCGACCGGCTCGATGCCGACCACCGCGACGGCACCCATCCCGCCGGCAACCGCACCTTCAGCCTGTACCAGCAGTTGCAGCAGTACGCCGACCCGATCACCGTTCCAGCACTGCGACTGCAGACCGACACCGGCGCGGACGAACTGCTCGCCGCTGCGCTCGGCTACCTCGACCAGCTGCACACCAACCGATCGGAGGCCGCCGCCCGATGACGCACCAGCTCGCCGACCTGCTCGACATCGCCCGTACCGCCGTCCAACTCGGCACACGAGTCCTGGAGACGGCCGCCGTCCGGCAGGTCACCGCCAAAGGGCCCAAGGACGTGGTCACCGACCTCGACCTGAGCATCGAGCAGCAGATCCTCGCCTTCTTGAAAGAACGAACCCCCGACATCGACCGGTACAGCGAAGAGGCGGGCGGCGACCCGGCCCGCCCGCGCCAACGGTGGGTCCTCGACCCGATCGACGGCACCGTCAACCTCGTCCACGGCCTGCCGCTCTACGGGGTCTCCCTCGCCCTCACCGACGGCGTCCAGCCGCTGCTCGGCGTGATCAGCCTTCCCACCCTCCGCCGCACCTACTGGGGCGCCGCCGAACTGGGCGCCTGGTGCAACAACCAACCCATCGCACCGTCCGAAGCGAGGAACCTCGCCGACGCCGTGATCGCCATCGGCGACTACGGCACCGGCGACGACGCCGACGAACGCAACGCCGTCGCCGTCGCACTGCACGCCGCCCTCGCTCCCGCCGCCGGCAAGGTCCGCATGCTGGGCTCCGCCGCCGTGGACCTGGCCTTCGTGGCCGACGGATCCCTCGATGCCAGCATCACCCTCGGCAACCGGGACTGGGACATGGCCGCCGGCGTCGCGATCGCCCGAGCGGCTGGCGCGAACGTCACCGACACCGACGGCACCCCCCACGACCTCGCCTCTCGCACCACGATCGTCACCGCACCCGGACTGACCGGCGCGGTGCTCGACACACTGCGTCAGGCAACCACCGGCACTACGTACGCCTGAACAAGGAGATGCGGATGCTCATCGGATTCGAAGGGCTGACCGGCGCCGGGAAAAGTACCCAGTCCGGCATGCTCGCCGACTGCCTGACCGAACAGGGGCTGACCGTCACCTACCTGCCCGACAACCTGACCCGCGCCGCCGATCCGCTCGGCCGGGCGCTGCTGACGTTGTTCGACTCCGGTGATCCGTTCTCCCGACATGAACACGTTGTCACCGACACCCTGCTCGGCGCGGCGATTCGGGCGGACACCTACGCCACCGACATCGCCGGCCACCTCGCCGAGGGCAGCACCGTCGTCGAAGACCGCGGGATCCACACCCTCTACTCCTACAGCCTCGCCCGGCTCCTGCAGCACCACCACATCGTCCGTGCCGACGCGATCACCTGGCTGCGCAACGTCGGGACCTTCGCCGGCCCCGCCGCCGTCCGGTCCGTGTGGCTCTACCTGCCCGCCGACGATGCCATCGCCCGCGCGGAACTCCGGCAAGGCCATCCGTACACCGCCGAGCAGCGGGCGTTCCTCCGGTTCGTCCACGATGCGTACGCCGAACTCGCGCGAACCGATCCCGACCTGCACCGAGTCGACGTCACAGGACTCAATCCCCAACAGGCACATCACGCGGTGCTCGCCGACCTGGCCACCTTGCCGACCTTCGCTGCGAAACGTGCCACCGCGGCGTGACACGACCGGCGGCGTCGCGAGACCCGCCACGCGCCCAGCTACTACGGTCGGTGCCGTCCATCAACCCCAATTACCATGGAGCCGAAGACAGCATGATTGCCCGATCCCACGAGGCCCCCCAAACGCTGCTTACCGAACTCCGGCAGGCCCGTGAGCACGGAGGCGAAGCCCTCAGCGACTCCCTGGCTAGCCTCGGCGTACGTCCGCTCTCCGGGGGCATGCAGAACGATCTTTACCGGTGGACGTCGCCGGGTGGCCATGACATCGTGATCAAGTTCTACACCAAGACGGACCGGCGGCGTGCCGAGCGCGAATGGGCGGCACTGAACCTCCTCGAGCCGCAGCACCTTGGCACTGTCCCGGTCCCGCTGTGGCTCGACCCGGCCGAAGTCGAACCAGCCATCGGCATGACCGTGCTTCACGGCACCCCGCTGATCGAGGCAGCGGATCGGCTGCACGCCCTGCGCGGCCTTGCCTGCACGACCATGCAACTGCAGGCGGTCCCGCTGTCTGGGCTGATGGCCGAGTTACCTCGCATCGACAGCGGTGAGCACTACTTGGTCCGGCTGACCCAGGCATGGCCGGAACTGCTCGAGGACCAGGCCGACGACCCACTCGCACCCGCCATGCAGCAGCTGCTCGCCGCCTGGCACAGCAGCGGTGACGCCGACGTGATCATGGAGCGGGCCGAGCCGGTGCTGTCCCGCGGCGACGCCAATATGCTCAACTGGCTCCAGACCTCCGACGGGGCCGCCTGCGTCGACTTCGAGTACGCCGGCTACAGCAACCAGGTGTTCGACGCCGCCGACCACATCGAGCACATCAGCGCCCGCGACGTGCCCGACGAGGTGTGGGTGAACGTGCTGCCCGACCTCGGGGTCACCGACGCCCACCGCAAGCAGTTCGCGGCGAACCAGCGCACGTGCGCTCTGCGGTGGCTCGCCGTCCTGTGGAAGCAGCGAGTCCGCCGCCGCGACGAGTTCACCCGGCAGCACGAACGGGTCGACATGCTCTTCGGTTCCTCCAACCCTTACGCCTAGGGCCTGCTGGCCCAAGCCCGGATCGCGCGGACGTTCACCGAACTCAGATCGGCGGGCAAGGTCCGCCACTCTGCGGAGTTCGCTTCCGAATTCGTGTTCAGGAGCCCCATGAAAATCGACATTGTGCACCCCGGCTACCTGGCCGTGCAGCCGTCGGACCTGACGACGAAAGGCGTGGGCGGGAACGAGACAGGCATGATCCTGTCCGCCCGCGGCCTCGCCGCGCGAGGCCATGAAGTGCGGGTGTACGCCGACTGCCCACGCCTTGAGGATCGCGGCGTACAGTGGCTGCCCCTCACGGAACTCGCCGAGGACGATTACCGGGACGTGATCATTTTCTGGGTCCGGACTAAGAGGATGGAGCCGGGCCGGTTCAATGCGCCAGTACGAGCGGTGAAGCTCGGACTAAAGACGCCCAACGACAGCCTCATCAACCAGGTTGGCACCGGTGACGTCAACCTCTTGATCGCCTTCTCGGACTTCCAACGCGACCTGTACATCAACGACTTTGGTTACCCGCCAGATGCCGACTGGGTCGTCACAGCCGACGGCTTGGACACCTCGGACTACGCCGAGCAGCCACCCAAGGTACCAGGACGATGTCTGCACGCCGCCAACCCGAAGCGGGGCCTGGAACCGCTGCTGGACATGTGGCCCTCCATTCGCCGGGTGCACCCGGACGCAGAGCTGTTCGTTGCCTCGAGTCACCTCCTGCGAGGAATAACAGTCGAGGAAGACTTGCGCCGAGCCGGAGTGCTGTATGAGCGCGCGAGGGCGATGGCATCCGACGGCGTGCACTACCTGGGCCGGCTAGCAAAACCGGACCTCATCCGCCTTCAGCTGACTGCAGAGTTCTACCTGTACCCCACTACGTACCCGGAGACCTGCTGCATCGCCGCTATGGAGGCCGCCGCCGCCGGCGCAGTGATCGTCTGTTCGCCGGCCGGCGCTCTGTCGGATCGGGTCATCGACGGCGTCACCGGCTGCCTGGTCGAGGGAGACCCAGCAGACACCGTCGTGGCCCGAACCTTCGTAGAGCGGATCACCACTCTGCGATCGGACCCGACCCGGCTGAAATGCATGGCGCAGGCGGCGAAAGAATTCGCTGGCGCTAGCGACTACACAAAGGTGCTCCTCGTCTGGGAAGAAGCCTTCAGTCGAGTTCTCCCCTCGTTGCCCCCCGGCTGAGCCCAACAGTCTCAGGATTCTTCGCCCGAACTCGGACGTGTGCCATGAAGACTATAATCATTGATCTCGATGACACCTTGATTGAGGATATGCAGGCCGCGAAAACGTCAGTCGCCCAGACACTTTCGACGGTCGCCTTACCCACCGACGGCGAGACAATCGAACTGGCTCTGCAGTTGATCAGAAAGATGTGGAAGGCGCACCCTCACCGGCACACTGGTTCGCTCGCTCACGTCAGCGGATGGGAGGCACTCTGGCTACCGCGCGAGAATACAGGGCTCCCCGGGCCTGTCATCGAGTCGCTGCAGCAACATGAGGTCCAGGTCTGGTCCGCAATACTCGATGCGCGCCGAGCCGACCCGGCCAGGGCGAAAACCGCAGCGGAAGGCTACCGTTCGTTCCGCCACCGCCTCATCCGCGCCCTGCCGGGCACCCAAGCCAAGCTGGCCGAACTCCGTCAGAACCACCGACTCTGGCTTGCCACTAACGGGATGCCGGCGCACCAGTGCCGGAAGCTAGCGAAGGCAGGGCTCGCAGACTATTTTGATCGGATTCTGGTCTCCGGCGACGTAGGCGCCGCCAAGTCGCACCCCGCTTTTGCGTCCGCAATCGGGCGTGAATTGGCTCGGGACGAACTTCGTATCTGCCTTGTGATAGGGGACAGCACCACCCAGGACCTACAGTTGGCCAGCAACGGTGGCTGGAACGCCGCTCACGTCTGCCCGGCCGGATCCTGCGACGAAGAAGTCGTGAACACCGTAACCACAGTGACGCACATTCGTTCCCTGAATCACGTCGCATGTGAATGCCCGTCTTCAGCGGCACGCAGACTTCGACTGTGAGGGCGTCAGCCAAGCGGAGCGAGGTTGGGGCGACAACCTGCCGCGTGGTTTCGCCCCTTGTAAAATAGAAGACGATCACCATCCGGATCGGTCCACGGCGTTGACCGACCAAGAATCCGTGGAGAGGAAATACTCAATGAAGGTTTGTGTCGTCGGGACCGGATACGTCGGTCTCACCACCAGCGTCAGCCTCGCCTTCCTGGGCCACGACATCACCTGCATTGACCTTGACCAACGCAAGATCGACATTCTCCGCGCCGGCCAATGCCCGATCTACGAGCCGCACCTGGAAGCGCTCATCGACCAGGCGTCCTCGCACCTGAGCTTCACCACCGACTACGCCGTCGGCGTGCCCGACGCCGACGTCGTGTTCATCGCCGTGCAGACCCCGCAACTCGACAACGGCAACCCCGACCTGCAGTACCTGCGATCCGCCGCCGAAAGCGTCGCCGAGCACCTGCGCGGCGGCTTCACCGTCGTGGTCAACAAGTCCACCGTGCCGATCGGCTCCGGCAACTGGGTCGACGCGATCCTGCGCGAAGCCTACGAACACCACCACGGCAACCGCCCCGACGGCCAGTTCGCGGTCGCCTCGAACCCTGAGTTCCTGCGCGAGGGCACCGCGCTCGCCGACACCCTGTACCCGGACCGCATCGTCATCGGCTCCGACAACCAGAAGAGCCTGGACGTCCTCAACCAGCTCTACCGACCCATCCTCAACCAGTCTTTCACCCCGCCCACCGTGCTGCCCCGCCCCGCCGGCATGAGCGCCGTGCCGCTGGTCTCCACCGACCTGGCCTCAGCGGAGCTGATCAAGTACGCGGCCAACGCCTTCCTCGCCCTCAAGATCAGCTATATCAACGAGATCGCCGCGATAGCCGGCAAGGTCGGCGCCGACGTCCGCGAAGTCGCCCGCGGCACCGGCCTCGACGCCCGCATCGGCCCCCGCTTCCTCAACCCCGGCATCGGCTGGGGCGGATCCTGCTTCGGCAAAGACACCGCCGCGCTTATCGCCACCGCCAGCGAGTACCACCTCGCTACGCCGATCGTCACCGCCGCCCGCGATGTCAACCACCGCCAGCGCACCAAGGTCGTCGACCGGCTCCTCGACGAACTCCACATCATCAAAGGCCGAAAGATCGGCATCCTCGGCCTCGCGTTCAAGCCCGACACCGACGACCTGCGCGACTCACCCGCCATCGACATCGCGAACCTGCTCCTCGAACGCGGCGCCCGCATCACCCTGCACGACCCCGTCGCCGCCGACCGCTTCCGCCGCGAACAACCCACCCTCGCCGCGCACCTCGCCGACGGAGTCGACGACGTGTTCGACGACGCCGACGCCATCGTGGTCGCCACCGAATGGACGCACTACCGCGACCTCGACTGGGCCAAATTCGCCCCCACCATGCGCTCACCACTCGTCCTCGACGGACGACACTGCCTCGACGCCGACAGGCTCACCGAAATCGGCTACCGATACCTCACCATGAACTCCCCAGCCCTCCCTCCGCGCAGGCAGCCGTAGCTGCTCACGATCCACAAAACACCGCCATCGATCGGGCGCTGATCCCGGCTCTCAAGCCCGGACGGCAACTCGCCTGCTACGGAAGGAGTCCTGTGACCGCCGCCGATTCGCTACTCGGCAGCGTTCCCGAGCAGCACTACATCCACAACGCGGAGCGCGGCGAAACCCTGCACCGGTCCGCGCCGGAAGCCATCCACCGCGACGTGCTCGCCCTTCAGATCAGCGACGGAGACAACGTGCTGGAGATAGGCACCGGCACGGGATACTCCGGCGCGCTGCTCGCCGCCCAAGCCGGGCGCTCAGGGCGAGTAACAAGCGTCGACATCAGTGACCACCTGGTCGAATGGGCAACCCGCCTGCACCGTCAACGCGGCCTGAGCACCATCACCTGCCACAGCGCCGACGGCCTGGCCGGCTACCCGCCACACGCCGCCTACCAACGCATCGTCGCCTGGTGCACACCACCACGGCTACCCCGATCGTGGATAGACCAACTAAGCGCGAACGGGAGGCTCGTCGCCACCCTACCCATCGCCGAACAGCCCTCCACCACCCTGATCACGACCATCACCCTGAACGAAGGACAACCGCGCGTCGAGATGGCCACCCTCGGCACCGGCTACGCCCAATCCACCACCGCAGCCGTCGACGACGCCATCACCATCCCCGGCCGCTGGGTAGACCACCACATCGAGCACCCCCACCCGGCATGGATATCCATCGGCTGGCGCGAGCACGACCCGCACCACACCGGCGCCCGCGACGCCCTCAGCCTGTTGCTTGACCCCCGCCACAGCGAGACCTACCACGGCCCGCCGCTGGACTGGCAGTCCTGGTCGGCCTACTCCGTCATCGCCGGCGGGCCACACCGCAGCCTCGCCTCCCTGGGCGACGGGCAGCGCGGCATCGGGCACACCAGCGCCACCTCCGCCGCCGTGATCCTGGGCGACGGCACCATCCTCGCCGACACCGCCAACTCCCCATCCCTGACCGCGCTACGGAGCTGGCTCGGGCGGTGGGAGCAGGCAGGACGGCCTGACGCCTCATGGTTCGACGTGAGGCTTGTGCCCTACCACGGGGAAGACCTGCCCGGCTGGGACCTACGCATCACCGCTGCCACCGGGACGTGACCCCTGACGACCATCGGATCGACCCAAGCCAGCCCGTGACCCGGTCACGCACGTCACCCGGGCGTGCTCACTGCCCGGGTGACGCGGTGACCGACAAGCCGCTGCGCCTCGGCCAGCGGATACCAGGCGGCGCCTCGCACCTCCGACTCCTGGATCGACCCGACGTCGGCGGACGTGGTTGAGAAGGCGTACCCGATATCGAGATGGAAGTGTTCCGGTTCGCCCTTGTCCGGCCGCGCTGGCACCGGCCCGTACTCGACGTACGCCGGTAGCGGTGAGGTCGGAACAATACCGGCGGGATCAACTCCGGTCTCCTCCACCAGCTCCCGCACCGCCGCGTCGATCAGCGTGGCATCGGTCGGCTCGAGGTGCCCGCCGGGCTGCAGCAGGAGCCCGTACGCGAGGTGATCAACAAGAAGGACCTCCGTTCCGCCGCGCACAAGGAGCGCACCGACAGTCACGTGCACGGGGAAGTGGAGCCGCGAGGCACAGTCCGCGCCCTCGGTCAGTAGCTGCATCGGCGCCGACAGCGCTGCGGCTTCGTGGCGATGGAACTCGAGGTAGGCCGACAGTGTCCACAGGATGCCTGAGTTGCTGATCGTCATCATCAGTCTCCGTCGCAGCTGCAGAGCAAGCTCTACCAAATCGCTTGCTCAGCCGAGAGTGGGAACGCCGGACGCCGGCAGCTTCCTTAGGTGCGTGTCGTTCCCGGCATTCATACGCTACAGGCGAGCGTTAGCACGGTAGGCGTGCCTCGCTCCCAGGACGCCCGGGTGGTCGTTGCCACATCTGTGTCAGGCCACCGACGCTCGCGCCGATCGTGGTCTCGCTTGCCCGCGTCCTCTGCTGCTATGCACCGAGGGTGAGCGTGGCCACCGATGACCATCGGTAGGTGTGATGCTCTCGGCGCAGCGCGATCAGTGATGCCGTGTGGATCGTCGCGGTGGCAGCGGGCAGGCTGCGGAGTTCGGCCAGGCGTTCGCGGATCGGCGCGGTGGATGTTGCCTTCCTGCTGTAGGCGATGGTGACGTGCGGTCGGAACCCGTCAGCGGGTTCGGGCACGCTCGGCCATACGGCGCCGATCGCGGCGCGGATGCGGTCGCGGAGCTGTTCAACCGGTTGCCAGGGCGTCACGAGCAGGCCGATGCCTTCGGCGTCGGGGTCGACGGGCCCAAGAGACAACCGCAGCGGCGCAAGGTCGGCGCACCGTCGACGGGCTTCGGCGACGACCGCGTCGATGTCGCTGTCGGACACCTCGTCGACGAAACCGACGCCTTGCATGGTCAGGTGCAGGCAGTCGAGGGGCACCAGGTCCAGGCCGGGCAGCGCCAGCCGGTCCTGGAGCTCAGTCACGAACTGGTGAAGGTCGGGTTGGTGTTTGAAGGTGAGGTGCCAGGTATAGAACTGGCGGTCGGGCCGCCAGCCTGGGCGCCAGTACCAGTGCTCGGTCAGGGTGGGCAGGTGGTGGTAGGCGGTCCAGCGGTGCTGCAGGCTGCGCGCTTCCCGACTGCTCATGCCGGGGATCGTAGGCCCGAGCGGGGTGCGCTGCTGGTCGGCGTGTACTCATTGAGCAGGTCAGTGACGTAGAGCAACTGGGGGTGGCGGCCGAAGGGGCGCGCAGCGCCAAGAAACTGTCGGGCGCGCTGCCGCACCGATTCGAAGCGGCAGTCGGCGGCCAGGGTGAGCGCCTCCACAGCCAAGTCAGCGGCGTGATCGAGGTTCCCAGCGTGCAGGTGGGCGGTGGCCAGGTCGAGGCGACTGAGCGCCTGCGGACCGCGCAGCTGCGCAGCGTCGAAGGCGGCAATCGGGGTAGCGAGGTGGTCGATCACCTCGGCGGTGCGGCCGATGGTGAGGTAGGCGGTGGCCGCGTTGGCGGCGGCGCGGGCCAGGCAGTATGGGCCGAGGGTCAGACTGGTGCTGACCTGCTCGGCCGCCGGCTGCCCCGCCAGCAGGGCGAAGGCGTGGTCGACGGCGCGGTCGACGCCGTAGCGGTCACCGACGCAGGCGAGCGCGCGGGCCTGCCCGTTGACGAGCAGGCGGATGCGGTGCGCACTCGTGCCGGAGTGCCGCAGGCCGTCGTCGGCGTAGTTGAGAGCGTCGCGAGGGTCCCCGCTGTAGTAGGCGATCAGGCTCTGAGTGGCGCGAGCCCACGCCCGCACATCGGGTTGCTCGGCGGCGTCAGCGAGCTCAAACGCCTCGGCGGCGTAGGCGCGTGCGACGCCGAAAGCCCGAAGGTCCAGAGCAAGGACGGCGAGCAGCCCGGACAGATGCGCGGCGACCGTATAGAGCCGGGCCCGCTGCGGGGGGTGATGCCGGGCGGCCATCAACTCGTCGACGCCGACGCGCAGCGGACGCAGCCGGCCCACCAGCGTGGCCGGTGGAAGTCGTTCATTGTCGGTGATCGCTTGTCGGATCTCGTCCTCCAGGTGAGTCAGCCGCGCGTCCTCGTTTGCGGCGGTTAGGGCCGCTCGGCGCGCGGCGATGTGCTGCTCGGGCTCCCACAGAGCCTCACCGCCGGTTGCTGCGGTATCGCCCGCGTCAAGCTGGCTGCGCTGACGGTGTAGGTCCAGCTCGGCGATGCGGTCGTACTCGGCGACAAGTGCTCCGCCTGTCCGCAGGGCGGTGTCGCAGCGTCGCCAGAACATCCGGTCGGGGTACTGCAGGCCGGTCTCGGTGCTGGCGATCGAGCTGCGGGCGTAGCGCACAAGCGGGGCGAGGCCGTGCTGCGTGAGATCGGCCGTCTTACGCAGGTGCGCGAGGTGCCGGCCGAGCGCGCGGCGCGCGGTGATGATCTCGTCGCTGTCGCCCATCGGCCATCACCCCCGAGTCGAGCGGTCACGGTAAGCGGTGACCGTAGCGACCGGCTGTGACATTTTCCAGGCGGGCCGCGGAGCCCCGGGCGGCGCGTTCACGCCGCGAGGTAGTGGCCGCCGTGGTCAAGGTGGCGGTTGTCGGAGGTGCTGTCGGAGAAGCCCGACATTGTCGGCGCGCGCCGCTGCGGGCGTGTCGGGCTGCCAGGGTTCTACCGTGCCTGCATGCCCTCCGACCCCCACGATTTCACCGTCGGTCTGCCGCGCAAGCGGATGGCTGCGGGGCTGCTGATCACCGATCCGCAGGATCGGGTTCTGCTGGTCGAGCCGGCGTATCAGGCGTGGTGGGAGATTCCCGGGGGGTGCGTCGAGGACGGCGAGTCGCCGTGGCAGGCAGTCGTGCGGGAATGCCGCGAGGAACTCGGCTTGGACCTGACGCCGGGTCGGCTGCTTGTCGTGGACTGGGTGCCGGCCGGCGACGGCCGCACCGACGGCGTGATGCTCGTCTTCGACGGTGGTGCCCTGGACGCGGTGCGGGCGCAGCGCATCGTCGTGCCGCCCGCCGAGTTAAAGGGGTGGGCGTGGTCCGACCCGCCGCAGGCGCGGGCGAGGTTGCAGCCGTTGCTGGCCCGCCGCGTCGCCGAATGCCTGCAGGCGCGGGGTGACGGTGTGACCCGCTACCTCGAAGACGGCGTACCGGTCTCCTGACGCGACCTGCCGCACCGCCGCCTCGCTCGCTCGATCGCCGACTTGCCAGCCCGTCGTTGGGAGGATCCGTCGTGCCCGAAACCAACCGTTCCGATCCCGCATCATCCGAGCCCGCGTCGCCGGTCGACTCGGTGTTGCCGGAGCTGCGGGAGATGTGGTGGGAGACCGGCATGCGCGCCCGGGCGCAGGCCGGCCTGTTCGCGGTGTTCACCGAGCTACCCCGTCTGGTCCGGGCCGCCCTGGTGGTGAGCTGGCGCGCGGACCGGCCGCGGACATCGGTCGTGGCGGCCACGACGCTCGGCGCGGGCGTGATGGCGGCGTTCGGGCTGCTCGCCACCCAGCGGGTCCTGGTGGAGCTATTCGCCGGCGGACCCACTGGGGACAAGGTCCGCGCGGCGTTGCCCGCCCTGGCGGCGTTGGCGGCGGTGACCGCGCTGCGCGCCGCGATGGCCACTGCCATGGGGTACGCGCAGAACGGGCTGACTCCGAAGGTGGACCGGGAGGTGGAACGGGGCCTGTTCGAGGTGACGACCGCCGTGCAGCTGGAAGCGTTCGACGCGGACGCGTTCGCCGACGACATGGAGCGGGCATCCCGGGGCGCGGACTCCACCACCGGGCTGGTGCAGGCGGCGATGAACCTGCTCGCCGGGCTCGCCGGCGTCGTGGCCGTCGCGGTCGCCGTGGTGGTGGTCCACCCGCTGCTGCTGCTCGCTTTGTTGGTCGCGACGGTGCCGAACGGGTGGGCGTCGCTGCGCGCGGGGCATCTGCGCTACCAGACCTACGCTGCGGGATCGGTGCGGCGGCGCCGGTTGTGGTTGCTGCACCGGCTGATGGCCGAACGGGACTCCGCCCCCGAACTGCGCTCCTACAGTCTGCGGCAGTTCCTGCTCAACCAGTACGACCGGGTGATGGGCGTGGAAACCCGCATTCAACTCGCCCTCGCGAAGCGGGTCACCACGACCACCACCGTCGGCGCGGTGATCGGCGGGATCGCCACCACCGCGGTGTACGTCCTGCTCGGCCTGCTGCTCGTCGACGGGCAGATCCCTCTCGCCGCCGCCGCGACCTGCGTCATCGCCGTGCAGACCGCGCAACGCTCCCTGGCCGTGGTCACCTTTCAGATCGACCGCGTCTACACCGAAGGACAGCACTTCCGCGACTACCAAGGCTTCATGACCCGCGCCGCCGACTACCTACCCACGCCCCTTGGCACGCCGCAAGGCCAAGCTGCACACGGTCCGGCGCCGCAGCGGCTGCGCAGCATCACCGTCGACTCGGTCAGCCTGCGCTACCCCGACCGCGACACCGCCGCCGTCGACCACGTCGCCCTGACCATCGCAGCGGGCGAGACGGTGGCATTCGTCGGGGAGAACGGCTCCGGGAAGTCCACCCTCGCCACCATGATCGCCACCCTGCGCGCCCCCACCGCCGGCACGATCCGCTACAACGACCAACCCGGCGACGACTGGGACGTCGATGAGCTGCGGGCCCGCATCGCAGTCGTGACGCAGGAGTACCACAAGTGGCCGTTCACGGCCGCCACGAACATCGCCATCGGCGACGTCACCACCACCGCCGATCAGACCCGCATCGCCGCCGCCGCCGGCCGGGCCGTCGCCCACGACATGATCAGCGAGCTTCCGCACGGATACGAGACGCTGCTCGACCGGACCTTCGCCGGCGGCCAAGACCTCTCCGGCGGGCAGTGGCAACGCATCACCGCCGCCCGCGGATTCCTCCGAGAAGCCGACGTGCTCATCATGGACGAGCCGTCCTCCGCCCTCGACCCCCGCGCCGAGGACGCCCTGTTCCAAGCCATCCGCGACCGGCAAGGCCACGCGATCACGATCCTAATCACCCACCGGTTGGCCAACGTCCGCCACGCCGACCGCATCTACGTCCTGCACCACGGCCGCCTCGTCGAAGCCGGCACCCACCGCGACCTCATGACCGCCGGCGGACGCTACGCCGAGCTGTTCACCCTTCAAGCCTCCGGCTACGAAAGTGGAATCACATGCCCGCACCAGGTCACCAATCCCGACGAGGAGAGCCAGCTCCCGCGGCAGGGCCAGCATCAGGTGGTCCGATGAGCAGTTCCGCCGTGGACGGCGTACCTTCCACCGGCACCAATGAGACGATTTTGATCTGCCTTCGCGGGAACAGCGGCGCCGGGAAGAGCACCCTCGCCCGGACGCTGCGTTACCGGCACGGCCGCGGCTGCGCCCTGGTCGGCCAAGATCACCTCCGACGGATCCTGCTCAGAGAACGCGACAAGCCCCGAGGCCTCGCGCCCGCACTCATCGCGCAGAACGTCCGCTTCTGCCTCGACCACGGCTACCACGTGATCCTGGAAGGGCTCATGCATGCCGCTCGGTACCGGAGCATGCTCACCGAGCTGCGCGACGCGCACCGCGGGCGGACGCTGTTCGTCTACCTCGACGTGTCGCTGCCCGAGACCCTGCGACGCCACGACACGCGTCCCATGGCGGCGGAGGTGTCGCCAGACCACCTGCGCAGCTGGTACACCCCGCGCGATGTCCTCGGCTGGCCCGACGAACTCGTCCTGCCCGAGACCACCACCCTGGAGCAAGCGGTCGAGCGCATCGCCACCGCCGCCGGCCTGCCACTGACCGGCCGCGACACCGACATCCTTCCGGCCGCCCCGTGAACCGGCGCCAGATGACGCCCGTCGGCGGCGCGAACACTCCGGTGGGCGGGGCTGACGAGGCGTTCGCGGCGCTGATCGCCCGCGCCGGCTCCGCCCGGGTGGGCATCGGCCGGGTCGTGCACCGCACCGACAAAGCCCTCGTCGCCACCGGACACCGCAACGGCCAGCCGGTGATCGCCAAGCTGCTGACCACCGACGACCCGTACTGGGTCGGCCGCCGCGACCACGAACTACGCACCTACGAGCGGCTCGCCGACCAGCCGCCATCGGTGCGTGTGCCTCGGCTGGTGTGCTCTGACGAGCGGCTCACCGTCCTGACGCAGCTCCCCGGACAGCGTCTGCACGACGCGCGTCACCTCACCCGCGACGTCCACGCCCGCACGGCACAGCAGGTCCTCGACACACTCGACGCCTTCGCCCATTGGGCGCCAACGCCGGCGCTGCCGCAACCTGTCGACTACCACGGCCGCATCGACGCCGAGCACGCCAGCGGGCTCCTCGACGACGCCGACCGATTCGCCCTGCACGCCCTCGTCGACCAGCTCGGCCCGGCGCGGGTAACCGCCCACGGCGACGCCCTACCAGCGAACCTTCTCCTTGACGGCGGGCACTGCGCCCTCGTCGACCTCGAGCACACCGGAAGCTACCTGCCCGGCTACGACCTCGCGCTCCTGCACCTCGTCAGCGCCGCGGCCAGCCCGACCATCACCGCCGCGATCACCGCACGCGTACAGACCGCTGGCATCGACACCGCCTTTCAGGTCAACCGGTTGTTGCTGACCTGTCGAGAGATCCGCCTGCACACCAGCTTGCCGGCCGCTGATCCGGCCACCTCCAAGCTCGCGTACCTGCGACAGCTCCTCAGCCAGGCACGCCACGACGTTCAGGCGCTGATGCGATGGGCTTGAACCGGACGATCGCCAGTACTCGGGCCCACCGCAGCCCCACGGCGAGCTCACCAGCACCTCCCCAGCTGAGCGCTGACTTCCACCGCCTGTGGGGCGCCTACTCCGTGAGCCAAACGGGATCTGCTGTCGGGGCGGGCGCGCTGCCGCTGGTCGCGATCCTGCTGCTGGACGCATCGGCTCTGCAGATCTCGCTGCTCGCGGTGATCTCCGGCCTCGCTGCGGCGGTCATCGTCCTACCCCTGGGCCCTTGGGTGGAGTTCCGGCGTAAACGGCCTGTGATGATCGGCGCCGACCTGCTGCGCTTCGCCGCCCTGGCAAGCGTCTGCATCGCCGCCGCGCTCGACGCCCTGACGTACGCGCACGTGTGCGTCGTCGCCGTCATACAGACCGCCGGCACCATCGTGTTCAACGCCGCCAGCGGCGCCCACCTGACACACCTGGTCACCGTCGAACAGCGTGTCACCGCCAACAGCCGATTCGAGACCTCCCAGTGGACGGCGAACAGCCTCGGCTCACCCATCGGCGGTGTCCTCGTGTCCTGGCTCGGCGCCACCGCGTCCGTCACCGTCGACGCCGCGACCTTCCTGGCATCCGCGCTCGGGATCCGCCGCCTCCGCACCCCCGAACCGCCGCCACCGGCGCGGCAACCCACCCCGAGCCGGAGCCGGGAAGCCATCGAGGGATGGCGGCACATCCTTCACCACGCGGGCCTGCGTGCCCTGTTCGTCAACGCCATCATCTTCGGCGGCGCCATCACGGCCAGCACGCCCATCATCGCGGTGTTCATGCTCCGCGACCTGCACCTGGCGCCCTGGCAGTACGGCCTGGCCCTCGGACTGCCCTGCCTCGGCGGGATCCTCGGCTCCCTCACCGCCGGCCCGCTCACCACCCGATACGGCCTGCGCACGGTCCTGCTCACCACCGGCGTCGCCCGCACACTCTGGATGGGATTCATCCCCCTCGCCCCGCCCGGCACACCCGGCCTGATCATCATCACCCTCGCCGACACACTCCTGCTGTTCGCCGCGGGAACGTTCAATCCCACCTTCGCCGCCTACCGGATCAACCACACCAGCGAGCACTGCCTGTCCCGCGTCCTGACCGCCTGGTCCATCACCAGCAAACTCACCCAACCGATCGTCATCGCCGCGGCCGGCGTCCTCGCCGCCGTAACCGGCCCCCGCACCGCCCTCACGGCTACCGCCGCCCTCACCCTCACCAGCGCCGCGTTCCTGCCGTGGAAAGCGACCCGGAACAGCCCGCCCTACAGACCCGGCGCGAGCACCCGCCTGCCCGCCGCCGTCACCACACCCAGGAAGAACGCAGATGAGCGATGACACCCCGCAGCGGCGAGCGCCCCGCCGCTACACCGGCACCACGACCGACTTCGTACTGGACGGCACCACCGGACGCCTCACCACGGCCACCTCGTTCGGCTCCCTCACTCACGTCGAGCTGCGCGTCGGTAAACACGGCTCCACCCTGGCCGGCCTCACCGAAGCGCTGTCCACGGCGATCACCACCGGCCTGCAAGCCGGCGCGCCCCTGCCCGAGTTCGTGGCCCCACTACGGCACACCCACTACATCCCCTGCGGCGCCACCACCGACCCGGACGTGCCACACGCGACCTCGCTGAGCGACTACCTCGCACACCGCCTCCACCAGCAGCACACCCACACCGCGCCACCACACCCGGACGCCGCGCAGCTGTCCGGAGACGTCCAAGCCAGCACGCAGCCACAACTGCCGAAGGCCACCTGGATGCCACACCCCCGCAGCTGACCTGGCCTCGATCACCCTCAACCTGACGGAAGGCGGACAGGAAATGCGTGACGACGAGTTACGCGCTCTGGTTGGCGCGAGTCAGCCGCTGATGCGGGCGCTGCGCACCGTGCGGGACTCGGGCCTGCCGGACGCCTGGATCGGCGCTGGTGTCCTCAGGGATCTCGTCTGGGACCAACGCTACGGGCACGGCTTCGACTTCCTCCGGACCCGGGACATCGACGTGGCGTTCTTCGACCCCGCCGACCTGACCCGGGCCAACGACGAGCACGCCACCGGGCGTCTGACGGCGATGTGGCCCGGACCGCCCTGGGAGGCGAAGAACCAGGCCGCCGTGTACACCTGGTACCCCGCCCGATTCGGAGGCGACCCCGTCCCCGCACTCGGCAGCATCGCCGACGCGGTCGCGACCTGGCCCGAATACACCACCGCCGTCGCGATCCGTCTCGACGCCGACGGGCGCATCGCTGTCTGCGCACCACACGGACTCGATCACCTCCTCGACGGCATCTGGCGCCGCAATCCGACCCGAGTCAGCCTGGCCGTGTCCGCGCAACGACTAGCACGGCAACGCCCCGCCCACCGGTGGCGCCGAGTCCGAGTCCTCACCTGACCACCCACGATCGACCCCAGGAGGCTCACCCCGAATGCCCGAGGCCCGCCGAGTGGACGACTCGTCGACTCTCATGATCGCTGCCGCCCAGCCGCTGGTCACCTGCGACGCCGCGCTCAACGGCGCCGCAATCCGTACGTTCATGCGACGCGCGCACCAGCAGGGCGCCCACCTGGTGCAGTTCCCCGAAGGCGCCCTGTCCGGCTACGCCGGACAGGCCAAGGACCACTTCGCCGGTTGGGACGTCGACTGGACAGTGCTGAGGCGGGAGTTGGACGAGACGGCCGCGCTCGCGGGTGAGCTCGGCCTTTGGGTGATCCTGGGCAGCAACCACCGACTCAGCGGCCAGCACCGACCACACAACAGCCTGTACGTAATCTCCGACCAGGGACGCATCGTCGACCGCTACGACAAGCGCTACCTCTCCCACACCGAGATCAGCCGCTTCTACACCCCCGGCTTCACACCAACCGTCCTCAACCTCGCGGGATTCAAGCTGGGTCTGGCACTCTGCGTCGAGATCAACTTCCCGGAATTGTTCCTCGACTACCTGCACCGGGGTGTGGACTGCGTCCTGTTCTCTACCTTCTCCGAAGACCCGATGTTCGCCGTGATGGCCCAAGGTCACGCCGCCACCATGAGCCAGTGGGTGAGCGTCTCGGTGCCCGCGCAATGCAGCACCGCGATGCCCGCCGGGATTGTCGGCCCGCACGGCGGCTGGCTCGCCCAGTGCGCCCCCGATGGCACCACCGGCCTGGTCTGCGCCACCCTCGACCGCGACGCACCAGAGCTGCGCGTCGCCGTGCACCACGCCCGCCCCTGGCGCGCCACCGCCCGCGACGGCACCATCTACCGACAACAGCGCGTGGACGATCCGCGCAGCCACGACCGCACCGGGAGATGACAGTGGCACCGAACATCCGCCGCCTGCTCCGCGGCCAGCCTCAGTTCCCACTGATGATCGTCGGCCATGGTCGCATCGGCCACGCTCACCTTCCGGTCGGCCTGCGCAAGCAACTGAAGGAACTCGCCGCCACCGACACGGCACACTGGGGGCTGCTCTTCGTGCTCGACGCCCGACGGCACCGCTGGACCCTGTTCTCCCCAGACGCGGAGTACGCGGCGCTGTTCGCGCCCGCCGCCCACAACCTGAACCTCGACGTCGACATCTTCACCACGAAGTTCCCCTGCTGGAACAGCGGCTGGCGGATCACCTAGCTACGGCACCCGCGGGATCGCCTCGGGCTCCACCACCGGCGGGCCACAGACGACCAGCATCGTCGGCACGGCGAGTCCCGACGTCTCGGTGGGCAGCCACGGCAGCGGCACCCAGTCCACACCCACCATCGCCGGGCAGTCACACGCCGACTCGTCCGTACCGAGGGTCGGTTCACCGGCGGCTACGTCGACCGCGAAGCACGCCGTCAAGCCCGACGGGTACGGCACCTCGAACAGGTAATGCACCGCCACAGCCCGCAGCCCCACCTCCTCGGCAACCTCACGCCGGACCGCGTCCTCCGCAGTCTCGCCAGGGCCAATACCGCCCCCAGGAAGCGTCCAATACTCCTGGCCATCGTGGCGACCCGACGGCCCGAGACCGCGCTCGCGCACCATCAACACCCGGCCGTCGCGGATGATCACCGCTGCGGCTCGCCGACGATCCGTCACTGTCACATCATCCCTGCGCCAGCTGGACACGTCCGTCTGACCGCGGAGGGATGTCACCGCGCGCCATACAATTGCAGAAACATCCGATGGATCGGCGTGACAATCGGTAGTCCTTCAACCTCGCAGGCAGCCGCACCTATCGAGGAAGGCGCAGCGTCGAGGTCGCGCTGCACCTCGTGTCCTTCGGACACCATGATCGGATCCGATTAAGGACGCCTTTCGGGCGCAGAGGATCACGGGCCACGGGGCACTGGCCAGCGTCGGCGCAGAGCCGCCGGACTCGCCGCCGGGGGCGTCCGTGAGACCCGACGTGGCCAGGCCCTACGCCAGAGCCGCGGCGTTGTTGGCCGCGAGCCAACCCGAGGGGTTGCCGCAGTCGTGGTACTCACCGGTGACGGGGTGGATCAGCACCTCGTTGTCACGCGCGAAGGCGATCACGGCGTCAGTGGCCTGGTACTCGCCGCTCGGCGCCGGGGCCAGCGCCTGGAAGTAGGCCACGGCCTCGGCGGGTAGCAAAGTGCGGCTGATGTTGATGTACGCGGTCGGCTCGCCGTAGCGGTCAGGCTTCTCCAGCAGCTGATCCAGTAGTTGAAGGCCTTCCGCTGCTCGCGGGTGCAGGATGCCGTAGCGATGGGCTTCAACCCCGGACACCGTGGCCGCGGCGAGCGCGGCCGGCACCCCGGCGGCGGCCCGGGCAACGGCGAGGTCGGCCAAGTCGGACCCGCCGTCATTGCGAAGCAGAAGGTCGTCTCCGGCGACGAGGAGGAAATCGTCGCCGGCGATGAAGTCGCTGGCGACGATGGCGGGCAGAGCGGTGCCGTACCGGTCGTCGCGTGGTTGTTCGATGAACGTGAAGTCGGCCTGGCCGTGGAGGTCGGCGAGGGATGCGTACTTTGCCTGCCAGCCGCGGGCGGCGAAGTAGTCCATCAGGTCGTGGTCTTCGGTGAAGTAGTGACGCACCTGGCGGCCGATCTCGCCGGGGGCGGTGACGATCGCGATCTCGTGAGCGCCGGCGGCGACGCAGTCAGCGACCGCGTAGGCGACGACTGGCTGGTTGAGAATCGGCAGCATGCACTTGTTGATCGTCTTGCCGATCGGGAAGAAGCGACTGCCCGTGCCGGCGACAGCGATGACGGCCCTCACGCGCTCACCCCTTCATTCGGGTCGCACCGGCCGTCAGGGGGTGGCGACAGCGAGCCAGGCAGACGGCTGCAGTCTATGCGTCGTCCGAGTCCGATCCGGGGAAGTAGAAGAACGACACCACGCGCTGATGCGCCGTCATCAAGGGACCCGCGTCGCCGTCCTCGACTGGTCATTGAGGCCGTCGGTGAGGCTGTAGGACCAGCTCGTGGCTTTGCCGTCGGCGAAGGGCATCACGCCATGAAAGACGCGAGGCTGGCGGCCGAAGACCAACGGCAGGAAGTGTCGATCGCTCTCCCACATCGGCACCCGCCCGGCGAGCACGTCATCGATCTCGGCCCAGATCAGGGTGCCCTCCGGGCACTCCGCCCGTAGCAGTCCTGTCCAGTTGGGGATGCGGAACAGGAACCCGAACCAGTTCTCGCCGCTGCGGCCAAACCCGGGCCAAGATATCGTTCCGGCGAGCTGCACCTCGTGACACTTCAAGCCGCTCTCCTCCCGGATCTCCCGGCGCATTCCCGCGATCACGTCCTCGTCCGGCTCGACCTTCCCGCCCAGCCCGTTGTGGTAGCCGAAGTGCACGTCATCGGGACGCTTGTCCCGTCGAATCAACAGCACCCGCATGCCGTCGGGATGCAGGACGTAGCCGAGCGTCGCGAGGATGGACAGCATCCCCTCACCCTAGGTGCCTGCTCCGGCGACGGCAGCGCGGTGAAGATGGGTGTGTCGACCGCCTTTCGGGTGGCCCCCAGCAACAGGTGCGAGAGCAGCCGCACCTGGCGCGCGACGATTGCGCCTCCGGACCGTGGCGGGATGGTCGCCTCAGCCTTCGTTGCCGGCGTCACCGGCGGCAGCATGGTCGCTTGGGCGGCCGTGCAGCCCGTTACTGCGGCGACGCCCCTCGAAAGGGTGCTCATCGTCTCCGGACTTGCCAGCGCACTCGGCGGAGTGTTCACCGCGAGCGCGTAGCGCCCAACCGGGGCGTGCCTCGCACGCCAGGAGCGCGCCTCGCGCAGACACGAAACCGTTTCCCGGGACAGCCGCAGCGATCAGACGGTCCATGGACGAGCCTCTCATTGATCGAGTCAGGTCGCCGGCTCCGCCAATCGCGCCCGCACCCGCCCGGCCAGTTCGTCGACTGATAGCTCACCATCCAGCAGCATGGTCTGCGCTGACAGCTGAGGCACCGCGGCGACGCATCGCTGGATCTGCGCTAGGCGCCACGCACGGACCTCAGCGTCCCGGCCCTGATCTCCCGGCCAGATGGACTGCTCCTCGATCCGCTGCCGGAGCACCTCCACCGGCGTGTTCAGGAAGAAGTGATCAACGGATGCGCCCGCGGCGCGCAAAGCGAGGAAGATCTCGTCCAGATACTGCGGCACGACGACGGTCATCGGGACCACGAGGGTCGTGTGGTACTCCTGCAGCAGTGCTACGGCCGTATCCGCCACACTGCGCCGCCAGATCCGAAGGTCTTGAAAATCGCCGCTCGGCGGCAGAGGGACGATCTCGCGGAGCATGTAACCCGGCAGTTCGGCATCGAACAGCAACAGCCGGGCATCATCGGCGAGCAGCCGCTTCGCCAGCGTCGTCTTGCCGGCACCGAACGCGCCGTTCAGCCATACGATTCTCATGCCAGCCCCCTCTGACCCGTGACGAAACTCGACCGTCGTTCACCCAAGAGTCCGCTACTCGATCATTCAACGATCGACGTCAGGTCCGACGGTTCGCCGCCGGACCTGAGGAGGTCCGCGGGCGAGCGCTGCAGCATCGGAGCCCCTGCCGCAGGCTGACAACCGCAGCGGGGCGTCACCAGCAGGCCCTCACAGTTGAGCTATCATGACGGGCATTGCTCGGATGGCGGACTGCCGACGAGCCCAGCCGCGACTCGCTTCCCCCCGATGTCGATTGGCGTTATCTCTGCGCCTTGCGCCGGAACAGGCCGATGAAATTAATCGGCAATGCCTGCGGCACATGGCACAGGGCTCTGAGGATGACCCATCAGGCAATTCGGGTGTCCCGCATCCTGTAGCTTTACATGTAGTAGGCGTAACGCGTTGCAATTCGAGCGTTGCTCGGAACATGCTTGAGGATCGAGCCGACCCTGTAGGCGGTGCGCAGGGTGAGCGGGTCGCGTTCGTCGAGTTGGGCGTTGTTCCAGTTCATCTTGGATAGGGCGAGTATGTCGGCGCCGGCCGCTAGCAGATCGGTACCTGGCGATGCTGACCGGATTAACAGCGGCTGCGGGACGTACATGCCGGGGTAGGTACGGAAGTAGGGCACCGATCCGCGGGTGTACAGCAGCAGCGTGCGCGCATTCATCTGAACGGTGGTACCCCGCAGGGGTGGAAGTTGCCCAGCGCGGTATAGGTGTGGGGCACCGCGTCGCTGGATCCACAGCATGTCGACGTGGTCGATGTCGCGCTGGTCGGCGGCTTCATGGAAGCCATCAATCTCCCCGGGGGTGAAATTCGAGGTCTTGTGCACCGCGATGCGCGCGGGCTGGTGGCCGTGGGTGCTGCGGTACTCGGCCAGCGCGTCGATCAGCAGCCGGCGGGCGTCGGAGAGCGCCAGGTGGGGCTGCCGGTCGCTCTTGGAGATCTGCGCGGTGCCGCCGCGTACAACGACGCCGTCGCCGCGCTCGTTGAATACCTGGGCGACGGCGGTGTGGAGCTCCTGGCCGCTTTGGGTGCGGTAGAAGCTGACACCGACGTAGCAGGTGGCGAGGTCTGAGCTGTGGCGCTGCATGCGCCAGGGTGTCCCGCCGGCCTTGTAGTACAGGGCCGTGTGTAAGTTCCAGGCCCTCGTGGCTTCGTCCTGTAAGGGCCGGGCGGCCTGCCCGCCGGTCCTGGCGCGAACCCCGGTCCAGGTCTCTCTGCGCATCAGCTGCAAGGGCGCCGGCAGCGTGAGTGCGGTGGCTTTGAGCAGATCATGAAAGTCGCCTCCGGTCCCACGCTCGTCCTGCTCATCCTCGTGTTCGGCTGCGCCTTCGACCGACGGCGGGGGGTTTTCCCTGTCGTTGAGCTCATCCGGACGGGCGCAGATCACGACCCGGCAGCGTCCAGTCTCGACGAGCGATCGGGCGGCATCAGCGTAGATCTCGACCGCATCAGCGGTTGCGGAGATGACGTCGGCGCGGGCCAGGCGGCGCAGCTGGCGCTCGGGGATCTCGCGGACAAGGGAGTCATCGAAGATGAGCTCGGCGCCAAACTGCGCATTGATGCTGAAACCGGGAAAAGGCTGGTGGAGATTCTCCTGCCCGGGCTTCGTGTCTTTGGCGTCAATTTGATTCTGGCAGCGCTGTAACCAACTCCGGATGCCATCGATGGCCTGGGCGGGGCCGACCAGGGCGACCGGGATCTGGTGCGGCGCGGCCGGGGAGTCGGCATCGGCCGGGCCAAAGACACTGATGCCGTAACGCGGGTCGATGTGCCGGTTCCCGGCGCGAAACTCCAGCTCCGGCTCGTGAAGCACGTGCGCCCTCATCGTGGCAACTCCCACAGCCCTTTTGTCAGCCCGTGCACGCTCGGCTTCGGGACCGGCTCCTGTGGAATCCAGACCGTCTCGTCGATCGTGGCGTCGCAGTCCAGCTCGAGGAGCTGGCCGAACCGGATGCGCTCGTCTCGGCGGCTGAACAGGGTATCCTCGCCTTGCAGATAGTCGGCCCAGGCGCGCACGAGCTGGTAGACAGCGTTGTTGCGCTCCATGCGCTTGATCTTCTTGACGTATTCGGAGTCGTACAGAGAATCGCGCCAGCCGTCGATGGTGAAGTGGTAGGTGGGGTTAATCTCCAAGTACCACTGCTCGCCCCAGCGGCGGAAGTACAAGCCGGCGGCGTAGTGACGACAGAAGCTGATCTTCTTTTCGTCGTCCTTTCCGAAATAGGGGGTGAAGAAGCTGCGCCCACGGCTGCCCCGATAGCGGCCCTTAATTCGTCGGTTGGAGCGGTCGGGTGGGGCCTGCATGTAGACGACCTTCTTCTTGAGATGCCAGACCAGCTCAGGGTGGTGCGCCGCTCGCAAGGTGAAGTTCAACAGGGACACGAAGCGGCGCTGCAGGTCGGGATCCTCGGTGCTCGCCCAGGTCTCGGTCGGGATGGAGGTCACCGGGCCGTCGCACAGGATAGCCAGCGGGCCCTCGTCCAGTCGGCACAATGAGAAGATTCGCCCGGCGGCCAGGTGGAAGCCGCCCTCGAACTTGTTGCCGTTCGAGCGCATCCGTTCCCAGGCTTCGCCCCGGTCACGACACGGCGTCGACGCCTCGTAGACAAGTGGAGCGAACCCCACGACAGTGAGCAGGTTCGAGACCAACCGCTCGCTGCCCTCTAGCCGCGGGAGTTGCTCCCCTATCGGCACGCCCAGGGCCGACATCTCGCTAAAGGCGTCTGGATCGAACCGATCCGCCGACTTGTCGAAGTGGACGACGCGGCGCGCCCTGCGCTCGGGGTCGGCGAACCACGTGTCTACGCGCTTCCACCACGCCTGCTGGCTACGAAGGTCCACGCAGATCAGCACGACTGGTCTGCCCAGCCGACACCAGTAGTCGATGTGGTCGGCCTTGCACGGGAACCTAAAATGAGTTGGCGTCTCGCCCGGAAACCCGGCTTCTGTAGCCTTTACCTGGGCTAGAACGGCAACTCCAGTAACTTCCCGATCGGTGTCCACGAACTCGATCTGGCCGTCAATCGCGAAGTCACGCCGACTGTCGTTCCACACGTGGCCAGCGTCGGAGACGGCCTTGTCGACGAAGGCCTCGCCCCGGTATCCAGCCCGCTGCTGAACGCTACGCTTCGGCATCCGATCACGAGCCCAGCTGTAGGGCGAGTGACTGTGCCGCGGCCCGCCCGCGTCTGACAGGTCGATGCCGCTGTACTGGGTTGTTCCGCGCCATGCGCTGGTCCTTCGCTGTCGAGCTGTGGCTCAAGTCAGCATAGGCAGGCCCACCGACAATTCCAGCGGATGCGGCAGCGGACCCCGCATGCGTCAGACCACGCCCCTGATCGGGCGCGGCAGTTCGGGTCTGGTTCGAATCGGTGGGCCCTTGTCGCTGACGAGCCGGCCAGCCACGGCGGCGGCTCGTCAGCAACGACCCGTCAATCCGACGGTGCGTGTCGCAGCCACGCTGTCAGCGCGGCGAGCGCCCGCACCTGTAGCGACGCCAACGAGACCCGGATCCGGGCGTCGCAGTGTCACGACCTGACTCCGCCGTACCGTTGGTCGAGAATATCCATGGAGGGCAGGCCATTCACAATTTTCATGGTTTCCACGCTGACGGTCACAATCCGCTTAAGCAGATCGACCACATAACGAGGATCGTCGGACCAATCGTTCGGGTCGTTAACGTTGCCTGAATCCTTATCAGTCTTGACTTGGAACCGCTCGATGATCCACTCGATAGCCGAACGGGCTCCGAGCTGGTAGCGGTACGCCTCCTCGGGGATGTTGCTGAGTGTCACTCGGTGGTTGTAAAGGATCGTCGACCGGTCCACCACGGCCTTGACCCTGGCGAACTTCATCTTGCCGACCCGGTACAGCTCGTCGAGTGGAGTGGTAGACGCATCTCCCGCGACCGTCTCGACAACACCCTGGTGCGGCTCCACCTGCTCGTATCGGATGTGGAGGTCGGTAAGCTTACGACCCGCGTCCGCGAAGTCCCTGAAGTGACTCACTTTCGGGATGCGAGGGAGTGACTTCTTCAGGTCGGAGGAGAAGAGGTCTCGGTATTCCGGGGAGTGCAGCAGGGCGTAGACGTAGTAAAAGATGTCATCCTTGCTGACGGTCGCGCCTGGGTATGCTCGCCTAAAGTCCTCTAATGCGGCGTCGCTGATATTGTCGACGCGCCGATACCGTTGACTGCCCTCTCCGGCGGCAGCAAAGAGATCATTTGCCTCGCCGGAGTCTCGATAGGTGTAGCGCGGGAAGAACTGGCCGACGCTCGATCCCCAGTATGAGACATCGGGCAGGCAGCCCATCGCGTGGACCGAGAACGGCTTGTCTGAGCCAGCTCCGGTCACGTAGAAGCCAAAGTTCTGCGAGTCGACGGTCGGGAACATTAGAGGCAGTTGACCCGGCCGATGGATCAAGTTTTTATCAAAGTAAACGGCTTGGCGGCAGAAGGGCCGATATTGTGCGGTGACGATGCGGGCCGGGTCGTAATCGATGCGTTTTCCCTGCAGGAGCTTAGCCAGAAGGCTCGAGGACCAGCTGATCTTTGCCGAATCGGTGGCGACCCATTGTTCGGCATTCCTTAGGCTGGGCGCGACAATGCCGTTCGATCTGCAGTTTTCCTCAAAATCGGCGACCTGGTCGTTGTAGAAACTAACCAGGGCTCGCACGCTATGCTCTAGGCGGCCTTCGGAGAAGTTGTATACCCAGGCGTCGCGAGAAGACAACAGGCCGTTGGAGTATATCTCGAAAAGGGCATCGGCCCGCCGACCCTTGTCCTTTTCACCAATAGCCCGGAAGGTTGCAAATCGTTGGTTGCGCTGGTTAATCCAGTCACCATCGGGATTCGGCTTGATCTGCTCCCACGGGACAGATTCGAGACTTTGCGACGCGAGGATGCGCAGCTTGTCCTCGCGGGTCAGGTAGTCCCCGATATTTCGGTAGTGCAAGGGGCAGCCATCGGTTTTGGCGTTCTTCGCGCCCCCCTTGACGAGAAGCAGGATGGCTACGGTGTTTCGGCTGCCACTGCCGAAGATCTTGCCGCCTTCCTTACGGGACTGCTCGCCTGCGGTGCGCTGATTGCCACGCAGGTTGTAGCAGTAGATTGCGTCGAACTCGTCGACAAGGCATTTGCGCAGTCCGTCGGCACTTGTCCCATCGATATAGCCACCGTTGGAGACATATGCCACGATTCCTTCTTGGTCGATACGGTCCGATGCCCAGCGGATCGAGCGGATGTATGAGTCATATAGCTTGCTCTTGTTGGTAGCGTTCGTCCGCGCGACGTAGGTATCGGCGATCCGCTGGTCTAGAACCTCGTAACTGAGATTCTGGTTGTTGTCGTTTTGGCTGTCCTGCCCCACGGAGTAGGGCGGGTTGCCGATGACGACGGTAATCTTCTGCTTCTGTTGTTTCTTGGCCCGCTCGCTGTTGCCTTCGAGGACGTCCATCCCGTCTAGTTTGGCCGTGCCCTCCGCGAGTTGAAAGGTGTCAGTGAGCACGATGCCTTCGAAGGGGCGGTATTCGCCGCCGGCCCGGTCGTGGAACGCGGCTTCGATGTTGACAGCGGCGATGTAGTACGCGAGCAGCACAATCTCGTTGGCATGCAGTTCACTCGTGTACTTGCGGAGCAGGTCTTCTGGTTTGATGTTGCCGGACTGGAGAAGGCGGACCGGGAAGGTGCCGGTGCCAACGAACGGGTCAATGATGTGGACGCCCTCGTCTGACAGCGAGCGACCGAAGTGCTTGTTCAACGCCTGCTCAGTCGAGCGGATGATGAAGTCGACGACCTCGACGGGGGTGTAGACGATGCCGAGGGCATCGGCGGTCTTCGGCAGGGCGGTCTTGAAGAACTTGTCGTACAGCTCGACGATGACGCGCTGGCGGCCCTCGTGGTTGTCGATGCCTTCAGCGCGCACCCGCACCGATTGGTAGAACTCGTCGAGCTTCTTGCTCTCGACGTCGAGTCCCTGGTCATCGAGGATGTCGAGCATACGCTGCATGGCTTTGGAGACTGGGTTGTGCTCGGCGAAGCCGTAGTCCTTGAACAGCGCGTCGAAGACCGGCTTGGTGACGATGTGCTGGGCCAGCATGTCGATGGCGTCGGTCTCGTTGACGCCAGGGTTGATGTTGAGGCGCAGCTCGCTGAGGAACTCCTCGAAGGCGCTCCGCTTCTCAGGCAGCGTCAGGGCAGCCTTGATCCGGGTGACATGCCGGTCGGCGATCTGGGCGATGTCACGGGCCCAGTCTTCCCAATACTGCCGCTGGCCGACCTTGTCGACGATGCGGGCGTAGATCGCCTCTCGCCAGTCGGTGACGGAGAAGAGCGCCTCCTGGATGTGCTTGGCGCTCTGGGCTTCCTTAGCCTTCGCGGCCTCAGCGCTGTCGGCTGTGCTCGATCCATCGCGGTCACCGACCGACTCGTCACCCGGGCCGATACTGCCGATGCCGATCTTGTTGTCCGGCCTGTTCTTGTTGAGCTCGATCTGGTTGACCGTCGCGTTGAAGCGGTCGTCATGGGCGCGCAGCGCCTGCAGGACCTGCCACACCGTCTTGAAGCGCTGGTTGTCGGCGAGCGCCTTCTCCGGCGCCACACCGGCGGGGATAGCGACCGGCAGGATGATGTAGCCGTAATTCTTGCCGGAAGCCAGGCGCATGACCCGCCCGACGGACTGAACGACGTCCACCACCGAGTTTCGGGGGTGAAGGAAGAGGACAGCATCCAGGCTGGGCACATCCACGCCCTCGGACAGGCAGCGAGCGTTGGACAGGATGCGAGCGTTGGCCGGGCCCGGGTCCTGCTTCAGCCAGTCCAGCAGCTTGTTACGCCGCAGCGTGTTGAACGTGCCGTCGACGTGCTCGACCTCGCAGCGCAGCACCTCGTCGTCGGCATCGTCGTAGGCGTCAACCACCTCGGTGAAACGCTTGGCGATCGCCGTGGAGTCGGCGATTGAGCGGGCGAACGCGACAGCCCGTTTCATGGGCGCCTCGCCCTCGGCAAACCCGGAGCCATCGGCGAACGTACCGGTGCGCTTCGCCATCGCGTTCCAGCAGCCGATGATTTTCGCAGCGTCGTCGAGCCTCAGCTCGAAGTCCCCTCCGGCGAGACCCTGCTGCAGCGTCTTGGCGACCCTGCCCTCGTCCACGGTGAGGATAAGAACCTTGTAATCGGTAAGCAGACCCCGTTCGACGGCTTTGCCGAAGCCCAGCCGGTGGAACTCAGGGCCGTACGTCGTCTCGTCGTCCATCGACGCCAGCAACGCGTCCGAGTTCCTCGCCTCGGACTTGGTGTCGTCGTTGTAGATCCGCGGGGTCGCGGTCATGTAAAGGCGGCGGTCGCCGCTGAGGTACGTGTCATCGTGCACTCGGACGAACGACGACTCGTCATGCCCGGCCAGCGTGACACCGGTCGTCCGGTGGGCCTCGTCGCACAGGATCAGGTCGAAGCGGGACAGGCCCTTGCGCTGGGCCGCCGCCACAGTCCCGATGGACTGGTAGGTGGAGAAGACCACGGTCAGCCCCGGCTCAGCCTCAACCCTGGCCATCTGCTCAATGAGGCGGTCGGGGTCGGTGGTGGCGGGCAAGGCCAGGTCGTAAGTGGCCATTTCGTTATCGTCGCCCATGGCGGCTCGCTGCTTGCCAACCTTGGTGTCCGAGCACACCGCGAACGCGCGCAGCCTCACCGCGGACTCGTACGACCATTCGCGCAGGCTCTGCGACAGCAGGGCGATGGAGGGAACCAGGAACAGAACGGTGGTGTGCTCTGACTCTCCAGCGACCGCGCGCTCGCGCTGCAGCCGTTCGGCGATCTTCAGGCTGGTGAACGTCTTGCCGGTTCCGCATGCCATGAGCAGCTTGCCACGGTTGTGCTCGGCGAAGCGGGCGAAGACGTCGTCAATCGCTTCACGCTGATGGGGGCGGAGATCGTGCTTCTTCCGCAGCGTCATCTCGACGCGGTCATCGAGGGTGGGCATGTGCCACTGCACCGGGCTCTGCGCGATCTCGTCGAGCCCGATCCGCGTGACCGGAACCTGCTGATCGGCTAGCGCCGCCTCAGCGTGGACATTCCACTTGTCGGTCGTCGAGATAATCATGCGGCGGGTGAAGCCACCCTTGCCGGAGGCGGTGAAGAAGGAGTCGATGTCCGCCTTCTCAACGGTGTGGTTCGGCTCGTAGAACTTGCACTGAATGGCACAGTAGCCACCCGTCTCGCGGTCCTGTGCGACCAGGTCGATGCCGACATCCCGCTTGTCGTGCTCCGTTCCCGGCCACTCGGCCCACATCCACACCCGGCTGAACTGCTCAGTCCACTGCGGGTCGGTGCTCAGGTACTGAAGCATCAACTCCTCGAAGCCGGTACCACGATCACGATTGCTCAACGAGTTGTCGCGGATCGCCTTGATAACGTCATGCACGGTCGTGGTCGTCGTCACTGCGCATCGAGTCCCGTCACAGATGCCGGCGAGCCACCACTCGCCGGAGAAGTCGGCCGGAGGTAGGCGACTCTACCGCTGCTGCGGATTGCGCAGCGGTAACGGAGTCTTGGGCAAGAACCGGCAGGAGCGGCATGCCACGCCTGGGACGCTGCGCGCTGGCTGCTGGCAGGCCAGTCGGCTCGTCACCTGGCCTGAGGAAGATGACTGCGACTTGCATGACCGTTTCAGGCTGGACCCGGAGTTGCTCGGCGGCGGGGTACTCAGTCGGTAGTCCGCCGCGGTCGAAGCTGTGCCCCTCCGCTCGGGGTCGGGACTGTCAGGTCGTTCAGGTAACCGCCGCCGTCGGAGATGTGGCTCGCGAAGGCATGGGTGGGATGGCCGAGCCCTATCTCCAGGCGGAAGCTCGTCGGAGTCGTCGGTTGCTGTTTGCTGGTCAACTGTCGATCGCGGCTGCTCCGATTACGGCTGGGCCTACGACGCAGCCGGCTCCTTGCACGTCCATGGCACGTTGACGGGTAGGCGCCCAGGGGCAACTAGCGCACCGCTGCCCGATCGACATCGATGTCGATCCGAAGCACGGCCTGGTCGGCGGGACCGATCGTCATGTTGTGTCCGCAGCCCCCATGAGCATGATCGTCTCGACCTACTCGTCGCCTCCCGCGCTGCCCGTGACCTGCACCGTCACGATGAGAATGGCTCATTGTGTGGTTGAGAACTCTTCGCCCAGCCGTCGTGCCGGCCGAATCCACCCACCGCAGTGGGCCTTAACCTCGCATCAACCTAGGCGTATCGGAGTTTTGCGAACTCCGGACGCACCCGATGTCCCTTCCGGCCGTTACTCAGAAGCAGGCGGTTCGGCAACTCGCTACGGCGAGACCCAGAGCCTGGCCGGAGCCCGACCGGAGGAGCCGAGGTGGTACGACAGGGTTGCCTCGCGACGCTGGTCGTGACGGGGGTGCTGCTCGCAGGGTGTAGCGCGCAGGGCCACCCGGAGCGCGTGGATCCGCAGCCGATCTCGGGAACTAGCGGGCCTGTGGTGCCGTTGGCGCCGGAGTCACTGATCGGTTCTTGGACGATCGTCGACGTTGCCGACCCTGGCGCGGGCAGGATCCTTCGCCTCGCGGACGGTGATCTGGACCTGGTCGGCACCCGCTGCGGCACTCTGGGCGGCTTTTGGCGGGCCAGCAGCGACGGCACCTTCCTCGCGGACATCTTCACGGCTTCCACCGCTGCGGTCGAGGGCATCCCCGGCTGCGCGAAGGCCAGTCAAGAGACTCCCGAATGGCTGCGCCGCATCACTGCCTACCAGTTCGACGGCGCAGGACTACCCGTGCTCCTGGACGCACGAGAGCAACCGGTCGCCCGGCTGATCCCCGGGGCGACACCGACCCCGGAGCCCGACATGGCCGACGACCTACTGGAACCGCCGGTGATCACCGACGAAGCCCGCCGGGCCCTGAGACCAGCGGTCGCCCTACCGGCGAAGCTAGTTCCGGTGGACCGAACCCGGCTGGCAGGTCGCTGGGTACCCCTGAGCGGGCACAAGGCCGCATACGTGAAGTTCACGGCCGACGGTGAATGGCGCGGATCCGACGGCTGCAACGACGAGAGCGGTCGATGGATTACCGCTGCCAGCGGCACGCTGCTCACGACCGCAAGAGGAACCACACTGATATTTTGCGCTGACAGTGTGTCGGTCGGGGGATGGGTGGTGGCGGCCAGACGAGCAGGCCTCGACGGTCAGGTCCTGGTGCTCCTCGACGCCCAAGGCGCGGAGACAGGCCGACTATTCCCCGCGAACTAAGGCGTATTTCATAAGCCTGGTCAGAGTCGTTAGCAGATGATGGCGACGGTCAGGACGGCCTGGAACTGTTTGGCCAACTTGAGTCGTAGCGGGTGGCGATGCCGCGGTGGCGCTCAGTTCGGGCTATGCCGTTCTCGAAGGCATGTTGCATCCGGTAGAGCCTTGGTTGAACTGCGACGGGCGTCCGCCGCGGCTGCAACTGGCTTTACGATGGGCGTCCTGATCGGTTTTGCTCGGAATGCCGGTCTTGATCCCACGCCTGCGGAGGTAAGCAGCGGTGTTGGGTGCTTCAGTCCAACGCTCGCAGGTGCGCTAGGTGTAACGCCCGACGTAGCTGGCGCGCATAGCGGCTTCAAGCAGGGTCGCTGAGGGGCCGTGGGTGTTCCATGGGTGATCGGATGCCGGCGACCCTGGATGGATTACAAGCCTAAAATCTGGATTTCGGCCACGAGCAATTGCGGACCTGGCGAACACAATGAGTAACGACCATGCTGGCCTGCTAATACGTGGCGGCCTTTTCTCGGAAACGGGCGTAAGAGTCCGGACAGAATTAGTTTACGGTAAGTAGCGGAGGCAATGAGCGCTCCTGAAGATTAAAAGTCCACAGCTCTGCCATTGAGCTAGCGGCCCGCCCGCTCAGGTTACCGGAACCTCCCCGTCCCGGCCTTCCACCTCCACCGCCTGTCGATCTTCGGCTGGGGGCCAGCCCGCCGAAGTGGCGTGATCCGACCCGGCAGGACCTCACCACCTCGCCGATCTGGCAACGGAGATGGATACGCACGAACCTCCCACCCGGGAACGATTGCTGCCCGGTTCAGCGGGTACCGGACCGGTCATGCGTATCGTGATCGTGGGGGCCACCGGAAACGTGGGGACCGCCGTACTCCGCCGGTTGCGGCGGGAGTCGGAGGCCGAACTGGTCGGGGTGGCCCGCCGGTTGCCCGGGTCGGACGCCGGCGAGCCGTACGACGACGTCCAGTGGCACTCCTGTGACATCGGCGCGCCCGGCGCGGCCGACGAGCTGGTGCGGATCTTCGCCGGGGCCCGGGCGGTCGTGCACCTGGCCTGGCAGATCCAGCCCAGCCACGACCGGCGCACGCTCTACCGGACCAACGTCGGGGGCAGCCGCGCGGTCGTCGAGGCCACCGTCCGGGCCGGCGTTCCCGCCCTGGTGTACGCCTCGTCGGTCGGCACCTACGCGCCCGGCCCGAAGGACCACCCGGTCAGCGAGAACTGGCCGGCGACCGGGGTGGAGACATCGTCGTACAGCCGGGACAAGGCGGAGGTGGAGGCGCTGCTCGACGGCGTGCAGCGGGAGCACCCGGAACTGCGGATCGTGCGGTTGCGGCCCGGGCTGATCTTCCAGCGCGAGGCCGGCACCGAGATCAGCCGCTACTTCCTCGGCCCGCTGGTGCCGGTGCGGCTGCTGCGTTACGGCCGGATCCCGCTGGTGCCGTCGCACCGGCGACTACGGATGCAGGCGGTGCACGCCGACGACGTGGCCGACGCGTACGCCCGGGCGGTCGTGGGCGACGCGCGCGGCGCGTTCAACGTGGCGACCGACCCGGTGCTGACGCCGGAGCTGGTGGCGCGGCACTTCCACGGCTTGACCGTGCCGGTGGCGGTGCCGCTGCTGCGCGGTGCGGCGGCGCTGACCTGGCGGACCCGCCTGCAGCCGGTGGACGTCGGCTGGGTCGACCTGGCGTTGAACGTCCCGTTGATGTCCACTCACCGCGCCGAGGCGGAACTCGGCTGGGAGCCCGAGGTCGACACGGTGACCGCCCTGCGGGACGTCATCGCCGGCATGGCCACCAGGGCCGGCACGACCTCCCCGCCGCTGTCCACGGACCCCACCCTGCCCGGTCGCCCGGCCGCCCTCCCCAAGGGCCGCCTCCCGGCCACCCCAACCCCTACTGATCCGCACTCCCCACCGAGAGTGTGAGAGGGGGCCCCTTCTCTACCGGAGGCGTTAAGAAGGGGCCCCTCCTTACACCTCTCAGGAGAGGTGGGAGAAGGTGACCGACGGGGGGCGGGCGCCGAGGAAGAAGATGCCCGGGAAGCCTTTCGTCTCGAACCCCTTGCTCGGGTTCCTCCGCAGGGTCGAGCTGGTGATCGACATCGTGCCGGTGCGGTTGTTGCTGACGAAGAAGACGGCGCCGCCGCCCTCGTTGGCGCTGTTGTTCTCGATGATCGTGCCGGCGAGCTTCACCGTGAACTCGTTGCCGTCGCAGTAGATCGCCCCGCCGCTGCCGCCGCCCGGCGTGCCGCCCCGGGCCGGGTTCGCGCCGGTGCCGACCGCCTGGTTGTCACGGAAGACGCTGTTCAGCACCGTCCAGGAGACGCCGATGCTGCTCAGCGCGGCGCCGTTGGCGCACACCCCGCCGGTGAAGGTGCTGCCCACCACGTACACCGGCTTGTTCTCGAACTGGCTGAGCACCCGCAGCGCGGCGCCGCCCAGGTCGGGGCCGGAGCGATCGCAGCGGTTGTCGACGAACCGCGAGTTGACCACCTTGACCCGCCCGCCCCGGACGAAGATCGCGCCGCCCCCGCCGCCCTCGGCGGTGTCGCCGGTGGAGTTGCCGCCGGTGAACGTCAGGTTCTGCACGGTGAGCTGCGGGTGGTCCTGGTTCTGGCAGTGCGAGGTGGTCCAGCCCTGGGCCTGGTCGCAGGTGTTCATGTAGAGGATCCGGCGGCTGCCGCCGCCGCTGAGCGTGACCTTGCCGCCGCCGTCGAGCACGATGCGCGGGCCGTGCGCGTTCACCACCTTGGCGGTGGCCTTCATGGTGATGGTCACCGGTGCCGGGCCGCAGTCGAACGTGATGATGCCGCCGGCCGCCACCGCCTTCACCACCGCCGCCGAGGTGCAGCTCGCGGGCGTGCCGGTGCCGACGGTACGGGTCGGGTGCGACGTGTCCACCGCGCGTGCCTCGGCCGGCACGGCCGCCCGACCGGCGGGGTTGCCGGCGCGCAGCGTGGCCGTGGCCGGGGTGGGGCTCGGCTTGGCGCTGCCGAGGCCGGCGCGGGCGCTGGGCGTGGCCGCCGGGGCGTCGGCCGCCGGGGCGGAGGCGGTACCGGCCGGCGTGCCGGTGGCGGCGGCCGGTACGGGTCGGTCGGGCGGGTCGTCGCCGCCGCAGCCGGGCAGCGTGGCGGTGGTCAGGGCGAGGGCGAGCAGCAGGACAGTGGACTTCACACGCACCCGCCCGATGCTAGGAGGCCGGGGCGCTCCGGCACGACCCGGGCGGCGATCCTTAACCCGCCGCTAAGCCACCTGCCCGGACCGTCAGGCGTGGGAGAGGGCGAACGCGACCAGGAAGCCGAGTACGGTGATCAGGCCGACCAGCAGGTGCGCGTCCTCGAACGCCTCCGGGACCATGGTGTCGGTGATCATCGCCAGGATCGCGCCGGCGGCGAGCGCGGTGATGGTGGCCAGCACCTCCGGTGCGGCGCCGCCGAGCAGCGTGTAGCCGGCCAGTGACGCGGCGCCGGAGATCAACGCGATGGCGGCCCAGAGGCCGAAGACGTAGCGCCGGGTCCGCCCGGCCTGCCGCATGCCGGCCGCGCTGGACAGCCCCTCCGGCACGTTGCTGAGAAAGACCGCGATCACCGTGACCACGCTGACCGGGCCACCGGCCAGCAGGCTCGCGCCGATCACCACCGATTCGGGTACGCCGTCGAGCAGCGCCCCGATCGCGATCGCGTTGCCGGAACCGGGCTGCTCCCGCTCGGAGGGCTGCTCGTCGCCGGAGCGCTTGCGGTGCCGCGCCCCGTGCCGGGCCAGCAGCACGTTCGCCCCGGTGTAGGCGAGCGCGCCGGCCACCGCGCCGATCGTCACCGGCAGCAGGCCGCCCTGCTCGTGCGCCTCGGCGATCAGCTCGAACGAGACGGCGGAGAGCAGCACGCCGGCCCCGAACGCCATCACCGAGGCGGTGGCCCGGCGCGGCACCCGCGCGAAGAACCCGACGGCCGCCCCGATCAACAGGGCGGACCCGGCGAGCAGGCCCCAGAATCCCGCTTCCAACCACTCCGGCACGCGCAGGTCCCTACCCGCGGGGCGGCCGGGTCAACCGGATCAGAAGTCGGCGAACAGGTAGGGCAGCTCACGGGGAAACAGCCGGCGCAGCTCGGTGGCCGCGTCCACCGGCACCTCGCCCAGCCCGCGCACCGCCACCTCGGCCGGGTCGAGCACCCCGTAGGCCAGGGCGGAGAGCCCGGCGGCGGTGAGCCGCGCGGCCGACACGCTGCCCTCGGCGGCGGCGTCGGCCGGCAGCACCGCCAGCTTGCCGGTGGTGCCGTCGAGCAGGTGCCGGCCGGCGAGCCAGCGGTCACCGACCAGCTCGACGAGCACCCGGCCGACGCCGACCGGCTGTTCGGCGAGCGCCTCCAGGCTGAGCAGCCGGGCCATCGGCGCGGTCGGGTCGGGCCGGGCCACCCGCGCCTCGACCCGGACGTCCAGGTCGGTGAGCCACAACTCGGGCAGCTCGCCGGGCGGCAACTCGACGCTGACCCGGGCCACCTGGTCGACGTGCCGGGCGAAGAACTGGAGCAGCGACGCCCGCGCGTACGGGTCGTCGAAGAGCAGGTCGTCGGCGATCAACGTGCCGGCGTGGTCGTCGATCCGGTAGGTGACCGCGCCGACCGTCTCGCCGCCGCGCACCACGCTGACCAGCCAGCGGTCGTCCCGCTCGCGCAACCCGACGGCCCGGAAGTCGGGGAAGACCGCGAAGCCGTGCCGCTCGCGCAGGCACCGCTCGGTGTAGGCGCGCCACCGCGGGTAGCCCGCGCCGATCCGCTCCCACACCAGTTCGTCGGGCAGTTCGGCCCGCAGCAGCGACGCCAGGTCCGCGGGGGCGAAGACCGCGGTACGTCGCCGGGGCAGCCCGACGTAGCCGAAGCGCTCGTAGAACGAGGCGCGGAACGGGTGCAGCGCGCTGAGCTGGTGCCCCTCGTCCCGCATCCCGTCGAGGAGTTGGTGCATCAGCGTCCGCACGTGCCCCCGCCGGCGGGCCAGCGGGTGGGTGGCCACCCCCGCGACGCCGGCCATCGGCAGCACCGCGCCGCGCAGGTTCTGCCGCATCGGGATCGCCGACGCCGCCGCCAAGGTGACGCCCTCCTCCTCGACCACGAGCGTCGTGTTCCCCGCGTTGTACGGCAGGTAGGCCCGGAACTCGTCGGTGCGGTTCGCCGTCATCGGCGACGCCTCGAAGGCGTACGCCTGGAGCGGGAAGCTGGTGGTCAGGCGGTCCTCTGCGGCCAGCCGGCGAATGCGCATCCGTTCATCCCATCCGCACCGGGCGCGGGCCGCAACCCGAATGGGCCGGGCTCAGGCGGCGGTGACGTCGGAGATGACCACTGTGACGTTGTCCGGCGCGCCGGCCTGGTGGGCCAGCTTCACCAGTTGCTCGCCGCACTGCTGGCGGTCGCCGTAGGTGGCCAGCGCGGCGGCGATCGCGGCGTCCTCGACGTAGTCGGAGAGGCCGTCGCTGCACAGCAGCAGCCGGTCGCCGGAGAAGACGGTGAGCGCGCCGACCGCCGGTGGCGCGTCCGAGCCCTGCACCGCGCGGGTGACGAGCGAGCGCTGCGGGTGGTGGCGGGCCTGGTCGCGGGAGAGCGCGCCCTGGTCGACGAGCGCCTGCACGAACGTGTCGTCGCGGGTGAGCTGGGTCAGCTCGTGGTCGCGCAGCAGATAGCAACGGGAGTCGCCGACCTGGGCGAGGACCAGGGTGTCGCCGGCCAGCAGGGCCGCGGTCAGCGTCGTGCCCATGCCGTCGCGGGCCGGGTCGACGGTGATGGCGGCGCGGATGCGCTGGTTCGCGGTGCTGACCACGGCGCGCAGCGCGTCGGCCGCCTCGTCGGCGGCGGCGGGCGGGGTCAGCTCGTCCAGGATCCGGATGACGATCTCACTGGCCACCTCGCCGGCCGGCAGGCCGCCCATGCCGTCGGCCACCGCGACCAGGCGGTCACCGGCGAGGGCGGAATCCTCGTTGTTGGTCCGGACGAGGCCGACGTCGTTGAGGATCGCCGAGCGGAGGATGAGCGTCATGAGGACAAGCTTGCCAAGAAGAACGCCTCCGCGTCTCTACGCGCTGCCGGGTCGGCGGAAAGAAATGTCGTCCGCTTGCATCCCGGGTATGCGTCGACCGTCCTCACCGGACGGACGCGGGTAGCGCAGCAGCAGGCTGGCCCGGACCTGCTCGTCGCCCACCGCGGCGTAGCTGTGCGGCACGTCGGAGGTCCAGCGCAGGTATTCGCCCGGGCCGGCGGTGCGGGTGGCGTCCACCGGCCCGGCGCGCAGCACGCCGGAGAAGACCGTCACGTGTTCGGTCACGCCGGCCTGGTGGGCGGGGGAGAGCTGCGCCGGGCCGGGACTGACCCGCATCCGGTACAGCTCGTAGGTCGCGTCCCGGTCGTGGAACACCTCCAGCAGCGTCGCGCCGACCGCGGCCCCGCGTACGGTCGGCGTCTCCTCCGGGGCCGACAGCACGGCGGTCAGTGGCACGCCGAGTTGCGCGGTGATCGCGTACAGCGTCTCCAGGGTGGGGTTGCGGACGCCGTTCTCCAGGCCGGAGAGCGTGGCCTTGCCGACGCCGGCCAGCCGGGCCAGCTCGGAGAGGGAGATTCCCCGATCCATCCGGAGGGCACGGATCCGCGGGCCGACGTCCATGGGGCTATGGTGCTACATCATGCTGTTCCGTAAACGGAACACCAGGGAGGAAGCGTGGCCGGTCGACTCCAACCCGTGCTGGCCGGCGTGGTGACCGCGCTGGTCGGCTTCGCCAGCTCGTTCACCGTGGTCCTGGCCGGGCTGCGCGCGGTCGGCGCCGACCCGGCGCAGGCCGCCTCCGGCCTGCTCGCGCTCTGCGTCGCCAGCGGCTGTTGTGCCGTCTGGCTCGGCCTGCGGCACCGGATCCCGCTCGCCGTCGCCTGGTCCACGCCCGGCGCGGCGCTGCTGGTGGCCACCGGGCCGGTCCCCGGCGGCTGGCCCGCCGCGGTGGGGGCGTTCCTGCTCACCGGCGCGCTGATCGTCGCGGCCGGGCTGATCCCCGCGCTCGGCCGCGCGGTCGCCGCGATCCCCACCCCGATCGCCTCCGCCATGCTCGCCGGGGTGCTGCTGCCGCTCTGCACCGCACCGGTACGCGCCCTGGTGGAGGTACCCCGGCTGGCCGGGCCGGTGGTGCTCGTCTGGCTGCTGCTGCACCGGTTCGCCCGCCGCTGGGCGGTGCCCGGCGCGCTCGCCGTGGCCGTGGTGGCGATCGCGCTCACCACCACCGGTCCGGCCCGGCTGGACGCCGCACCCGTGATCGCCCTGACGATGCCGGCCTGGACGCTGCCCGCGATCGTCGGGCTCGCGCTGCCGCTGTTCCTGGTCACCATGGCCGCGCAGAACGTGCCCGGCACCGCCGTGCTCGCCGGATACGGCTACCGGGCGCCGCTGGGCTCCGCGCTGCGGGTCACCGGGCTCGCCACCGCGCTCGGCGCCCCGGCCGGCGGCCACGCGGTGAATCTGGCCGCGATCACCGCGGCGCTCGCCGCCGGCCCGGACGCCCACCCCGACCCGGACCGGCGCTGGATCGCGTCGGTCACCGCCGGCATCGGCCTGGCCCTGCTCGGCCTGGGCGCCGGCGCGGCCACCGCCCTGGTGCTGCTCTCCCCGCCGGTGCTTGTCGAGGCGGTGGCCGGACTCGCCCTGATCGCGGCGCTGGCCGGCGCGGTGTCGGCTGCGGTCGCCCAGCCGCACGCGCGGGAGGCCGCCGTGGTCACGCTTGTGGTCACCGCGTCCGGGGTCACCCTGCTCGGGATCGGTGGCGCGTTCTGGGGCCTGGTCGCCGGCTGGCTGATGCTCCTGCTCTTCCGCCGCCCGGCCGCCCCGACGCCGGCTGAGCCCGACGATCGGCCCGGGTCGGCTCCGGGCGTGCCGGTCACTCCTCGGCAGGCAGTTCCGCAGCGGGAACGGTGAGGCGGACCGCGCCGTCGGCCACCGCCGCGATCCGGTCGGCCAGCACGTAGACCGCGCCGGTGTCGGCAAGCTCGGTGGAGACCTTGAGGTAGCCCTCGCGCAGCAGCCGGGCGGCCAGGTCGGCCGGTACGTCCGGCTCCTCGACGGCGGCCGACTCGATCAGCTCGTCGAGGCTGCTGCCCGGGTCGACCGGAGTGGGCGCCTCCACGGTCACGGCGGCGGCGTCGCCGCGCTGGACGAGATCCACGGTGCCGATCTCGACGCCGGTGGAGTCGACCACCCGCATGCCGGTGGTGACCCGGGAGACGGTGTCCTGCTGCTGGCTCATGCCGGAGCGGTTCCCGGGTCGCGCGGGCGCTAAACGGAGGGGGCCCAGCCGCCCGGCGGGCGCGGCGACAGCTCGCGCCAGGTGTCCGGCCCGTCGAGCAGCGCCCGGACCGTCTCCTCGGCCTCCTCGACGCATGCGTGCTCGTAGAAGCGGGAGACCCCCTCGGCACCACCGGCGCGCTGCTCCACGTGCCAGCGGTCGCCGTCCACCCGGAGGAAGACGTCCCGCCGGGCGAGCCGCCCCCATTTCCCGTTCCACCAGTGCTTACGCTGCTCCATGGCCGGACTCTATCGAACATGTGTTCGATTCTCATCGGCCCCCGCGGAATCTCCACGGGGGCCGATGAGCTATGGCGTCAGCGCGGGGCCGGCGGCTCCTGCCGGCGGCCGAGCACATCGTCGAGCGCGCCGCGCTGGGCGGGCGTGCCCTGCCCGCCCGCGACCAGCGCGTCCCGGATCTCGGTGAGCAGCTTCACCTCCTCGCTGGGCGCGGCGGGCGGCAGCTCCTCACCGCGCTGTCGGCGCTCGGCGAGCTTGTTCATCGGGAAGACCACCAGGAAGTACAAGACGGCGGCGGTCAGCAGGAAGGTGATCGCCGCGTTGACGAAGTCCACCCAGGGGAACTTCACGTCACCGATCGTCCAGGTGCCCGACTTGAGTTCACTGCCGCCGCTGATCAACTTGATCATCGGCTTCAGGAACGAACCGGTGAAGGCGGTGACCACGCCGGTGAACGCGGCGCCGATGACGACGCCGACCGCCAGGTCGACGACGTTGCCGCGCATGATGAAGTCTTTGAAGCCCTTGAGCATCCGCTCTCCCGTGCTGTCCGAATCTGCGTCCGGCACAACCTATGCCTCGGTCGGCCCCTCGAGAAACGCACCGGCCTCGATCGCCGCCCGCTCCGGGTCGCCGGCCCGGATCGCCTCAACCAGTCGACCGTGGTCGACGTACCGCTCGTCGGTCAGCTCGTTGCCCATGGCCTGGGCGACGGTGTGCCGCAGCGCGGCGCCGACCGAGGCGTACAGCTCGGCCAGCATGGCGTTGTGCGCGGCGGCCACCACCACCGTGTGCAGCGCGGCGTCCGCCTCCACGAACTCGTCGACCCGGCCGGAGCGCCACGCGGCCTCCCGGGCGTCGAGCGCGCCGTCGAGCGCCGCCAGGTCGGCAGGGGTACGCCGCAGCGCGGCCAGCCGGGCGGCCTCCACCTCGAACGCGCGCCGGACCTCGATCACCTCGGCCATCCGGTCGTCGGTGAGTCGGCGGGCCACCACCGGCGCCAGCTCGTCGGTCGACACCACGTAGGTGCCGGAGCCCTGCCGGCACTCCAGCACGCCGGCGTGCACCAGCGCGCGGACCGCCTCGCGGACGGTGTTACGCCCCACCCCGAGCGCGGCGACGAGCTGCGGCTCGGTGGGGATGCGCCCGCCGACCGGCCACTCGCCGCCCAGGATGCGGGCCCGGAGCTGCTCGATCGTCTGGCGGACCCGGTGGCCGCGCGGCGGCACGGCGACGGAATCCGCGACGGGTGTCACCGGTTACACCTGCTGCCGAAATTCATCCCATGATTGTAGGTTCGAGGTCATGACCCCGCCACCCCCGCCCACCGCGACCGCGCCCACCGCCGCCGACGTCACGCCACCCGCCCCCTGCCGGGGCCCGGCGACGACCGCCGCCGTCCCTCCCGCCGTCACGGTGGCCCCGGCCGCCTCGCCGGCGCGGGGCGGACTGCTGGTGCTGGCCGGGATGCTGCTGGTCGCACTGAACCTGCGGGCCGCGGTGACCAGCCTGGGGGCGCTGCTCGACGAGATCCGGCTCGGGCTGGGCCTCTCCGGCGCCATGGCCGGCGTGGTCACCACGCTGCCCACCGTCGCGTTCGCCGGGCTCGGCGCGCTCACCCCGTGGCTGGTCCGCCGCTGGCCGGCGCCCCGGGTGCTGGTGCTGGCCATGATCGCGCTGACCGCCGGGCAGGTGCTGCGCGCGGTCACCGGCTCGGCGGCCGTCTTCGTGCTCACCAGCGCGCTCGCGCTGGCCGGCATCGCGGTGGCGAACATCCTGCTGCCGATGCTGGTCAAGCAGCACTTCCCGCACCGCACCGGGCTGGTCACCGGGGCGTACACGATGGCTCTGACGGTGGGCACCACGGTGGCCGCGGCCTCCGCCGTGCCGGTGGCCCACGCCTTCGGGTCCTGGCGGGCCGGGCTCGGGGTGTGGGCCGGGCTGGCCGTGCTGGCGGTGATCCCGTGGGTGCCGCTGGCGCTGCGGGCGCGCACCGCGCGACGGGCCGTGCCCACGGTCGCGGTGCCCGCCGCGCCGGCGCGGGTACGGCCGGCCCGCACCCGACTCGGCTGGGCCATGGCGGTCTACTTCGGGGCGCAGTCGCTCAGCGGCTACGCGATCATGGGCTGGTTGGCCCAGCTCTTCCGGGACGCCGGCTACCGGCCCGAGACGGCCGGCCTGCTGCTCGCCGGCGTGACCGCGCTGGGCGTGCCGGTGGCGCTGATGATGCCGGCACTGGCCGGGCGGCTGGCCACGCTGCGCCCGCTGGTGCTGTCGCTGACCGCGTTCTCCGCCGCCGCGTACCTCGGTCTGGCGCTCGCGCCACGCGGGCTGGCGCCGGTATGGGTGCTGCTGCTGGCGCTCGGCCAGGGCGCGTTCCCGCTCATTCTCACCACGATCGGGCTGCGCGCCCGCACCGCCGAGGGGACCGTCGCGCTCTCCGCGTTCGCGCAGAGCACCGGATACGTCATCGCGGCGCTCGGCCCGCTGCTGGTCGGCATTCTCTACTCCGCCACCGGCGGCTGGACCGCCCCGATCGGCTTCCTGCTGGTGGCGCTCGCCGTGCAGACGACCGCGGGCATGGTGATCGCTCGTCCCCGCTACATCGAGGACGAGCGCTGAACAGGTGGGTCAGGAGGAGGCCGGGGTGGGGTCGCCCGCGACGGCCTCGTCCACCGTCGGGTAGGTGTGCAGCACCTCGACCAGGCCGCTGACCTCAAGAATGCGCAGCACGCCGCGTTGCGGGGCGGCCAGCCGGACCACGCCGCCGGCCTCGTCGCAACTGTTCTTGGCGCGGACGAACACCGACAGCCCGGTCGAGTCGCAGAACGAGACCTCGGCCAGGTCGAAGACGAGGCGGCTGCGCCCCTTGTCCAACAGGTCGGTGATCTGATCCTGGAGCTGCGGTGCGGTGGCCATGTCCAACTCGCCCGCGACCGACACCACGACCATGTCGCCGCGCTGTTCCGTGTGCACCGTCAGGGACATTCGTCGACCTCCTGTGTTCGACAGGAACGGTATCCCACGACGGGCGCGTCGCGCAGAACGGGAGCGGCACAGGTGCCGACGATCATTTCTTTGTCCCGGGGCAAGGAGTGCCGCGACCTCCGGTGATAGAGTCCGCCCGTCCAGATCAGGGAGGTCAGCATGGCGTTGAGCGCGGAGCAGGGGGGTCGCCTCGCCGACCTGCTGAGTCAGCACGCAGATCGGTTGACCGACCGCTGGATCGGAATCGTCGCCGGCTCGCTGCGTGGCCGGCTGAGCCGCGCCGAGTTGGCCCGCCAGGTGCAGGAGTTGCACCGCGCGCTGGTCGACGCCGGCCGGCAGGGTCTCGGCGACCTGGCCGACGAGCACGGCGGTGAGCTGCGGGCGGTGCTCGCCGAGGTCTCCACCACCCGCGCCCGGCAGGGGTTCAGCGCCACCGAGACCGCGATCAGCGTGTTCGCGCTCAAGGACGCCCTGCTGGAGCTGATGGAGCAGGAGCAGGGCGAGAGCACCCTGCGCGACTTCGTCGCCTACTCCGCGCTGATCGACCAGATGGGCCTGTTCACCTTCGAGACGTTCGTCCGCGCCCGGGAGAGCCTGATCGCCGACCAGGCGGAGCAGTTGCTGGAACTTTCCACCCCGGTGGTCAAGCTGTGGGAGGGCGTGGTCGCCGTCCCGCTGGTCGGGACGCTCGACTCGGCCCGCGCCCAGGTGGTGATGGAGCGCCTGCTCCAGACGCTCGTCGACACCGGCTCGCCGTACGCGATCATCGACATCACCGGCGTGCCGGCGGTGGACACCCAGGTCGCGCAGCACATCCTGAAGACCGTGGTGGCCGCCCGGCTGATGGGCGCCGACTGCATCATCTCCGGCATCCGGCCCCAGATCGCGCAGACGATCGTCGCGCTGGGCATCGAGTTCGGCGACATCGCCACCAAGGCGAGCCTGGCCGACGCGCTGCGCCACGTGCTGCGCCTGACCGGCGTCGAGACCACGGCCCGCCGCAGCCGCCGGGAGGCGTGATGGAGCGGGTGCCGATCCTCAAGATCGGCGACATCCTGCTGGTCTCCATCCAGGTCGACATGTCCGACCAGACGGCGGTCCAGCTCCAGGAGGACCTGGCCGAGCGGATCGTCGCCACCGGCTGCCACGGCGTGATCATCGACATCACCGCGCTGGACATCGTCGACTCCTTCGTCGGCCGGATGCTCTCCACCATCGCGTCCATCTCCAAGGTGCTCGACGCCGAGACGGTGGTGGTCGGGATGCGTCCCGCCGTCGCCATCACCCTGGTCGAGCTGGGGCTGTCGCTCAACGGCATCCGCACCGCGCTCAACGTCGAACGGGGCATGGAGCTGATCGCGGCGTCCCGCGCCGACGACGGCGACCTGGCGCTCGGTGACGACGAGGACGCCGAGACGACGGCGACGCCATGACCACGGGCGTCGACCTGGGGACGCCGGCGACGCAGGCGATCCGTAGCGACGAGGACGTGGTGCGGGTGCGGCAGTTGGTGCGTACCGCCGCCGTCGCCGCCCGGCTCTCCCTGGTCGACCAGACCAAGCTGGTCACCGCCGCCAGCGAACTGGCCCGCAACACGCTGATCTACGGCGGTGGGGGCAGCGCCGAGGTGGCCACCGTCTCCGACGGCCGCCGCCGCGGCGTCCGTATCGTCTTCGCCGACCAGGGGCCGGGCATCGCCGACCTCGACCTGGCCCTCACCGACGGCTACACCACGGGCGGCGGGCTGGGCCTCGGGCTCAGCGGCGCCCGCCGGCTCGTCGACGACTTCGACATCAAGACCGCCGTCGGCGAGGGCACCGCGATCACCGTCACCAAGTGGTCACGATGATCGCCGACGTGGTTCCCGACCACGGCGTGTGGTTCCGGGTCGACAACGGCGCGACCGCCGGCGGCGTACGCCGGGTGGCCGAGCGGCTCGGGCGGCAGCTCGAACTGGGCGCGCCGCGCGTCGCCGACCTGGCCATCGTCACCGCCGAGATCACCAGCAACCTGGTCAAGCACGCCCGCGAGGGCACCCTGCTGCTGCGCCCGACGCGCCGTGACGGGCGGGCCGGGGTGGAACTGGTGGCCATCGACGCCGGCCCCGGCATGGCCGACCTCGTGCTCTCCTCGGCCGACGGCCACTCCACCTCCGGCACGCTCGGCATCGGCCTCGGTGCGATCAGCCGGCAGGCGAGCCGCTTCGACGGCTACTCCGTGCCCGGCCGGGGCACCGTCCTGACCGTGCAGGTGTGGGACGGGCCGCCGCCGGCACCGGATTGGGCCGGTGGGCTGGCCCGACCGATCACCGGTGAGCAGGACAGCGGCGACGGCTACGCGGTGCGGATGGTGGACGGACGCCGGCAGGTGCTGGTCTGCGACGGGCTGGGGCACGGGCCGCTGGCCGCCGCCGCCACCGGGGCCGCGGTCGCCGCGTTCCGCTCGGCGCCGGCCGGCCCGCCGGACGTCGTGGTGCGACACCTGCACGCCGCCATCTCGCACACCCGCGGCGCGGCGCTCGCGGTGGCCGAGCCGGATCCCACGGTCGGCCAGCTCCGCTACGCGGGCCTGGGCAACATCGCCGCGATGATCGTGGCCCCCGGCGAGCGGCGGCGCGGGCTGGTCTCGCTGCCGGGCATCGCCGGGCACCAGCGTCCGGCCATCCGGGGGTACGACTACCCGTTCCCGCCCGGCGCGACGCTGGTGATGCACAGTGACGGCGTGGTGGACCGCTGGAACCTGGACGACTATCCCGGGTTGGTCGGCCGCCCGCCGCTGCTGGCCGCCGCGACGCTGCTGCGCGACGCCGGGATCCGTCGGGACGACGCCTGCGTCCTCGTCGCCCGGGTGTCGGCATGAGCGAACGCACCGAGCGGAGCGAGGGCCGTGAGGGCATGCCCGGCCAGCTCGGCATGAGCGAACGCACCGAGCGGAGCGAGGTGCTCCTGCACCTGGCGCTCCGGGTCGAGCAGGACATCTTCCTGGTCCGCCAGCGCGGCCGGGAGGTCGCCGCGGCGGTCGGGCTGGAGCACCAGGACCAGGTCCGGCTCGCCACCGCGCTCAGCGAGGTGGCCCGGGAGCTGCTGCACGGGGTCGACGGCGCGGACGTCAGCTTCGCCGTGGACCGGGACGTCGCCGCCCGCAGGGCCCGGCTCCGGGTGGACCTGTCGCCGGTCCGTCCGTTCCCCGGTGGCCGGTACGAGCCGCAGTCCGGCGCGGTCGCGCGTCTGGTCGACTCGTTGCAGGTGATCACGGTCGAGGGGGATACCGTCGTGAGGATGTCCCGACGAGTGCCGGATCACGCTGAGGAGCTGACGCCGGAACGCGCTGCCCAGCTCCGCGACGAGCTGGCCGAGCACGCTCCGGCCTCGGCGCTGGAGGAGTTGGCCACGCAGAACGCCCAGCTCATCGGCGCGCTCGACGAGGTGCGCACCCAGCGGGACGAGCTGGCGGTGCTCAACTCCGAGCTGCAGGAGACCAACCGGGGCGTGATGGCTCTCTACAACCAGCTCACCGAGGAGCTGGAGGAGACCAACCGGGGCGTGGTGGCGCTCTACGCCGAGCTGGACGAGAAGTCGGCCCAGTTGCGCGCCGCCAGCGAGTCGAAGAGCCGGTTCCTGGCCAACGTCAGCCACGAGCTGCGCGCCCCGGTCACCGCGATCATCGGCCTGGGGCGGCTACTGGCCGACTCCGCCTCCGATCCGCTCACCAGCGAGCAGGCCCGGCAGGTGGGGTTGATCCGCTCGTCCGCCGGTGACCTGCTGGCCCTGGTGAACGAGCTGCTCGACCTGGCGAAGGCCGAGTCCGGCCGGATCGAACCGAACTGGTCCGAGGTCGACCTGCGCGCGGTGTTCGGGCAGCTGCGTGGCACGCTGCGGGCGCTGGCCACCCGGCCCGAGGTGGAGCTGGTGGTCGAGGAGCCGCCCGCCCCGGCCACGCTCCGCTCCGACGAGGTGCTGCTCGCCCAGGTGCTGCGCAACCTGCTGCACAACGGGCTGAAGTTCACCGAGCGGGGCGAGGTGCGGCTGCGCGCCGAGCTGCGCGACGAGACCTGGTCGCTCTCGGTCACCGACACCGGGATGGGCGTCCCGCCGGAGTTGCAGGAACGGATCTTCGAGGAGTTCTACCAGGTGCCGGGCACCACCCGGGTCGGCGGCACCGGCCTCGGCCTGCCGTACGCCCGGAGGTTGGTCGCGCTGCTCGGCGGGACGCTGGAGCTGACCAGCGCGCCGGGCCGGGGCAGCACGTTCACCGTGGTGCTGCCCGTGGGCGGAGCGTGACGTGGACGGCGGACCGGCGACGGTGCTGGTGGTCGACGACAGCGGCCCGAAGCGCTACCTGCTGGTGAACTGGCTCTCCCGGGCCGGGTTCACGACCGTCGAGGCCGAGAACGGCACGGCGGCGTTGGATCGGGTGGCCCGGGAGGCGGTCGACCTGGTGGTGCTCGACGTGCGGCTGCCGGACATGAGCGGTTTCGAGGTGTGCGAGCGGATCAAGGAGGCGCACCCGTCAACTCCGGTCGTCCACGTCTCCGCCCACGCGGTGGACGTGGTGGACCGGGCGCAGGGGCTCACCCGGGGCGCGGACGCCTACCTGACCGAGCCGATCGAGCCGGAGGAACTGGTCGCCACCGCGCACGCGGTGCTGCGCTACTACCGGGCCCGGCGGCGGGCCGAACAGCTCGCCGAGCGCCTGGCCGCGCTGGCCGACGCCACCGTGGAGATGCACGCGGCGCCGAACTTCGTCCGGCTGCTGGAGGCCGCCGCGTCCGGCGCCGCGCGGGTGTTCCGATCGCCGGCGGCGGTGGTCGCCGAGACGTTCGACGGTGACTGCCTGGCCGGGGTGGCCGCCGACCCGCACACGCCGGCCGGGATCGTGCCGTGGGTGGTGGACGACACCGGGGTGCCGATCGGCACCCGGGTGTGGGTGGACCAGCCGGGTAACTGGCCGTTGACCGAGTGGCCGGCCGGTGACACCGTGACCGTGGCCGCGACCCGGCTGCGGGAGGACCGGGCCCCGCTCTACGTGGTGGTGCCCACGTCGACCCAGACCGTGCGGACGCCGGTGCTGGTGCAGCTCGCCCAGGCCGTGGCGTCGGCGGTGGAGGCGCAGCGCTCCTTCGACGAGGAGCACCGGATCGCCGTGACGCTCCAGCGCAGCCTGCTGCCCCGGCGGCTGCCCGAGGTCGCCGGCCTGGACCTGGCCGTCCGCTACGAGCCGGCGAGCGCGCAGACCGAGGTGGGTGGCGACTTCTACGAGCTGGTGATGCTCGACGGGCACCTGCTGGTGGCGATCGGCGACGTGGCCGGCCACTCGTTGCACGCCGCAACGGTGATGGCGGAGCTGCGGCACGCGGTGCGGGCGTACGCGGTGGAGGGGCACCAGCCGGGCGTGATCCTGGACCGGGTCAACGAGCTGATGCGTACGCTGCTGCCGAACGAGCTGGCCACCATCTGCGTGTTGCTGCTGCATCCGGGCAGCGGGCTGATCCGGTTGGCCAGCGCCGGGCACCTGCCGGCGTTGCTGAGCCGGGACGGGCGGGTCGAGTTCGTGTCGCAGTCCGGGCCGTTGCTCGGCGTGCGCGCGCCCCGCCCGCCCGATCTGGAGTTCATGCTCCCGGCCGGGGCCACGCTCGTGCTCTACACCGACGGGCTGATCGAGCGGCGGGACGCCACCATCGACGACGGCATGGCGGCGCTGGGCGTGGTGGCCGCCCGGGTGGACGACGACCTCGACCAGTTCTGTCAGCGCCTGCTGATCGAGCTGGCCCCGCCGGAGATCCACGACGACGTCGCCGTGGTCGCCGTCCGCCGCCGCTGACGGTCACCCTTCGCATTCAGTAGCGTTGTCACTCGGCGTGTCCGGGCGGCTCGGGCGGCGATATGGCCCGTCGGTGCCTTTGCTCTGCAGCCATTGGCGCAGCATCGCCATGAGCAGGGGTGACAGGCGCGATGGGTCGGCGGCGCTCAGCTCACCATCGTCACCTTGCGTGCGTGCTGCGCCCGTGGCTGCAGAGCAAAGGCGGCGCGGGCCGACCTCGGCAGCCTCGGCCGTCGTGACGGAGAGCAACCGTCTCGCCTGGTCCGCCGACCGTCCGGCCCGTCCGGCGGGTCAGGCACCGCGGGAGGGGGCCAGCGAGCGGGCGTACGCGGCGGGCGGGACGCCGGTGACGGCGGTGAACTCGCGGACCAGGTGCGCCTGGTCGGCGTACCCCAGATCGGCGGTGACCCGCGACCAGTCCAGCGGCCCGGCGGCGGCCTGCTCGATCGCCTCCTGGAGCCGGTAGCGCCGGATCACCCACTTCGGACCGACGCCGACGTGGTCGAGGAAGAGCCGCTGGAGCCGGCGGGTGGAGACGCCGTGCCGTCGGGCGACCTCGTCCACCCGCAGCACGCTCCGGTCGGCGCGGATCTCCTGGACCAACGCGACGGCCTCGCGCCAGAACGGGCGGAAGCCGCCGGGGCGGAACTGCACGCCGCTGACCCGCCCGGCGCCCGGAACACCACGTTGACTGACGGATGCGGCACGACCCGCTGGTCGAACGGTTCGGTCAGGTCCCAGTCGATCAGCCAGTAGTGCTCCACCCAGCGGCGCTGGAGGGCGACTCGCCGGGCATGGGGCTGCCGCAGGAGACGGTCGGGTCGATGGGCCTGATCGACCTCACCGTGCACGGCTGGGCGCGAACCGGCCTGGGGTCGCTCTTGACACCACTATTCGCTCAGCGAATAGTGGGGCCGTGTCCACCCAGCACGTCCTGCTCGGGCTGCTCGCCGGCGGGCCGCGCCACGGTTACGAGCTGAAGCGCGCCCACGACGAGCGGCTGCCCCGCGCCCGGCCGCTCGCCTTCGGGCAGGTCTACGCGACGCTGTCCCGGTTGCACCGCGACGGCCTGGTGAGCCCGGCCGGGCCCACTCGCGAGGGCGGGCCGGACCGCACCGCCTACGCGCTCACCGACGACGGGCGGGTCGCGCTCGACGAGTGGCTGGCCGCCGTGGAGCCCCCGATGCCGTTCGTGGCCAGCACGCTCTTCGCCAAAGTTGTGGTCGCGCTGCTGGTGGCCGACGCCGACCAGGCCCGCGCCTACCTCGTCGCCCAGCGCCGGGCGCACACCGAACGCCTACGCGAGCTGACCGCCGTCAAGACCGCCCCCGGCGCCCACCTCGACGAGGTGGTCGCCGCCGACTTCGCCATCGCCCACCTCGACGCCGATCTCCGGTGGCTGCACACCACCCTCGACCGGGTCGCCGACTGGCACCGGGAGGTGCACTCGTGACGTTCCTACAGGCGCGCGGCGTGGTGCGGGCGTACGGCCCGACACCGGCGCTGCGCGGCGTGACGCTCGACGTGGCCGAGGGGGAGATCCTCGCCGTCACCGGCCCGAGCGGTTGCGGCAAGTCGACGCTGCTGCACTGCCTGGCCGGCATCCTGCGCCCCGACGCGGGCCAGGTCACCTGGCGCGGCGAGCGGATCGACGAGTGGTCGGAGGCGGCCCGCTCCCGGCTGCGCCGCACCGAGTTCGGGGTGCTGTTCCAGTTCGGTCAGCTCGTCGCCGAGCTGACCGCGGCGGAGAACGTCGCCCTTCCGTTGCTCCTCGCCGGCACGGGGCGGCGAGCGGCACGGACGGCGGCGCTCACCTGGCTGGAGCGGCTCGGGGTGGCCGAGGTCGCCGACGCCCGGCCGGGTGAGATGTCCGGCGGGCAGCAGCAGCGCTGCGCGCTGTCCCGGGCCCTGGTCACCGAGCCGCGGGTGCTCTTCGCCGACGAGCCCACCGGCGCGCTCGACACGCTCGCCGGCGAGCAGGTGCTCACCCAACTGGTCCGGCTGACCCGGGAGCAGCGCACCACAGTCGTGCTGGTCACCCACGAGCCGCGGATCGCCGCTTACGCGGACCGTGAGGTGAGCCTGCGCGACGGCATGGTCGACCACACCGGGCTGGGCCTCGACCCGGCGCTGCCGGGCGGCTCGCGGTGAGGCCGGGCACGCTGCTGCGGCTCGCGCTGGCCGGCACCCGCACCGACGCCGCGCGGGTGGCGCTGACCGCGCTGAGCGCCGCGCTGGCGACGCTGACCGGGCTGGCCGCGCTGACCGTGCTGGCGGTCGCGAAGCCGCCGGGAAGCCAGTGGACGCAGTCGGGTCAATACACCAACGCGCTGCTGCGCGAGCCCGGCCTGCGCCCCGGCGTCGCGTTCGCGCTGCTGCTGCTCTGCGTGCCGGTGCTCGGGCTGGCCGGGCAGTGCGCCCGCCTCGGCGCGCCGGGGCGCGACCGGCGGCTGGCCGCGCTGCGGCTGGCCGGGGCCACCCCCGGTCAGGTCACCCGCCTCGCGGTCGCCGAAACCGGCGTGGCGAGCCTGCTCGGCGCCGGCGCCGGCCTGACCGTGTTCGAAGTCGGCCGCCGGCTGCTGCACCGGCCCGACGCCGCCGGCCGGCTCCCGCTGCCCACCGACGTGCATCCGGCCCCGGCGGCCCTGGCCGCCGTCGTGGTCGGCCTGCCCCTGGTCGCCGCGCTGGTCAGCGCGCTGCTGCTGCGCCGGGTCACCACCACCCCGTTCGGCGTCGTGCGCCGGGTCCGCACCCGGGCGCCCTGGCCGTGGCCGGGGCTGCTCATCCTGGTCGCGCTGGGGCTGTTCGCCGTGATCCGTCCGATCGTCCTGTGGTACGAGCGGCGCGACGTGGTGATGCCCGACTCGATCGTGCCGCTGCTGCTGGCCCTGGGCGGGCTGACCGCCATGATCGGCGTGGTCGCCGGCACCGGCTGGATCTCGTACACCAGCGGGCGGGTGCTGCACCGCCACGGGCGCGGCCCGGCCGCGCTGCTCGCCGCGCGCCGGCTCACCGCCGACCCGTGGGCCGGCAGCCGCACGTTCGCCGCGCTGCTGGCCGCGCTGATCTTCGGTGCCGGGGCGGCCGGCGTGCGGGCCGACTTCCAGGCCGAGGCCGAGCTGACCCGCCGCACCGGCGGTGGCCTGTCCGACCCGGACTTCTATCTCCGCGCGATGGACCTGGTCGACCTGGCGGTCGTGGTGGCGATGGTGATCGCCGGCGGTGGGTTGCTGGTGGCGGTGGCCGAGGGCATCACCAGCCGGCGCCGGGCGTACGCGGCGCAGGTGGCGACCGGGGTGCCCCGGGCCACCATCGGCCGGTCGCTGCTCTGGGCGGCGCTGGCCCCGGCCGTGCCGGCGATCGGGCTCGCCCTGACCGTCGGTTACCTGCTGGTCGCCGGCCTGCTGCCCGCACCCAGCGGCGGCGGCTTCGAGCAGCGCATCTGCGAGCCCGGTCCGCAGGGGTGCGGCGCGAACGGCACCGAGCCGCCCACCGAGTGGGTGCCGAAGGTGACCGTCACCCCGGACGTACCGTGGGAGCAGTTGGCCTGGTTCGCGGCGGGTGGGCTGGCGGCGGTGCTGCTCACGGTCGGGGCCGGCCTGCTCCTGCTGCGCTCCGCGACCTCGGTGGAGGAGCTGCGCGTGACCTGAGCCGGCGGCTTTTTGCTCGCCCGGCCAGTCCGGGTGCGAGGCACGATGGTGCGATGGAGCTGATCTCGATCGCCGACGTCCGGGCCGCCGCCGACGACGTGGCGGGCACCGCGCTGCGGACCCCGCTGCTGTCCACGGCCTGGGACGACGATCTCTGGCTCAAGCCGGAGAGCCTGCAACCGGTGGGGTCGTTCAAGCTGCGCGGCGCCACCCACGCGGTGGCCCGGCTCGACCCGGCCAGCCGGTCCCGAGGGGTGGTCACCCATTCGTCCGGCAACCACGGTCAGGCGCTCGCGTACGCGGCCCGCGCGTTCGGGGTGCCCTGCACCGTGGTGGTGCCCGCGGGCGCGCCCGAGGTCAAGGTGGCCCGGATGCGGGCGCTCGGCGCGGACGTACGGCTGGTGCCGCCGGCCCGCCGGCTCGCCGAGGCGGAGCGGATCGCGGCGGAGACCGGCGCGGCGCTGGTGCCGCCGTTCGACCATCCGGCGGTCGTCGCCGGTCAGGGCACCGTCGGGCTGGAGATCGTCGCCGACCTGCCGGACGTGGACGTGGTCCTGGTGCCGGTCGGCGGCGGCGGACTCGGCGCGGGCGTCGCCACCGCGGTCAAGGCGCTGCGCCCGTCAGCCGCCGTGATCGGTGTGGAACCGGCGCTGGCCGCCGACGCGGCGGAGTCGCTCGCCGCCGGCGAGGTGGTGGTGTGGGACGTCGACCGCACCTACCGGACCTGCGCCGACGGGCTGCGCACGAACCTGTCCGCGTTGACGCTGGCGCACCTGCGGGAACGGCTCGACGGCATCGTGACGGTGACCGAGGACGAGATCATGTCCGCCGCCGGCCGGCTGCTGCGGGAAGCGCGGCTGGTGGTCGAGCCGAGCGGCGCGGTCGCCACGGCCGCCCGGCTGTTCCACCGCGACGAGCTGCCGGCCGGGCGGACCGTCGCGGTGGTGAGCGGCGGCAACGTCGACCCGCGCGTGCTTCTCACACCAGGCCGAGGCGGTCCAGCGTCCAGGCGTTGACGAACGCCTCCTCGCGCCAGGCGTCGTACCGGCCGCTGGGCCCGCCGTGGCCGGCGCCCATCTCGGTCTTGAGCAGGTAGTCGCCCTGCGGGGCGACCGCGCGCAGCCGGGCGATCCACTTGGCCGGCTCGTGGTAGAGCACCCGGGTGTCGTTGAGGCTGGTCACCGCCAGGATCGCCGGGTAGTCGGCGGCGGTCACGTTCTCGTACGGGGTGTACGACTTCATGTACGCGTAGACCTCGGGGTCGTCCAGCGGGTTGCCCCACTCCTCCCACTCGGTGACCGTCAGCGGCAGCGACGGGTCGAGGATCGAGGTGAGCGCGTCCACGAACGGCACCTGCGCGACGATCCCGGCGAACGCGTCCGGCGCGAGGTTGGCCACCGCGCCCATCAGCAGGCCGCCGGCCGACGCGCCCCGGGCGACCAGCCGGTCGCTCGCCGTCCAGCCAGCCTTGACCAGGTGCCGGGCGCATGCCACGAAGTCGGTGAACGTGTTCTTCTTGGCCAGCATCTTGCCCTCGTCGTACCAGCGCCGGCCCAGCTCGCCGCCGCCGCGGATGTGCGCGACGGCGAAGATGACGCCACGGTCGAGCAGGCTCAGCCGGGCGATCGAGAACCACGGGTCCATGCTGGCCTCGTACGAGCCGTAGCCGTAGATGACCGCGGGCGCGGAGCCGTCGCGCGGGGTGTCCCGGCGGCAGACCAGGGAGATCGGCACCCGGGTGCCGTCGTCGGCCAGTGCCCAGTCCCGGTGCTGCTCGTAGTCGGCCGGGTCGTAGGCCCGCCCGTCCGGGCCGGGCCGCACCGGCTTCTGCCGGAGCAACGTCAGCTCACGGGTGGTCAGGTCGTAGTCGTAGACCGAGTCGGGGGTGACCAGGGAGGTGTAGCGCAGCCGGACCGCGCCGGTGCGGTATTCCGGGTTGGCGTCCAGCCCGACGCTGTAGATCGGCTCCGGGAAGTCGATGTCCCAGCTGTCGTCGCTGCCGATGGGCAGCACCCGCAGGCCGGTGAGCCCGTTGCCGCGCAGCGACACCACCAGGTAATTCTCGAACGCGTCGACCGCCTCCAGCCGGGTGCCCGGGGTGTGCGGGATCAGCGGCGTCCAGTCGCCCGGCGCGTCCGCCGAGGTGTACGCCAGCGCGAAGTCCTCCGCGCCGTCGTTGTGCAGGATCAGGAAGCGGTGGCCGTGGTGCTCGACCGCGTATTCGACGCCCTGCCGGCGCGGCGCGACGACTGCCGGCTCGCCGCTGGGGTTGGACGCCGGAATCACCCGTACCTCACTGGTGATCTTGCTGTGGATGTCGATCACCACGAAGCGCTCGGAGCGGGTCAGCTCGACGCCCACCCAGAAGCGCTCGTCATCCTCCTGGTGGACCACCACGTCCTCGCTCGACGGGGTGCCGACGGTGTGCCGCCACACCCGGTTCGGCCGCCACGCGTCGTCCACCGTGACGTAGAAGAGCGTGGAGGCGTCGCCGGACCACGCCGTGCCGTAGAACGTGTCGGGCACCTCGTCGGGCAGCAGCTCGCCGGTGGACAGATCCTTGATCCGCAGCGTGAACCGCTCGTCGCCGGAGAAGTCGGTGGAGTAGGCCAGCCAGCGGCCGTCCGGGCTCACGTCGAACGCGCCGAGGGAGAGGAAGTCGTGCCCCTCAACGAGTTGGTTGCCGTCCAGCAGCACCTCCTCGCCGTCGAGCGGGGCGCCGTCCGCGCTGACCGGGGGCGTGGTCTCGCCGGGGCGGACGGTGCGTCGGCACTGCACGCCGTACTGCTGCCCCTCGACCGTGCGGGTGTAGTACCAGTGGTCGCCCTTGCGGGTCGGCACCGACAGGTCGGTCTCCTGGGTGCGCCGGCGGGTCTCCTCGAACAGCTCGGCCCGCAGCCCGTCCAGGTGCGCGGTGCGCGCCTCGGTGTAGGCGTTCTCGGCCTCCAGGTAGGCGATCGTCTCCGGGTCGTCCTTGGTGGCGAGCCAGGCGTACTCGTCGACGACGGTGTCTCCGTGGTGGATCCGCTCGGCCGGGACGCGCTTCGCCGTGGGCTGTGGGGTCGTGGTCACGGCGCCACGTTACCGGTCGTCCGGCCACCGCCGGGCGTCCGCGCCGTGCGAATCCGGCAACCCGACGCCAGCGTTTTCGAACATGTGTACGATGACCGCCATGGCGGCTGCAGCGCGTTCCACCGACCGACCCGGCGCCCTCGAGATCACCCGCAGGCTGACCGAGATCTGTGGTCCGCCGTTCGCCCGCCTCGCCGGCCCGGCCGACGAGGTGGCCGGCCGCACCGCCCGGTTTGTGGCCGTGCCGGGCGGCCCGCGCGCCGCCGCCGAGGTGCTGCGGCTGGCTGCCGCGCACGACCTGACCGTGGTGCCGCGCGGCGCCGGCACGAAGATCGACTGGGGGGCGGCCCCGGTCGGCGTCGACATCCTGCTGGACACCGGCCGGCTGGCCGGGGTCTGGCACGAGCCGCGGGGCGCCTCGGTGGCCGAGATCGGCGCCGGCACGCCGCTGCGCGCGGTCCAGGCCACATTGGGCCGCACCGGTCGGCGGCTCCCGGTCGACGCGCCCTCCCCGGGCGCGACGCTGGGCGGCGTGCTCGCTGCCGACGAGGCCGGCCCGCTGCGTCACCGGCACGGCAGCCCGTGTGCCCAGTTGGTCGGCGTGCGCTACCTCGACGCCGACGGCGAGTTGGTCAGCGTCGGCGAGTCCGGCACCGCCCGGTTCGGTGCGGCGGCCCCGGCCGGTGCGGTCCCGCGTGTCGAGAGGGGCGGTGACGCGGTCCTGGGGCGCGGCGAGCTGCCGGGCCTGGACGTGGCGCGGCTGCTCTGCGGCTCGCAGGGCGGGCTGGGCGTGCTGGTCTCGGCGACCATGCGGGTGCACGCCGTGCCGGCGAGCCGGGTCTGGGTGTCCCGCCCGGTCTGGACCCCGCTGGAGGTGCACGACCTGGTCCGCGCGGTGCTCGCCGCCGAGGTCGCCCCGGCCGCGGTCGAGCTGGACCTGCCGGTGCCGGTGCCGCTGCCCCGCCGCCGGATCCCGGCGAGCCATCCCTCGGTGGCCGGCCGCCCCGACCACCCGGCGGTGACCGGGCGGCCGGCGGCGGGCAGCCTGGTGGTGCTGCTGGAGGGCGGCCCGGCCGACGTGGTCGAGCGGGTCGAGCGGCTGGCCGCCGTGCTCGGCGCGGAGGCCGTGGTAAACCACCACGCGCCCGAGTGGTGGGGGCGCTACCCGTTCGCCCCGGGCGACACCGCCCTGCGCATCGAGGTGCCGGCCGGCGACCTGCACGCCGCGGTCTACGCGCTGCGCGACGCCGCCGGCGCCCCGGTGCCGGTGCGCGGCTCGGCCGGCGTCGGCACGGCGTACGCCGCCCTGCCCGGCGCGCTGTCGCCGGAGCGGGTCGCGTCGATCCTGAGCGCGGTCCGCAGCGTGCTGATCGCCCGGCAGGGGCGGTGCGTGGTGGTGGCGGCGCCCGCGCCGGTGCGTCGCGTCGTCGACCTCTGGGGCGAGCTGCCCACCCTGCCGCGCCTGCGCAGCGCCAAGGCCCACCTGGATCCGCACCACCGCCTGGCCCCGGGCCGCCTTCCCGGCGGCCTCTGACCCGGCCGACTGCCGGCGCGGCGCGCGTTGTCGGTGGTCTCTGCCCGGGGCCGCTGCGGCGGTGCCAGGGCATGCGGCGCGCAGCCGCGCGGCGACCACACCGGCCAGCGACGCGGCCGACTCGCGCAGCGCACCGCTGGTCGGGGGCCGCGTCAGAGGATGTCGTTGCGGAGGACCAGGACGGCGATGTCGTCGCGTGGGGGTTCGGCGGAGAACGCGATGGTGGCGGCGCGCAGGCGCGCGGCGACCACGTCCGCCGAGTAGCCGGCCAGCGGGGCCGCCGACTCGCGGAGCCGCTCGGTGCCGAACAGCTCCCGGCCGCGCCGCCGCTCGGTCACCCCGTCGGTGTAGAAGATCAAGGCGTCGCCGGGCTTGAGCGCCAGTTCCGCGGTCGGGGTGGTGATGGCGTCGAGCAGGCCGAGCGCGGTGCCGCCGGTGCCGACGAACGTCGCACCGCCGCCGCCGTGCAGCAGCACCGGGCGGTCGTGGCCGGCCAGGTGCAGGGCGACGTCGAGCTGATCCCCGTCGCCCGGCGCGACCGCGGCCAACGCCAGCGTGCAGTAGCGCCCCCCGCCGCGCTCGACGAGCGTCTCGTTGAGCCGACCGAGCACCTCCGGCAGCGGCTTGCCGTCGCCCACCAGCACCCGGATCACGTCCCGGACCAGGCCGGTCACGGCGGCCGCCTGCACACCCTTGCCGGAGACGTCACCGACCACCACCAGCCAGCGACCGTCCGGCAACGGCACCACGTCGTAGAAGTCGCCGCCGACCTCGGCGTCGTCGCCGGTCGGGACGTACTCGGCGGCGAGGCCGATGCCCTCGACCACCGGCAGCACCGGCGGCAGCAGCGACTGCTGGAGGGTCTGCGCGACCCGGCGGCGCTCGGCGTGGATGCGGGCGTTCTCGATGGCGAGCGCGGCCCGCCGGGCCACGTCCTCCAGCACCGCCACCTCGTCCGGGTCGTGGCGGTGCCGCTGGTGCCGGCCCACGGCCAGGGTGCCGAGCCGCTGCCCGCGGGCGATCAACGGCACGGCGAAGCCCTCCATCGGCCCGCCCAGCGGCATCTGGGTCAGGCTGCGGGACGCCTCGCGCAACCGGGACTGGAGCGAGTCCGGGCCGGTCTCGGCCAGCACCCGGTGCAGGTGGGGCAGCATCGTCTCGTCGGCATGGCTGGACGCGGCGAGGCGCAGCCGCCCCCACTCGTCGGTGGTGTGCACCGCGCACCACTGGCCCAGCCGGGGCACCACGAGCTGCGGGATGAGCGCCATCGTCAGCTCGACGTCGAGCGACTGGGCGAGCAACTCGCTCGCCTCGGCGAGGAAGGTCAGCCAGGCGGACCGGCGTACGTCGGCCCGGCGCAGCCGGTCGTTCTCCAGGTGCAGCGAGAGCCGCTCGGCGGCGAGCACGGCGAGCGGCCGGGCGTACGTCGAGGGTGCCGCGTCCAACTCCAGCTCGCCGGCGTACGGGCGGTGCACGGCGAGCGGGACGCGCAGCAGCTCGTTGTCGTCGCGGGGTGGCCGGCCGTGGCGGGCGAACACCTGGGTGCCCTGCCCGTCACCGCGGTCCAGCCGGACCGTGCCGCCGGCGGCCCCGACCATCTCGGCCACCCGGGTGAGCAGCCCGGCGGCGAACTCCGCCAGCGGGTCGTCGGCGTACGGGTCGGGGGTGGTCTGCATCAGCTCGCTCATGGCGGCGGCGCTCGGGGTGCCGTCGTCCGGGCGCTGCGCCGCGGCCCGGGCCGGCGCGGCGGGCGGCCGGGTGGAACCGCGCAGACCGGGACGGTCGAGGCGGAACCAGACCCCCTTGCCGGTGGGCAGGTAGGTGGTGCCCCACCGGCTGGCGAAGTGGTCGACCAGCAACAGGCCGCGTCCGCGCGCGGCCACCTCGGTGATGTCGGAGGTGGTGTTGCGCACTCCGACGACGAGTTCGTCGACCGGGCCGGAGGCGAAGTCGGTGACGGTGACGGTGAACCCGGCGGGGTCGGCCTCGACCTCGATGTCCAGTTCGGTGCGCGCGTGCTCGACCGCGTTGGTGGTCAGCTCGGTGGTGAGCAGCAGCGCCTCGTTGAGCAGCTCGGGCAGGCCGGTTTCGAGGAGCATGGCGCGCACCAGTGCCCGCGCCGCGGCCGGGGTGCGCCGGTCGGCGGGGAGACGGACCCGTCGGACGTGCTCGCCCGCGCCGCCGCCGTGGGTCGCCTCCTCCTCCGCTGACACCTTTGTATCCTCCACCGCCGCCACCCCGGGTGCCAAGCTCCCCGCCGAACCGGCGAACTGGGCGGATACCGCGCGTGACGCGCCATCAGCCGCCGGTGACCTCGACGGATGGCGCGGCACAATGATGGGATGGCCGCGTGTCGGCACGAGCCGGTGGGCCCCGAGCTGAGCGAGGAATGATGACCACGGCGAAACAGTCGGTGACCGCGGACCAGTCCGCGTCCGACCACGAGGTGCTCCTCGGCGAACTGGTCGAGGCGCTTGCCCGGGTGGCCCGCGGCGACCTGCGGGTGCGCCTGCCGCGACGGGCGGGCCTGCCCGGCGAGGTGGCCGACGCCTTCAACGACGTGGTGTCGCTGCAGGAGCGGCAGCACCTGGACCTGCGCCGGATCAGCCGGATCGTCGGGCGGGACGGGCGGCTCACCGAGCGCCTCGACGACGAGGGTCTGGAGGGTTCCTGGGCGGAGGGGCAGCGGGCGGTCAACTCGCTGATCGACGACCTGGGCCGGCCGACCACCGAGATCGCCCGGGTGATCGTGGCGGTGGCCGACGGCGACCTGTCGCAGCACATGGCGTTGGAGATCGACGGGCGTCCGCTGCGCGGTGAGTACCTGCGCATCGGCCGGACCGTGAACACCATGGTCGACCAGCTCTCGTCGTTCGCCGACGAGGTGACGCGGGTGGCCCGTGAGGTGGGCACCGAGGGCAAGTTGGGCGGCCAGGCCGACGTGCGGGGCGCGGCCGGCACCTGGAAGGACCTCACCGACTCGGTGAACACCATGGCGTCGAACCTGACCGGTCAGGTGCGGTCGATCTCCCAGGTGGCGACCGCGGTGGCGAAGGGCGACCTGTCGCAGAAGATCACCGTCGGGGCGCGCGGCGAGGTGGCCGAGCTGGCCGACACGATGAACTCGCTCACCGACACGCTGCGGCTGTTCGCCGAGCAGGTGACGCGGGTGGCCCGTGAGGTGGGCACCGAGGGCAAGCTGGGCGGTCAGGCGCAGGTGCCGGGCGTGGCCGGCACCTGGAAGGACCTGACCGACAACGTCAACTCGATGGCGTCGAACCTGACCAGCCAGGTCCGCAACATCGCCCAGGTGTCCACCGCGGTGGCGAAGGGCGACCTGAGCCAGAAGATCACGGTGGCCGCGCAGGGCGAGATCCTGGAGCTGAAGGACACCGTCAACACGATGGTGGATCAGTTGTCGTCGTTCGCCGACGAGGTGACCCGGGTGGCCCGTGAGGTGGGCATCGAGGGGAAGCTGGGCGGCCAGGCGCAGGTGCGCGGCGTCTCCGGCACCTGGCGCGACCTCACCGAGAACGTCAACCAGCTCGCCGGCAACCTGACCAGCCAGGTCCGCAACATCTCGCAGGTGTCGACGGCGGTGGCGAAGGGTGACCTGTCGCAGAAGATCACGGTGGACGCGCAGGGTGAGATCCTGGAGCTGAAGTCGACGGTGAACACGATGGTGGATCAGTTGTCGTCGTTCGCCGACGAGGTGACCCGGGTGGCCCGTGAGGTGGGCACCGAGGGCAAGCTCGGCGGGCAGGCGCAGGTGAAGGGGGTCTCCGGCACGTGGCGGGACCTGACCGACAACGTGAACTCGATGGCGTCGAACCTGACCAGTCAGGTCCGCAACATCGCGTCGGTGACCACGGCGGTCGCCCGGGGTGACCTGTCGCAGAAGATCACGGTGGACGCCCGGGGTGAGATCCTGGAGCTGAAGTCGACGGTGAACACGATGGTGGATCAGTTGTCGTCGTTCGCCGACGAGGTGACCCGGGTGGCCCGTGAGGTGGGCACCGAGGGCAAGCTCGGCGGGCAGGCGCAGGTGCGCGGCGTGGCCGGCACCTGGCGAGATCTGACCGACAACGTGAACTCGATGGCGTCGAACCTGACCGCCCAGGTGCGGAACATCGCCCAGGTGTCGACGGCGGTGGCGAAGGGTGACCTGTCGCAGAAGATCACGGTGGACGCGCAGGGTGAGATCCTGGAGCTGAAGTCGACGGTCAACACGATGGTGGATCAGTTGTCGTCGTTCGCCGACGAGGTGACCCGGGTGGCCCGTGAGGTGGGCACCGAGGGCAAGCTCGGCGGTCAGGCCCAGGTGAAGGGCGTCTCCGGCACGTGGCGGGACCTGACCGACAACGTGAACTCGATGGGCTCGAACCTGACCAGCCAGGTCCGCAACATCGCGTCGGTCACGACCGCGGTGGCGCGCGGCGACCTGGGCCAGAAGATCACGGTGGACGCGCAGGGCGAGATCCTGGAGCTGAAGAACACCGTGAACACCATGGTGGATCAGTTGTCGTCGTTCGCCGACGAGGTGACCCGGGTGGCCCGTGAGGTGGGCACCGAGGGCAAGCTGGGCGGCCAGGCCCAGGTGAAGGGCGTCTCCGGCACCTGGCGCGACCTCACCGAGAACGTCAACCAGCTCGCCTCGACGCTTACCACGCAGTTGCGCGCCATCGCGCAGGTCTCCACCTCGGTGACCCGCGGCGACCTCACCCAGCGGATCAACGTGAAGGCGCAGGGCGAGGTCGCCGAGCTGAAGGACAACATCAACCAGATGATCGTCACCCTCCGGGAGACGACCAAGAAGAACGCCGAGCAGGGCTGGCTCGACTCCAACCTGGCCCGCATCGGCGGCCTGCTCCAGGGCCAGCGAGACCTGGGCGAGGTCTGCCGCATGATCATGATGGAGGTGACTCCGCTCGTCGACGCGCAGCTCGGCGCGTTCTTCCTGGCGGACAGCTCCGAGGGCAGCATGCGGCTGCGGCTCACCGCCTCCTACGGCTACGTCGCCCGGGGGCACGACGTGACGTTCGGTCCCGGCGAGGGGCTGGTCGGGCAGGCCGCGCTGTCCCGCCGGACGATCCGGGTCAAGGCGCAGCCGGACGGGCGGTTGGTGGTCCGGTCCGGGCTGGCCGACACGCCCCCGGCCGATCTGGTGGTGCTCCCGGTGCTGTTCGAGGGGGAGCTGCTCGGCGTGATCGAGTTCGCCGGCGTGACCACCTTCTCCGAGCTGCACCTGGCGTTCCTGGAGCGGCTGGTGCTGACCATCGGCGTCGCGGTCAACACCATCCAGGCCAACCGGCGTACGGAGGAGCTGCTGGCACAGTCGCAGCGGCTGGCGCACGAGATGCAGGACCAGTCGGCGGAGTTGCAGCGCACCAACGCCGAGCTGGAGGACAAGGCGAAGCTGCTCTCGGAGCAGAAGGCGAACATCGAGACGCAGAACCGGGAGATCGAGCTGGCCCGGCTCGGCCTGGAGGAGAAGGCACAGCAGCTCACCCGGGCGTCGGCGTACAAGTCGGAGTTCCTGGCGAACATGAGCCACGAGCTGCGTACGCCGCTGAACTCGCTGCTGCTGCTGGCGCGGCTGCTCGCCGAGAACCCGGAGCAGAACCTGAGCGCGAAGCAGATCGAGTTCGCCCGGACCATCCACAGCGCCGGCTCGGACCTGCTCTCGCTCATCGACGACATCCTCGACCTGTCGAAGATCGAGGCGGGCCGGATGGACGTGGAACCCACCGAGGTCCCCTTCGCCGAGATCCGCGGCTATGTCGAGCAGGCGTTCGCGCCGCAGGCCGAGGAGAAGGGCCTGGACTTCCAGGTCCGGGTGAGCCGGGAGCTGCCGGCGGCGCTGGTCACGGATGCCCAGCGGTTGCAGCAGATCCTGCGCAACCTGCTCTCCAACGCGGTGAAGTTCACCGACAACGGCGCGGTGACGTTGCGCATCGGGCCGGCCGCCGAGAACGCGGTCTTCGACGTGCCGGCGTTGACAAACGCCCAGCGGGTGATCGCGTTCACCGTGATCGACACCGGGATCGGCGTCTCGGACGACAAGCTGTCGCTGATCTTCGAGGCGTTCCAGCAGGCGGACGGCACGACCAGCCGGCGCTACGGCGGCACCGGCCTGGGCCTGTCGATCAGCCGGGACCTGGCCCGCCTGCTCGGCGGCACGATCACGGTGGCGTCCGCCCCCGGGCAGGGCTCGACGTTCACCCTCTTCGTACCCGATGTGCTGGCGCCGGACGCGGTGGTGGCGCCGGCGCCGCCGTCGCCGAGTCGCGCGGGCCTGCCGTCGTCGCTGCTGATGCCGATGGAGTTGCCGCAGCCGCAGGAGACGCCGGCCACCCGCCGGCTGGACGGCGTGACCGTGCTGATCATCGACGACGACGTGCGGAACGTGTTCGCGCTGACCTCGGCGTTGGAACTGCACGGGATGACCGTGTTGTACTCGGACAACGGCGTGGACGGCGTGCGCCAGCTCGCCGAGCATCCGGAGGTGGACATCGTGCTGATGGACGCCATGATGCCCGACCAGGACGGTTACGAGACGACCGCGCAGATCCGCCGCAACCACCGTTTCGCGGACCTGCCGATCGTGTTCCTGACCGCCAAGGCGATGCCCGGTGACCGGGAGTCTGCGCTGGCGGCCGGGGGCAGCGACTACATCACCAAGCCGGTGGACCTGGACGAGCTGATCGGGCTGATGGCGTCCTGGATCGGCCGCAGCAGAGGCGAGGAGAACGCGTGACGCAGACGGCCAAGGCGCTGCTGGTGGACGACCGGCGGGAGAACCTGATGGCCCTGGAGGCGATCCTCCAGGGGCTGCCGGTGCAGTCGGTCGCGGTGGAGAGCGGTGAGGCCGCGCTCAAGCAGTTGCTGGTGGACGACTTCGCGGTGATCCTGCTGGACGCCCAGATGCCGGACATGGACGGCTTCGAGACGGCCACCCACATCAAGCGGCGGGAGCGGACCCGGCACGTACCGATCATCTTCCTCACCGCTGCGGACAAGGACGCCCAGCTCGCGCTGCGCGGTTATCAGGTCGGCGCGGTCGACTACCTGACCAAGCCGTTCGATCCGTGGGTGCTGCGGGCGAAGGTGTCGGTCTTCGTCGAGCTGTGGGTGAAGACCCGGCAGCTCGCCGCCCAGTCGGATCTGGTGCGGGAACGCGACGTGCAGTGGCGGCGGCTGGCCGAGGCGGTGGACTCCGCGACCGCGTTGTTGCGCGCCGACGGTGACCAGGCGTCCCGGGAGCGGGCGGCGGACCTGCTGGAGCAGGCCCGTTGGGGCAACACCCGCTGAGGGTTCAGTCGGTGGCCGGGCCGCCGTGCCCGGTCGCGGCGCGTCGGGCCCGCCAGCGGTCGCCGAGCGCCTCCACCTCCTCCTGTACGAAGCGGAAGAAGTCCCGCATCTCGGCGACCCGTTCGCCGGCCGGGGTGTTCCGGCCGCGCAGCGCGTCGACCCCGCCGCCGGCGATGTCGATGAAGTTCTTGTAGAGCGTGGTCTTGGTGATGGTGGCCTCGTACCAGGGGTTGTCCGGCATCCGGTAGCGGTCGCGCCGGGAGCCCTTGACCGGCTCGCGGACCAGCATCGCGAACTGGGTGAGGTAGCGCACCGCGCCGCTGACGGCCGCCGCGCTGACGCCCAACCGGTCGGCGATCTCGCCGGCGGTCAGTGGGTCGTCGGCGCTCATCACGGTGAACAGCACCCGGGCGGCCATCCGGGGGAAGCCCACGTCGGCGAAGGCCATCGCCATCCGCTCGACGAAGAGGTGGACCTCCTCCTCGTGGCGGTGGCTCGGCTCGTTCATGGTCGGCTCCTCGGCGCTCACCCCGTGACCCTACAGTCTTCACAAGTTTGTGAAACGAGTGTAGCTTCCGAAGCATGGAAAACACCATCGAGGTGTCCGGCCTGGTGAAGACCTTCGGCCGCACCCGGGCGCTCGACGGGCTCGACCTGACCGTCCGCACCGGCGAGGTGCACGGTTTCCTGGGCCCCAACGGTTCCGGCAAGTCCACCACCATCCGGGTGCTGCTCGGCCTGCTGCGGGCGGACGCGGGGGCCGCCCGGCTGCTCGGCGGCGACCCCTGGCGCGACGCCGTCGCCCTGCACCGCCGGCTCGCGTACGTGCCCGGCGACGTGACGCTCTGGCCCAACCTCAGCGGCGGCGAGGTGATCGACCTGCTCGGCCGGCTGCGCGGCGGGCTCGACCCGACCCGCCGCGCCGAACTGCTGGAATCGTTCGAGCTGGACCCGCGCAAGAAGGGCCGCACCTACTCCAAGGGCAACCGGCAGAAGGTCGGCCTGGTGGCGGCGCTCGCCTCGGACGTCGAACTGCTCATCCTCGACGAGCCCACCTCCGGGCTCGACCCGCTGATGGAGGAGGTCTTCCAGCACTGGGTCCGCCGGGCCCGCCAGGACGGCCGCACCGTGCTGCTCTCCAGCCACATCCTGGCCGAGGTGGAGGCGCTCTGCGACCGGGTGACGATCATCCGGGCCGGCCGGACGGTCGAGTCCGGCACCCTCGGCGACCTGCGCCACCTGCACCGCACCGCGATCGACGCCGAGGTCACCGCCCCGCTCGACGGGCTGGCCGACCTGCCCGGCGTGCACGACCTGCGGACCGACGGGCAGCGGGTCCGCTTCGACGTGGACGCCGCCGCCCTCGACGCCGCGCTGCGCCGCCTGACCGACCTGGGCATCCGCACCCTGGTCAGCACCCCGCCGACGCTCGAAGAACTCTTCCTCCGCCACTACGAGAGCGCCGACCGGTGAGCGCGCTCACCGGGACCCGGCACCTGGTCCGGCTGGTGCTGCGGCGGGACCGCGTCCTGCTGCCGCTCTGGGTGCTGGTTCTCGCGCTGCTGCCGGTGTCCTACGCGGCCAGCTTCTTCGAGCTGTTCCCGACCGCCGTCGAGCGGGCCGCGTACACCGAGGGCACGGCCCGCAACCCGTCCATCGTCGCGCTGCTGGGCCCGGTCTACGGCGACAGCGTCGGCGCGCTGACCGCCCAGCGCAGCGGCTTCCTGCTGGTGATCGTCGGCCTGTTCAGCCTGCTCACGGTGATCCGGCACACCCGCACCGAGGAAGAGGCCGGCCGGCGGGAACTGCTCGGCGGCAGCGTGCTGGGCCGGCACGCCGGGCTGACCGCCGCGCTGCTCGTCACGTACGCGGCCGATGCGCTGCTCGGGCTGCTCACCGCGGCCGGGCTGCACGCCACCGGCCTGCCGGCCACCGGCTCGTACGCGTACGGCCTGGCCGCCGCGCTGACCGGGATGGTCTTCGCCACGCTCGGCGCGCTGGCCGCACAGCTCACCGAGACCGCCGGCGGGGCACGGGGGATCGGCCTCGCCGGCCTCGGCGCCGCGTTCGGGCTGCGCCTGGTCGGCGACACCGCCGGCAACGACTGGCCGAGCTGGCTCTCCCCGCTGGGCTGGGCGGCCCGGGTCCGGCCCTACGAGGGGGAGCGGTGGTGGGTGCTGCTGCTGCCGCTGGCCGCCACGGTGCTGCTCGCGGCGCTCGCGTACCCGGTCTCGGTCCGCCGGGACCTGGGTGCGGGCGTGTTGCCGCCCCGGCTCGGCCCGGCCACCGCCGGTGGCGCCCTGTCCGGGCCGTTCGGCCTGGCCTGGCGGCTGCACCGGGGGCAGCTCCTGTGGTGGTCGGTCGGGTTCGGCCTGCTCGGGTTGATCCTCGGCGGCGCGGCCGAGGCGGCCGGCCGGTCGGTGGAGGGCAATCCGCAGCTCGCGGAGATCATGGCCCGGCTCGGTGGGGCCGCCGGGCTGTCCGACGCCTACCTGGGCGCCACGCTGAGCCTGGCCGGCCTGGCGGCGGCCGGGTACGGCATCCAGGCCGCGTTGCGGATGCGCGCCGAGGAGTCCGCCGGGCGGGCCGAGCCGGTGCTCGCCACCGGCACGCGCCGGTCCACCTGGCTGCTCTCGCACGTGTTGTTCGCGCTGCTCGGCCCGGTCGTGGTGCTCGCCGCGACCGGTCTGACCACCGGCCTGACCTACGGGCTCAGCGTGGGTGACGTGCCGCGGCAGGTGGGCCGGACGCTCGGCGCGGGCCTGGCGCAGGCGCCGGCGGCCTGGGTGGTGGCCGGGCTCGCCGTGCTGCTGCACGGCCTACTGCCCCGGCTCGCGTCGGCCGCCTGGGCGGTGCTTGTGGTCTGCGTGCTGCTCGGCCAGCTCGGCGCGGTGCTGGAGCTGGACCGGTGGCTGCTGGACCTGTCCCCGTTCACGCACACCCCTCAGGTGCTGCGCGACGCCTGGAGCGCCACCCCGCTGTTCCTGCTGACGGCCCTGGCCGCCGCAATGGTCGTCGCCGGCCTGCTCACCTTCCGCCGCCGCGACGTGCCGGTCGGCTGACCGCCACCTCGCCGATCGTGCGAGTTCCGCCCCGGTCCGGGGGCCGGACGCGCGGGATCGGCGGGGGCGGTCAGGGCGTCGTCTCGTTGCGGATCATCAGGGCGCTGCGCAGGCCGGTGATGTCCAGGACGCGGATCAGGAAGTCGCCGACGTTGCTCAGCATCAGCACGCACTGCATGTGACTGGCCTTGCGGCTCAGCACCACGAGCGTGCCGAGGCCCTGGGAGTCGCAGAAGGTGACGCCACCCAGATCGAGCACAATGCGCGGCGGCGGGTCCGCCAGCACCTCGTTGACCACCGTCGAGAGTTGGGCGGCCGTGAGCATGTCGATCTCACCGGCCAGGCGAAGCACGGCTTCGTCACCCGTCCGGTGCACGGTGATGGACAGTTCGGCACGATCCACCCGGTCAGCCTATCGCGATCTCGCCGACCGGGCCTGTCGAGCGCGCCCCACCCCACCCCGGCACGTTTTGCCGCTGATTCACGGAAAGAGTGGCCATTTCGCGTTCCAGGGCCACTCTTTCCGTGAATCAGCGCGGGTTTCGGGGGTGGGGGTGGGGGTGGGGGTGAGGTGGGTTACCTGGGGTGCGGGGTGGCTGCGGGCGGGGCGGTTGGCGCTGACACAATGAGAGCATCGTGACCGAGACTCTCTCCGCCGGATCCGGCCGTTACCCGGCCGACGCTCCGGCCTCCGAGGCCCTGTTCGACCGCGCCAAGGCCGTCGTGCCCGGCGGGGTGAACTCGCCGGTGCGCGCGTTCCGTGCCGTCGGCGGCACCCCGCGCTTCATGGTCCGGGGGGAGGGCCCCTGGCTCTTCGACGCCGACGGCCGCCGCTACGTCGACCTGGTCTGCTCCTGGGGCCCGCTGATCCTCGGTCACGCCCATCCGGAGGTGGTGGAGGCGCTGCGCGAGGCCGCCGCGCTGGGCACCAGCTTCGGCACGCCCACCCCGGGCGAGGTCGACCTGGCCGAGGAGATCGTCGCGCGTACCCCGGTCGAGCAGGTGCGCCTGGTCAACTCCGGCACCGAGGCGACCATGTCGGCGATCCGGCTGGCCCGCGGCTTCACCGGTCGCGCCAAGATCATCAAGTTCGCCGGCTGCTACCACGGCCACTCCGATTCGCTGCTCGCCGCCGCCGGCTCCGGGGTGGCCACGTTCGGCCTGCCCGACTCGCCCGGCGTGACCGGCGCGGCGGCCGGCGACACCATCGTGCTGCCCTACAACGACCTGGGCGCGGTCGAGGCGGCCTTCGCCGCCGAGGGGCGGAACCTCGCGGCGATCATCACCGAGGCGGCGGCCGGCAACATGGGCGTCATCGCGCCCCGCGACGGCTTCAACGCCGCACTGGCCCGGATCGCGCACGCGCACGGCGCGCTGCTCATCGTCGACGAGGTGATGACCGGGTTCCGGGTCTCCCGCGCCGGCTGGCACGGCCTCGACGCCTCCGACGCCGACCTGTGGACGTACGGCAAGGTCATGGGTGGTGGCCTGCCCGCCGCGGCGTTCGGCGGGCGCGCGGAGATCATGGCGAGGTTGGCCCCGGCCGGCCCGGTCTACCAGGCCGGCACGCTGTCGGGGAACCCGCTGGCCTGCGCGGCCGGGCTGGCCACGCTGCGGCTCGCCGGCGACGCGCTCTACCGGCGCCTCGACGAGACGTCCGCCGCGCTGGGCAAGCTCGCCACCGAGGCGCTGTCCGCGGCCGGCGTGCCGCACCGCCTCTCCACCGCGGGCAACATGTTCTCGATCTTCTTCACCGACGCCGACGTGCACGACTACGACAGCGCTCGCACCCAGCAGGTGCCGGCGTTCAAGGCGTTCTTCCACGCGATGCTCGCCGCCGGGGTATACCTGCCGCCGAGCGCGTTCGAGTCGTGGTTCGTCTCGGCGGCGATCGACGACGCGGCGTGGGAGCAGATCGCCGCCGCCCTGCCGGTGGCGGCGCGGGCGGCGGCAGCGGCCGGACACGGGGGGTAATCCAGTGGCGGAGACGGTGGTCCACGTGCTGCGGCACGGCGAGGTGCACAACCCGGACGGCATCCTCTACGGCCGGCTGCCCGGTTTCCGCCTCTCCGAGCTGGGCGTGCAGATGGCCAAGGCGGCTGCCCAGGCGCTCGCCGAACGCACCGTCGTGCACGTGGTGGCGAGCCCGCTGGAGCGCGCCCAGCAGACCGCCGAGCCGATCGCGGCGCAGTTCGGCCTCTCCGTCGGCGTCGACGAGCGGCTGATCGAGAGCGCCAACTGGTTCGAGGGCAAGAAGGTCTCGCCGGGCGACGGCTCGTTCCGCGACCCGCGCAACTGGTGGGTGCTGCGCGACCCGGTCACCCCGTCCTGGGGGGAGGCGTACCAGGCGATCGCCGAGCGGATGTTCGCCGCGCTGCACGCCGCCCGGGTCGCCGCCGAGGGCCGCGAGGCGGTGCTCGTCTCGCACCAGCTCCCGATCTGGACGCTGCGCCGGCACGTCGAGCGCAAGCGGCTCTGGCACGACCCGCGACGCCGCCAGTGCGGGCTGGCCAGCCTCACCTCGTTCCACTTCGACGGCGCCAAGATCGCCGGTATCGGCTACTCCGAGCCGGCGGCCCACCTGATCGCGATCTCGCCGACCGCCCGGACGGCCAAGGGGGCCTGATGCTCACCCGGAGGCTCGCCGCCGTCCTCCTCGCCGCCGTCACCGCCGGTACGGCGCTGGTCGGCTGCACCTCCGGCAGCGAGGAGAGCCGGTGCGCGGCCGACGGCCTCACCGTGACCTGCGCCCCGGAGCAGCGGTCCACGACGCCGAAGGTGAGCGGTGAGCTGCTCACCGGGGGCAGCTACGACATCTCCCGCGACCGCGGCCAGGTCGTCGTGGTCAACTTCTGGGGCTCGTGGTGCGCGCCCTGCCGCGCCGAGGCGGACGACCTGGAGGCCACCCACCAGGCCACCAAGGACGCCGGCGTGACGTTCCTCGGCATCAACGTGCAGGACAGCAAGGACAAGGCGACCGCCTTCGAACAGAGCTACGGGATCACCTACCCGAGCCTGTTCGACCCGTCCAGCCGGCAGGCGCTCAACTTCGACATCCCGCCGAACTCCACCCCGGCGACGGTGGTCCTCGACCGGGACGGCCGGGTCGCGGTGGTGATCCGCCGCGCGGTGACCCGGGACGAGCTGCGGCCGATCGTGGAGCGGGTCGCCGCCGAGAAGCCGGCGCCGAACGGCTCCCGCTGATGGGTGAGACGTTCGCTCGGCTCGCGTCGTCGGGGCCGCTGCTGCTCGCGGTGGGGGCCGCGGCGCTGGCCGGCCTGGTGAGCTTCCTCTCCCCCTGCGTGCTCCCGCTGATGCCCGGCTACCTGTCGTACGTGACGGGCCTGGCCGGCGCCGACCTGGAGGGTGCAAGGAAGGGCCCCCGGTTAACGCCTTCGGTAGAGGAGGGGCCCCCTCTTAACAACGCAGGCGGAGTTGCCGTGGCGGAACGGGCCCCGGCGCGGAGCACCGCCGCCGTCAAGGGGCGGGTGCTCGCCGGCACGCTGCTGTTCATCGCCGGCTTCACCGCCGTCTTCGTGTCCACCGCGATCCTCTTCTCCAGCGTGGGCCGGCTGTTCTTCCGGTACGAGCGCACGCTGGAGATCGTCATCGGCGCGCTGGTGGTGGTGCTCGGGCTCGGCTACCTCGGCGTGCTCCCCGGGATGCAGCGCGAGTTCCGCATCCGGTGGCTGCCGTCGGCCGGCCTGCTCGGCGCACCCGTGCTCGGCGCGGTCTTCGCGCTGAGCTGGCTGCCGTGCACCGGCCCGACGCTCGGCGCGGTGCTCGGCCTGGCGGCCACCGAGGGCAGCGCCGACCGGGCCGTGGTGCTCGCCGTGGCGTACTGCCTCGGGCTGGGGCTACCCTTCGTCGTCTTCGGGTTGGGCTTCCAACGCCTGCTCGGGGTGTTCCGCGCCGTGCGGCGCAACAGCCGCTGGGTCACCCGCGTCGGCGGCGCCCTGCTGATCCTGATCGGCCTGGCGCTGGTCACCGGCGGCTGGCAGAACGTGGTGATCTGGTTGCAGACGCACGTGGGCGTGGGCGAGGTGAGCATCTGATGACGAGCGTGGACGACCGGCCGGCCACCCCGCCGGCCGAGGCGCCCCGCCGCCGGGTCAACCCGGTGCTGGCCCTGCTGCGCAACTCGTGGCGGCAGCTCACCAGCATGCGTACCGCGCTGATCCTGCTGTTCCTGCTCGCGGTCGCCGCCATCCCCGGCTCGGTGCTGCCGCAGCGCGGGGTCAACCCGGAGAACGTCGACAGGTGGTTCGTCGACCACCCCGACCTGGCCCCCCGACTGGACCAGATCGGCATGTTCGCGGTCTTCGGCTCGGTCTGGTTCTCCGCGATCTACCTGCTGCTGTTCACCTCGCTGATCGGCTGCATCCTGCCCCGTACCCGGGATCATGTCCGGGCGCTGCGGATGCGACCGCCGGCCGTGCCGAAGCGGCTGGACCGGCTGCCGCAGCACGCCGTGCTGGCGGCCCCGGCCGCCGCCGACCCGGAGGCCGTCGCGGCGGTGCTGCGCCGCCGCCGGTGGCGGGTCACCGTGCGCGGCAACGAGGTCTCCGCCGAGAAGGGCTACCTCAAGGAGACCGGCAACCTGCTGTTCCACACGTCGCTGATCGCCGTGCTGCTCGGCGTCGCGGCCGGATCGTGGTACGGGTGGCACGGCAACCGCATCCTGGTCGCCGGCGCGGACAACGCGTTCTGCAACACCCGCCAGCAGTACGCCGAGGCGACGCTCGGCCCGCGGGTGGACAGCGCCGACCTGCCACCGTTCTGTCTCACGCTGGAGAAGTTCGAGGCCGACTACCTCGACTCCGGGCAGGCGTCCCGTTTCTGGGCCACGGTCGGCGTGGACTCGCCGGGCGAGAGGCCCCGGACCGCCGGCTTCTCGGTCAACTCGCCGTTGCGGCTCGACGGCGCCAACGTCTACCTGCTCGGCAACGGCTACGCGCCGGTGCTGAAGTACACCGACCGGTACGGCCGGAGCCAGACCAGCGACGACCCGTTCCTGCGCACCGGCGACCCGTTCGCCACCGAGGAGGGCGTGGCGCTCTTCCCGGACGCCAACGTCGACCCGAAGACCGGCCGGCGGGTGCCGGACCAGCAGGTCGCGTTCGACGGGCTCTACCTGCCCACCGCCGGGGACACGCCGCCGTACGTCGCGTCGAAGTTCCCGGCCGAGCGGAACCCGGCGCTGAACCTGACCGCCTACCGGGGCAACCTGGGGCTGGACGCCGGCATCCCCGGCTCGGTCTACCAGCTCGACCAGCGGCAGGTCGACAACGGCAAGCTCAAGCAGGTCGGCACGAAGCTGCTGCGGCCCGGTGAGACGTGGACCCTGGACGACGGCAGCACGCTGGAGTTCGTCGGCACCCGGCCCTACGTCACGCTCGCCGTGCGGCACGCGCCCGGCCAGACGCTGCTGCTGGTGGCCAGCGGGACGCTGCTGCTGGGCCTGATGGGCTCGCTGTTCGCCCGGCGGCGGCGGGTCTGGTTCCGGGTTTCGCCCCCCGAGGGTGGATCTCCGACGAGCGGTAGTAGCTTGGTGGAGGCCGGTGGGCTGCCGCGCACCGAGCACCCAGGGTTCGCCGACGAGTTCGCGCAGCTCGTCGCCGCGGTCAGCGGCGACGGGTCGGAGCGGCGGCGGGCGCGAGAAGGAGACGAGTGATGTCCGCACTCTCCGACCAGTTGGTCACGTTCGCGATCCTGGCGTACCTGGTCGCGATGATCAGTCACGCCGTGGAGTTCGCGCTGGGCAACGCCCGGAAGGTGGCCGTCGCCGCCCCGGCCCGGGAGCTGGTCGGCGCGGGCGTCGGCGGGGCCGGTGGGACCATCGGCGAGCCGGTCCCCCCGGCCGTGCCGCAGCGGCCCGACCGCTCCGCCGCCCGGGCCGCGCTCGCCGGGCGGATCGCCGCCGGGCTCACCGCCCTCGCCGCCGCGCTGCACCTCGGCGCGGTGGTCACCCGGGGCATCGCCGCCGAGCGGATGCCCTGGGGCAACATGTACGAGTTCGTGCTGACGGTCACCTGGATCGGGGCGGCGGCGTGGCTCGTGGTGCTCTGGAAGCAGCCGGTGCTGCGCCGGCTCGGCCTGTTCCTGACCCTGGTGATGGTGCTGCTGCTGGCGTTTGCCGAGCTGAAGCTCTACGTCCAGGTCGTGCCGTTGATGCCGGCGTTGCAGTCGTACTGGTTCGTCATCCACGTGTCGACGATCATCTTCGCCTCGGGCATCTTCCTGCTGGGCGTGGTGCCCGCCGCCGCGTACCTGATGCGGGCCGGTTGGGAGCAGGGGCGGCGCAGCTTCCCGTACACCCTGGCCCGGCGGCTCCCGGCGGCGGCCGGGCTGGAGCGGTTGACCTTCACGCTGCACGCCTTCGCGTTCCCGATCTTCACGTTCGCGGTGATCGCCGGGGCGATCTGGGCGGAGGCCGCCTGGGGTCGCGCCTGGGGCTGGGACCCGAAGGAGACGTGGGCGTTCATCTCCTGGGTGGTCTACGCGGGCTATCTGCACGCGCGGGCGACGCCGAGCGTGCGGCGCAACGTGGCCACCTGGATCGCGGTGGTGGGCTTCCTGACCATGCTGATGAACCTGTTCGGGGTCAACTTCTTCTTCACCGGCCTGCACTCGTACGCCGGCGTCTGAACCTATCCGGAGGGTGTGGCGCCGGTGATCCCGCTCAACACCTCGTCCACGCGCCTGGTGATCTGGTAGGCGACCTCGGGCAGGTCCGCGAGGTCGAGGCGGTCGGCCCGCAGCGCGAACTGGGCGTGCAGCTCGCGGGCCACCGCGTCGCGGATCTCGGTCTGGAGCGGGGTGAGACCGTCGGGATCACCCACCACGTATGCGTCGTCCATCCGCCGATCGTGACTCTCCACGGTGACGGCGTCGACCCGGCTCAGCCGCCGAACCAGCCGGGGACGTCGAGGCGGAACACGTCGGCGGGGACCATCCGGCGCAGGTCGTCCTCGATGGCCGCGACCCGGTCGGCGCCGAGTGTGGCCGCCCAGCGGTCGCGCATCTCGTCGAAGACCACCGCGGAGCGGTGCAGCCCGTCGTGGCCGCGGGGGGTCATTCGGACCAGCTTGCGGCGCGCGTCGGCGGGGTCGTCCACGCGTTCCAGGTAGCCGAGCGCGACCAGCCGGTCCACCGTCTTGCCGGCGGCCTGCTTGGAGACGCCCAGGCGTTGCCCGAGGTCGGAGGCGGTGGTGCCGGCGGGGCCGACGGCCTGGAGGACGAAGCCGTGCGCCGGGCGCAGCTCGGTGTGCCCGTGCCGGGCCAGCTCGGCGTGCAGGTCGTCGATGAGCGTGCGGAAGCCGGCGAGCAGCAGCAGCGGCAGCGCGAAGCCGGGACGGTCAGTTGCCATCTTCGACAACCACGTTTACTGTTTGGTCAACCACGTTGACCATCTTACGAGAGGGGACCGGAGATGTCGCGCTTCACCGCGTACGAGCCGGACACCGCGCCCGCCGCCGCCCGCCCGGTCATGGCCGGCGTCCACCGCAAGCTGGGCCACCTGCCCACCGCCGTCGGCCTGATGGCCGAATCACCGGAACTGCTCAAGGGCTTCCTCGCCGCCAACGCCGCGTTCGACGCCACCGACCTCGACCCGGTCGCCCGAGAGGTGGTCGTGCTGACCGTCGCCACCCGCAACGCATGCCACCTCTGCGTGGCCATGCACACCGCGACGCTCGCCCGGCTCGGCGGCGACCCCGCGCTCATCGACGCGCTGCGGGCCGGCGACCCGGTGCCCGAACCCCGGCTGGAGGCGCTGCGCCGGTTCACCGTCGCCGTGCTCGACCACCGGGGCGCGGTTCCGGACGCCGAGCTGGAGGCGCTGCTCGCCGCCGGCTGGCAGCCACGGCACGCGCTCGACGTCGTGCTCGGCGTCGGCACGTACACCATCTCGACGTTCGCGAACCGGCTCACCGCCGCGCCGCTCGACGAACCCCTCCGGGAGTACGCCTGGACGCCGGCCGCCTGAGGTGCGTGGTTAAGAAGGGGCCCCGCCTCTACCGAATGCGTTAAGCGGGGGCCCCTCCTTAGCCGCTGGGCCGGCGTGGGGCGGCCCAACCGAGGAAGCGTTCGTGCAACGCGCCGGGCTTCGGCGCGTCGTCCGGGTCGAGCCGGTACAGGTCCTCGACGGCGGTGTAGAGCATCCCGGCGAGATAGATGGACAACGCGACGCGGCTGTCCCCGTACTCGGACAGGAGGGTGAGCCGGGCGGCGCCGCACGGCCACGGGCCGCCGCAGGCCCGGCAGAGCCACAACGGCCGGTGCGGGTCGTGGCGTCGCGTCATCGCGCGCTCCCCTCCTCGTCGCAGGTCCGGGAAGCGGGGCCGACCTGCCGGCCGGCCCCGCCACGGTCTCGTCCGTCCTCTCGGGTCGGATCCGGGCGATTCCGTTGTGCACAGTCTGGTAACGGTGGGGCTACTCTCAGAAGGCTTTCGGTCGCCCTGTGTGCCGGTACGGGCTGCCGGTGAGGTCGGTGAGACGCGCGGACGCGACGGTGAGGAGGCGTGCGGGATGGACGAGCGCTTACAGGTGCTGATCGAGGAGCTGCGGCACATGCGGGCGGCCCGGCGGATGACCCAGGAGGATCTGGCGAAGGCGATCAGCTATTCGCCGTCGACGGTGGCGATGGTCGAGACCGGGGCACGCAAGCCGCCACCGGACTTCTGGGACCGGGCCGACGTGGCGCTCGACACCGGCGGCGCGTTCGGTCGGATGCTGACCCGCCTCGGGTCACCGCAGTGGATGCGGGAGTGGGAGGCCAACGAGCGGCAGGCCACCGTGCTCCGGTCGTACGAGAACACGGTGGTGCCCGGGCTGTTGCAGACGTCGGCCTACGCCCGCGCTCTGTTCCGCAGCGTCGGCCTGTTCGACGAGGCGGAGGTGGAGCGGCGGGTGGAGGCCCGGCTGGCGCGGCAGGCGGTGCTGACCGCCGACCGGCCGCCGCAACTCGTCGCGGTGCTCGACGAGCACGTGCTGCGCCGACCGGTCGGTGGCCCGCTGGTGATGCGGGAGCAGGTGTTGCGGCTGGTCAAGCTGGCCACCGAGCGCCCCCGGGTGCGGCTCCAGGTGGTGCCCGCCTCGGTCGGCGCGTATTCCGGTGTCTCCGGGGCGTTCGTGCTTGCTACGCTCGCCTCCGGGGAGGATGTCGCCTATCTGGACGACCAACTCAAGGGGCAGGTGATCGACCACACCGAGGACGTGCTGGCGGTCCGGTCGTCCTGGGAGTCGATCGAGGGGGAGGCGCTGCCGCCCCGGCAGTCGATGGCGGTGCTAGCGGAGGTGGCGGAGACATGGCGGACCTGACCGGCGCCCGGTGGCGCACCAGCACCCGGAGCAGCACCAACGGCGGCAACTGCGTCGAGGTGGCCGACAACCTTGCCGGCGTGGTCGGCGTACGCGACAGCAAGGACCGCGACGGCGGCGTGCTGGCCTTCCGCCCGGCCGCCTGGCGCGCGTTCGTCGAGTCGACCCGCCGGCGCTGAGCGCTCGTTAACCCTTGAGGAACGGCAGCAGCAGCGCGGCCAGCTTCGCCGGCTGCTCCTCGCACAGCCAGTGGCCGCAGTCCTCGACCACCGCACCGGTGACCGAGTCGGGATAGCGCCGGACCTGCTCGGCCACCGGGCCGCCCAGGCTGGCCTGCGCGCCGATGGCGAGCACTGGCATCGGCAGCTTCCTCCCCGGCCGGGTCGACCCCGGTCAGCAGCCGGTGCAGGTCGGCCGCGACCGTCTTCTTGTCGTACCCGCCCGGCGGGGCGTCGCTGTCACCGAAGCCGCGCAGGTCCGGGGCGACCACCCGCCCGACCTCCGTCCCGCGAAGCGGGTTGTTAACAGGGGGCCCCTCCTCTACCGGAGGCGTTAACAAGGGGCCCCTCCTTACACCGCGCAGCGGTGGGGGAGGATGGGGGCATGGCGCGTGGGTTCCCGTACGACGATCTCAAGGACTTCCTCGCGGCCCTGGAGCGCGCGGGCGAGCTGCGGCGGGTCAGCGTCCCGGTCGACCCCACGCTGGAGATGAGCGAGGTGGTCACCCGCACCGTCCGTGCCGCCGGGCCGGCCCTGCTGTTCGAGCGGCCCACCCGGGGCGAGATGCCGGTGGCGGTCAACCTGTTCGGCACCGAGAAGCGGATGGCCATGGCGCTCGGCGTCGAGCGGCTCGACGAGATCGGCGAGCGGATCGGCGAGCTGCTCAAGCCGGAGCTGCCGCAGGGCTTCGCCGGCATGATGGGCGGCCTCGGCAAGGTCATGCAGCTCAAGTCCATGCCGCCGAAGAAGGTGAAGACCGCCCCCTGCCAGCAGGTGGTCTACTCCGGCGACGACGTCGACCTCAACCGGCTGCCCGGGCTCCAGGTCTGGCCGGGCGACGGCGGGATCTTCCACAACTTCGGGCTGACCCACACCAAGCACCCGGAGACCGGCAAGCGCAACCTCGGCCTCTACCGGCTCCAACAGCACGGCCGGAACACGCTCGGCATGCACTGGCAGATCCACAAGAACTCCACCGCGCACCACGCCGTCGCCGAGCGGCTCGGGCAGCGGCTGCCGGTGGCGGTCGCCATCGGCGCCGACCCGGCGGTCGCCTACGCCGCCAGCGCGCCGCTCCCCGCCGACATCGACGAATACCTGTTCGCCGGCTTCCTGCGCGGCGAGCGGGTCGAGATGGTCGACTGCCTGACCGTCCCGTTGCAGGTGCCGGCGCACGCGCAGGTCGTGCTGGAGGGCTACCTGGAGCCCGGCGAGCGGCTGCCCGAGGGGCCGTTCGGCGACCACACCGGCTTCTACACGCCGGTCGAGCCGTTCCCGGTGCTGCACATCGAGACCATGACCACCCAGCGCGACCCGGTCTACCACTCGATCGTCACGTCCCAGCCGCCGCAGGAGGACCATGGCCTCGGCAAGGCCACCGAGCGGATCTTCGCGCCGCTGCTGCGGTTCCTGATCCCGGACATCGTCGACTACGACCTGCCCGCCGCCGGCGTCTTCCACAACTGCGCGATCGTGTCGATCCGCAAGCGCTACCCGAAGCACGCGCAGAAGGTGATGAACGCGATCTGGGGCGCGCACATGATGTCGCTGACCAAGCTGATCGTGATCGTCGACGAGGACTGCGACGTGCACGACTACTCGGAGGTCGCCTTCCGCGCCTTCGGCAACGTCGACTACGCCCGCGACCTGCTCCTCACCGAGGGGCCGGTGGACCACCTGGACCACGCCTCCTACCAGCAGTTCTGGGGCGGCAAGGCGGGCGTGGACGCCACCCGCAAGCTGCCCACCGAGGGCTACACCCGTGGCTGGCCGGAGGAGATGCGGATGTCCCCCGAGGTGGTCTCCCTGGTCGACAAGCGCTGGCAGGAGTACGGCATCCGATGACCGCGCTGGCGGAGCGGCCCGGCCGGGTCACGTCCTTCCTCAAACTCGTCGCGATCGAGCACTCGGTGTTCGCGCTGCCGTTCGCGTACCTGTCGGCGTTGACCGCCATGCAGGTGCACGGCGGGCGGGTGCGCTGGGCAGACCTGCTGCTGATCACCGTGGCGATGGTCGGCGCGCGGACGTTCGCGATGGCCGCCAACCGGATCCTCGACCGGCGCGTCGACGCCCGGAACCCGCGTACCGCGAACCGGGAACTCGTCACCGGGGCGGTGAGCGTGCGCACGGCGTGGACCGGCGCGGTCGTCGCGCTCGTGGTCTTCCTGGCCGCCGCCGCGCTGCTCAACCCGCTCTGCCTGGCGCTCGCCCCGCTGGCCGTGGTGCCGCTGGTGGTCTACCCGTACGGCAAGCGGTTCACCAACTGGCCGCACGCCATCCTCGCGGTGGCCCAGGCGGTCGGCCCGGTCGGCGCCTGGCTGGCGGTCACCGGCACGTTCGCCGGTTCCGGCCCGGCCTGGCTGCTCGGCGCGGCGGTCGGGCTGTGGATCGGCGGCTTCGACCTGATCTACGCCTGCCAGGACTCGGAGATCGACCGGGAGATCGGCGTGCACAGCGTCCCGGCCCGCTACGGCCGGCGCTTCGCGCTGCACGCCTCCACGGCCGCGCACGTGGTGACGTTCGCGCTGTTCATCTGGTTCGGCGCGCTCGTCGGCTTCGGTTGGCTCTGGTGGATCGGCCTGGCGCTCACCGCTGTCGCCTTCGCCTACCAGCACCTGGTGGTCAGCCCCACCGACCTGAGCAAGGTCAACCGGGCGTTCTTCACCGCCAACGGGTTCGTCGGCATCGCGTTGTTCCTGCTCGCCCTGCTCGACCTGGTGGTCCGGCTCGACCTGCGCCCCTGACCGGGCCGGACGGCGCTCGCCCGGTCGGCCGCGCACCCGGTCAGGGCGTCGCCGCGGCCGGGTAGCGGGCGCTCTCCAACGTCCAGTCGACGGTGCCGCGCACCGCGGCGGCCACCCCGTCGAGATGCGCGGTGACCGCCTCGTCCAACGCCGGCCCGAACGACGGCACCGCCGCGCGCGACGCCATGAAGCGGCTCATCTCGGCCCGCCAGTGCCCGGCCACCAGATCCACCGCGACCGGCAACGGCACGCCCCGCTCACCGGCCACCGCGAGCACCAGGTTGTGCCCGCCGCCGGTCGACAGGTCGCGTCCCAGTGACGCGATGTCGTTGAACCAGGAGAGCAGGTCGTTGGCGAGATCGGCGTGCCGGCGCAACGCCGGATGGTGGTAGACCGCGTCGGGCAGCGGCCGGCGGGCGGCGAACTCGATCAGCGGGTACGACACGTTGGCCGCCGAAGTGGCCCGGCGCAGCCGCACGTACTCGGCGACGCCGGGCGGCCGGCCGGCCGACGTCGCCGCGGCCTCGCGGGCGACGCCGTCGAGGTGGTCGGCCACGGCGTCGGCGAACCGCAGCCGCCAGCGTGCCGGCATCCGGTGGCGCGGCTCCCGCCACGCCTGCACCAGCAGCCGGCGCAGCGGCCCGGAGAAGCCGGGGTGACGGGCCCGGGGGCCGTCGCGGAGCAGCGCGAGCGCCCCGTCGCGCAGCGCGCGGATCTGCGCCGGGGCCAGCCGGTCCGGGCCGTCGCAGGCGTCGTCGACCAGGAAGAACCAGGTGAACAGCGCGGTGAGCACCCGCAGGTCGGGTTCGGCGGCGTCCGGGTAGAGCCGTCCCGCATAGCGGGCGAAGCCGGCCCGGGCCAGCCGGCGGCGGGTGCCCGGGTCCAGCGGCAGGTCGAGGCGGTCGAGCCGATCGACCAGCCACCCCTGCACCTCGTCCGCGTAGGGCGAGAGTCGAGGCGGGACGGGACAGTCGGAGCGCAGCGCACGCAGCACCGCAGCCGTCATCACCGAGCCCTTCCGTGCAGGGGGATCGCCGGACAGCAGAATCCCACGTCACGGGAAGCCCCGTCGACCCGTCGGACATGTGGCCTGGCAGGCTTACTGCCATGCGCGAACCATGGGTGGTGGGCGTCTCCGGCGCCTCCGGGACCCCGTACGCGGCGGCGGTGGTCCGGGGCCTGCTCGACGCCGGCCAGGCGGTGGACCTGATCGTCTCCCGGGCGGCCCGGTTGACCGTCCTCGACGAGACCGGCCGGCCCTTCCGGGACGCGCACTGGGCCGAGGACCTCACCGCCTGGCTCGACCGGGATCTCACCGGGGCGGACCTGCGGCACTGGCCCGCCGGTGACCTGGCCGCCGGCCCGAGCAGCGGCTCCTACCGGGTACGCGGCATGGCGGTCGTGCCGGCCAGCACCGCGGCCTGCGCCGGCATCGCCATCGGGCTCTCCAAGGACCTGCTGCAACGCGCCGCCGAGGTGAACCTGAAGGAACGCCGGCCGGTCGTGGTGGTGCCCCGGGAGACCCCGGTGACGCGCAGCCACCTGGAGCATCTCATCGCGTTGCACGACGCCGGCGCCGTGGTGCTGCCGGCCAGCCCCGGTTTCTACGGTGCCGGGGCGGCGGCCTCCGCCGGGCAACTCGTCGACTTCGTGGCCGGCAAGGTGCTCGACGCGCTCGGCGTCCGGCACACGCTGTTCCGGCGCTGGTCCGGTCAACTGGCCGCGGCCCGCCGGGACGTCGACCCGGCCTGACCGTACGGCCCGCGACCGGTCGGGGCGCGGCCCGGCCCACCCGGCCGCACCGCGCCCCGATCGCTTCAGTACATGCCGGCGTTCGCCGGGCCGGGGCCGGTCGAGGCGGTCGGGCCCATGTTGCGTGCCTTGCCCATGTCTTCCGCCTCGTCCAGCATGCCCTCCCCCTCAAGCAGGGCCCGCACCTCGGATTCCCGAAACCGGCGATGCCCGCCTGGAGTCCGGATGCTGCCGATCCGGCCGGCCGCTGCCCATCTGGTCACGGTCTTCGGGTCAACCCGAAACAGCGCAGCGACCTCACCCGGTGTCAGCAGGCGATCTCCAGTGTCCACAGCCCCCTCCTCGCGTCGACGAAGCCCCCGGCTGAACACACTGCCCCCGGCCGGTGCGAGCCCAGAGCCGTCATGAGGGACGTATGGCAATTACAGCACCAGCGAACGGGCGTGTCCGCCAAACGCGAAAAACGCACACAGTGGGAAAGTTAGTAAATGGTACCGGCGTAGAACCCCCGTGACCGCGCGTTTGTGAATGGCGACGTGACGTCATGTTCAACGGGTGCCGACCACGTCCGGTCACGCCCAAAAGGATAGGGTCACTCTCCGTGGACACGATCGACCTGAGCCTCGTGGAGTTGCTGCGCGGCAACGCCCGCCTGTCCTACGCCGAGCTGGCCCGGCAGGTCGGCCTCTCCGCACCCGCCGTGCACGAGCGCGTCGGCAAGCTGGAAGCCGGTGGGGTGATCCGCGCCTACCGGGCCGAGGTCGAGCCGGAAGCCATCGGGCTCGGCGTCACCGCGCTGATCGGCATCGTGGAGGACTCCGACGCGGACACCGACGACGTGCTGGAGTCGTTCCGCCAGATCCCCGAGATCGAATCCTGCTACTTCATGGCCGGAGTCGAGTCCTTCCTGCTCAAGGCGCGGGTGGGCACCATCGCCGAGCTGGAACAGCTCATCGTGCGGCTGAACCGGATCCCGGGGGTCGCCTCCACCCGCACCGGCATCGCCCTGTCGACCAAGTGGGAGAACCGCCCCCAGCCGCTCGAACTCCCGGCCACCTGACCCCTGGCCGGACCGCGGTGCCGGCGGTTAACGTGCGCCGATGACGACATCGCGGGGCGCCGCCGTGGTGACCGGGGCGGCCGGCGGCCTGGGCCGGGCGCTCGCCGCCGCGCTGCACGCCGACGGCTGGCCGGTGCTGCTGACCGACGTCGACGCCGACGCGGCGGCCGACACGGCCGGGCCGCTGGGCGGCTGGTCCCGCCCCCTCGACGTACGCGACGAGGACGCCTGCGCCGCGGTGGCCGCCGAGGCGGCCGGCACACCGGGCGGGCTCGGCCTCTGGGTGAACAACGCCGGCATCCTGGTCACCGGCCCCTCCTGGGCGCACGACGCGCCGACCCGACGCCGGGTGGTGGAGGTCAACGCGCTCGGCGCGATGAACGGCACCCTGGCCGCCGTGGCGGTCATGCGGGCGCAGGGCCACGGGCACGTGCTCAACGTCGTCTCGCTGGCCGGGCTGATCGCCGCGCCCGGTGAGACCGTCTACGCGGCCAGCAAGCACGCCCTGCTGGCGTTCAGCCTCGGCACCCTCACCGACCTGCGGATGGCCGGTGTCCGCGGCGTACACGTGTCGTGCCTGTGCCCGGACGGGATCTGGACGCCGATGCTGCACGACAAGCTCGACGACCCCGGCGCGCTGGCCTCCTTCACCGGGTCGCTGCTCACCCCCGAGCGGGTCGCCGCCCGGGCGGTCCGGCTGGCCCGCCGGCCCCGCCCGGTGGTCAGCCTGCCACGCTGGCGCGGCGCGCAGGTGCGGCTGCTCGACGCGTACCCCCGGCTCGCCCTGGCCCTGACCCCGGTGGTGCGGGCCGCCGGCCGGGCCGGGCAGCGCCGGCAGGCCCGCCGGGTCCGGCCGGAGGCGAGCCCACCTCGCTTGTAACGTTGCCGGCGTGACTCATCTCGACCGGTGTGACGAGGCCGGCCGGCGCTGGCTGACCGAGGCGATCGCCACGGTCGAGGCGGACGCCAACCGCTCCGCCGACACCCACCTGCTGCCCTTCCCGCTGCCCCGGGACTGGGGCATCGACCTCTACCTCAAGGACGAGTCGGTGCACCCGACCGGCTCGCTCAAGCACCGGCTGGCCCGGTCGCTGTTCCTCTACGGCCTGTGCAACGGCTGGATCTGCCGCGACACCACAGTCGTCGAGGCGTCGTCCGGGTCGACAGCGGTCTCCGAGGCATACTTCGCGCGGATGCTCGGGCTGCCGTTCATCGCCGTCATGCCCGCCTCCACCTCCCCGGAGAAGATCGCCCAGATCGAGTTCCAGGGCGGGCGCTGCCACCTGGTCGACGACCCGGCCGAGGTGGTGGTCGAGGCGCGCTGGCTGGCCGAGGACACCGGCGGGCACTACATGGACCAGTTCACCTACGCCGAGCGGGCCACCGACTGGCGGGGCAACAACAACATCGCCGAGTCGATCTACGCCCAGCTCGCGCTGGAGCGGCACCCGGTGCCGGCCTGGATCGTGGTGGGCGCCGGCACCGGCGGCACCAGCGCCACCATCGGCCGGTACGCCCGCTACCGCCGGTTGCCCACCAAACTGTGCGTGGTGGACCCGGAGAACTCCGCGTTCTATCCGGCCTGGCAGGCCGGTGACTGGTCGGTGCGCACCGATCGCGGGTCCCGCATCGAAGGCATCGGCCGGCCCTGCGTCGAGCCGTCCTTCCTGCCCAGCGTGGTCGACCGGATGGTGCAGGTGCCGGACGCCGCGTCACTGGCCGCGATGCGGGCCGGCTCGGCCGTGCTCGGCCGCCGGGTGGGCGGCTCCACCGGCACCAACCTCCACGGCGCGTTCGGGCTGATCGCGGAGATGCTCGCCGCCGGCCGGACCGGTTCCGTGGTCACCCTTATCTGCGACCCGGGCGACCGCTACGCCGACACCTACTATTCCGACGAGTGGGTGGCCGCGCAGGGCCTCGACCTTGCCCCGCACCTCGCCGCCGTCGACCGGTTCCTGACCGACGGCACCTGGCCGGCCTGAGCGGTCAGCGGGCGCCGGCCCGCTCGGCGAGCCCCGGGTAGCGCACCACAAAACCGTCCGGGTCGACCTCCAGGTCGGCACTGAAGGTGCCGCTGGCGTAGCGGACCCGGCCCGGGCCGAGCGAGGTGTAGACCTGCTCGGCCGGCACCACGGCCAGGCCGGGCAGCAGCACCCAGGCGACCGTCACGCCGGTGGCCAGGTCGGCGGGGAGCCGGCCCAGCCCGATCCGGCGGATCGGCAGCGTGTTGGTCAGCGGGGAACCACCCAGGTCGACGTCGAGCGCCTCGGCCAGCCGGTCCGGGTCGTCCGTGCCGGGCAGGCCCGCCGGCGGGTGCCCGGCCGCGCTCAGCGCCGCGTCCAGGTCGCCCTCCTCACCGGTACGCACGCGCCACCCGTCGCGGCCCCGCTCCAGGCGTACGCTCCGCGCCCAGCCGGCGCCCTCCGCGTCGACCTCCAGCCGGTTTGTCGACCAGTCGCGCGCGATCGTCAGACGGTATCGGCAGGTGTAGGGGATCGGGTCGACCGCCAGCGCCACGCCCTGCGCGGTGAGCCCCTCACGGTCGTCGAGCACCACGTGCTCGGAGCCGGCGGTGTCGGTCCTGGTCCAGAAGAGCGACTTCGGCATGGACCGGACCTTACGCGAGCCGGCGGCCACCGGCAGCGGATGCGCGATGCTGCCCTGTCTTGCCCCGCGCGGGTAGAACGACATCAGGGCCCTTGGCACCTTCAGCCGGGCCGGACATCGGCTCCGGGGTGCCCGGGCGCGGGCGTCCCGGACAGACGCGCTGCCGCCGCCGAGCGGATGCTTGGCGGCGGCAGCGGTTGGGCGCGCTCGGATCAGTGGGTACGCGCGGGCGGACGCCCGCCGAACCCGCGCCGGTCGTCCCGGCCCCGCCCCTCGGTCCGGAAACCGCCCCGGCGCTCGGCCGGACGCGCGTCACCCCGGTCACCGAAACGCCGCTCGGCGTGCGGGCGGTCCTCCTGACGCCGGTCGCCGAAGCCGCGCGAGCCGCCCGGCCGGTCGTCGTACCGCCGCTCGTCCCGGTCGTTTCCGCGGCCGGCGGCCGGCCGCTGCCGGTCCCCGTACGGCCGGTCGGCCCGCTCGCCGAAGCGCCGGTCGTCGCCGCGCTGGCCGCCGAAGCGCTCGCCGCGCTGGCTACGGTCGCCGGTCCCCCGTTCGCCGAAGCGCTCGCCCCGCTCGCCGAAGCCCCGGTCGTCGAAGCCCCGGTCGTCGCGGCGCTCCGGTCGTCCGAAGCGGCGCTCGCCGCCGGACCGCTCGCCCGAGTAGCGCTCGCCGGCAGGCCGGTCGCCGAACCGGCGGTCACCACCGTGGTCCGCGAACCGGTCACCGGACCGCTCACCTGCGGGCCGGTCGCCGAACCGGCGCTCGCCACGGCCGTCACGGTCGCCGAACCGGCGCTCGCCACGGTCGGCGAAGTCGCGCCCGCCCCGTTCGCCGTCGAAGCCCCGGCTGTCGCGGTCGAAGCCCCGGCCGTCGCGATTGGAGCCCCGGCCGTCGCGGTCGAAGCCCCGGCCGTCGCGATTGAAGCCCCGGCCGCCGCGGTCGGAACCCCGGCCGTCGCGGTCGCCGAAGCGGCGCGAGCCGCCACCGCGCCGCGGCTCCGGCTCGTCCCGCACCGGTTGGCCGCTGGGCTCGCGCGCCCCGGTCAGCTCGGCCAGCGCCTCGTCGCCCGCGCGGACCCGCGCCTGGGACGGCTCGACGCCCGCCTTCTCCAACATCGCCATCGTGGTCCGCCGCTGCTTCGGCAGGACCAGGGTCGCCACCGCGCCGGACTCGCCGGCCCGCGCGGTGCGGCCGGCCCGGTGCAGGTAGTCCTTCGGATCCTTCGGCGGGTCCACGTGCAGCACCAGCGAGACGCCGTCGACGTGGATGCCACGGGCCGCCACGTCGGTAGCGACAAGCACGTTCGTCCGGCCCTCGCGGAACTCCGCAAGCGTCCTGGTGCGCATCCGCTGGGTCTTGCCGCCGTGCAGGCCACCGGCCCGCACGCCGACCGCGGCGAGCTGCTCGACCAGCCGGTCGACGCCGAGCTGCGTCCGGGCGAAGACCATGGTGCGGCCGTCGCGGGCGGCGATCGACGCCGTGACCGCGAACTTGTCGTGCGGCGGGATCAGCAGCAGGTGGTGATCCATGGTGGACACGGCGGCCGTCGCCGGAGCGGTCGAGTGCGTGACCGGGTCGGTCATGAATCGCTTGACCAGCGCGTCGACGTCGTTGTCCAGAGTGGCCGAGAAGAGCAGCCGCTGGGCGTCCGCCGGAGTCTTCGCCAGCAGCTCGGTGACCTCGGGCAGGAAGCCCATGTCGGCCATCTGGTCGGCCTCGTCCAGCACCGTGACCTCGACGTCGTCGAGCCGGCAGACACCGCGTGCGATCAGGTCGCCGAGCCGCCCCGGGGTGGCCACCACGATCTCCACGCCCCGGCGCAGCGCGTCGATCTGCCGGTCGTACGGCACGCCGCCGACGGCGGTCTTCAGGAAGATGCCGACCGCCTTGCCGAGCGGCACCAGCGCATCGTTGACCTGCATGGCCAGCTCGCGCGTGGGGACCAGGACCAGGGCGCGGGGGTGCAACGGCCGGGCCCGGTTGCGCTCGGCGAGCCGGCCGATCACCGGGAGGCCGAAGGCGAGCGTCTTGCCCGAGCCGGTCTGGCCCCGGCCCAGCACGTCGCGGCCGGCCAGCGCGTCCGGCACGGTGGCCCGCTGGATCTCGAACGGGGTGGTGATGCCCTGCCGGGCGAGCGCCTCGACAAGCGGCCGGGGCAGGCCGAGCGAGGCGAAGTCGGTGGTGTCGATGGTCGGGTCGAGGGACGGGGACGTGCCGGAGGCAGCGAAGGTGGTCAAGAGTTGCCTTTCGAGCGGGGCGCATCTTCGCGATGGCCCGCCGCGGCACCGTTACGCCGTCGAATCGCCCGCAAGATCGCCCATGGGCGCGCAGTCGGCACGCCGGGTCAGTGATCCCGACAAGTGTACGGCGATTCGCCGACACGGCCATCGCAGCGCGCGGTCGTAGTGGGCGGGCTCACCCCGTCAGCGGGTCAGCGTCGAACCGGTCAGCCCGCTTAGGGCGTCGTTGGCCAGGAAGACCACGAGCAGACTGATGGCGATCAGCACCGTCAGCGCGACAGCCAGCACGATGATGACCTTGGTGTTGCGGGCCCGGGCGGTCGGGGCGTCCTCCGACCAGCCCTGGGCCAGGATGTGACCGGTCAGCGAACCGGTGGTCTCGGCCGGGCCGCCCTGCGGGAGGGAGACGGTGGCGAAGCCGGGTCCCTCCGTGCCGCCGTACACGGTCGATGCCAGGTCCTGACTGCCCGGCTGGGGGCGTACCGGACGGGTGGCCTCGACGTCCCGGGTGGTGGCGGCCGGCGGCGGCCAGGTCGGCAGCGCCGGTGCCGGCACCACCGGCGGCGAGGGTGGGGGCGACGCGAATGCGCCGGCCCAGGCGGGCGGCTTCCCGGCGGCACCCGCCATGGCCGGCGGCGGCGGGAACGGCGGTGCCGGCATCGGACCCGGCGGCGGCACCGGTGGTCCCGGTGGCGGCACGGGCGGCCCGGGCACCGGCGGGATCGGCCCGGGTTGGTACGGCCCGGGCTCCGGCGACGGCGCGGGCACCGGCGGGGTGGGCACCGGCGGGGTCGGGCGGAGCGGCGGCTCCGGCTCGGGGACCGGCGGGGCGGGCGACGGGGGCGTCGGACCGGGCACCGGGGTCGGTGCCGGCTCGGGCTCGGGCCCGTGCGGTGTCGGCGGCTGCGCCGGCTCCGGCGGTTGAGCGGGCTCCGGCGGCTCGGGGTCGACCGGGCCGGCCCGGTAGACCTTCGCGGCGGCGGGAAGGGCCGGCATCGAGACCGCGACCTCGTCGGCGGACACCCGGCTCTGGCCCGGCACCGCCGCGCTCGCGCGGGCCGCCGGTGGGTCGGTGCGCGGTGCGGGGGTGACCCGCCCCCCGAAGGGGTCGTCCGGCTGGTTCGCCGCGGGCCCGCCGCCCGGTCGACCGTCCGGCTCCCGCGGCGCGGGCACCTGGGCGGAGCCGGAGATCCGCGACGCCGGCACGACCGTCTCCGAGCCGCCGCTGGGCGCGGCCGCACCGGCGTCGCCCCGAGCGGGTGTCGGCTGGCCGGCCGCGTCGCCGGTGGTCGTGGACGTCAGGGCCGGCGCGGCGGCGGTCGGCGCGGGGAGGGCGGCCGGTCCCAGGTCGGCCGGGTTCGGGTCGTGCAGGTTCGCCTGGGCCGGGACCGGTGAGGGCGCCGATCGGCCGGCCTCGGGCTCGGCACGGGGGGTCGCGAGGTCGCCGGCCGGGCTGTCGGTGCGCGCCGGCTGGTCGGCGTCGCCCGGCGCCGGACGCTCGGCGGCTGCGAAGGCGGACCAACTGGACGGCGGGACGGTCGCTCCGGGGCGTCGCCGGTCGAGCGGAGGCGCGGCCTCCGCCGCGGCGCCGGCCCGATAGGTGGTGGCGGTGGCCGGCGGCCCGGGACGTTCCCCGTCCGACGGCGGCGGGACGGCCACGCCGGCCACACTGACCCGGGCCCGTGCCACGGCCACCGGCGCCGGCGGGCGCTCGTCGGCGTCGCCGACGGGATCGGGCGTGGCTCCCGGGTGGACCGTCTCCGCCGGAACCTCGTGCTCGCCCATCTCGCCCTCCGCACCCACGCTCGCCCCCGACCGTGGCGCCGGCCGGAAGTGCCTGGATCTCACCGTGCCACATTCCGGCCCGGGAGCACAGCCGGAGTGGACGGTTGGGGTCAGCCGGCGCTGGTCGGGCTCGCGGAGCTGCTGCCGGTCGGCTTGGCCGCGCTCTCGGTCGGCTTCGCGGCGCTTTCGGTCGGCTTGGCCGCGCTTTCGGTCGGCTTCGCGGCGCTGCTCGACGGCGCGGCGCTCTCGGTCGGCTTCGCCGAGGTCGTGCTCGGCTCCGCCGTGGCGGTCGCGGTCCGGCTCGGCGACGGGCTCGGCGACTCGGACGGGCTCGTCGTCGGCGTCGGCGTGGTGCTCGTCGACGGGGTCGGCGACGGGCTGGACCCGGTCGGGGTGGGCTTCGGTGTGCCGGTGGGCTCGGGTGTGCCGGTGGGCTTGGGTGTGCCGGTGGGCTTCGGCGTGCCCGTCTTCGTCGGTTTCGGTGTCGGCTTCGGCGGGTTGGTCGGCACGGTCGGGACCGGCACGGGCGTGGCCGGGGCCGGCACGGCGCCCACCACCCGCGTCGCGGCGTAGAGCCGGGACCAGCGAACCACGGAGATCTTCACCACGTCGCCGGTCCGGGGCGCCTCGACCATCTTGCCGTTGCCGACGTACATGGCGACGTGGTGGATGCTGGTCCAACTGCCGCTCGAGGCGAAGAAGAGCAGGTCGCCGGGGAGCAACGCATTCGGGCTGACGGTGCGCGACCGGGTCGCGAAATACTGGTCCCGGGAGACTCGCGGCAGGCCCCGGTAGCCGGCGGCCTGGTAGGAGGCGAGCATCAGGCCCGAGCAGTCGAACCGGTCCGGCCCTTCCGCCGCCCAGAGGTAGGGGTCGCCGAGCTGGGCCAGGGCATAGCGCACGGCGTCGAGCGCCCGGGGGTCGGCGACCAGGCCGTTGATGCTCTGGCTGACGACGTACGGGTTGCCGCGCTGCTGCTCGGCGGCGTCCTCCTGGCGCTCGATGTCGAGCAGCTTGGCGGCATTGTCCCGGCGCAGCTTGAGCAGAGCCGCTTCCTGCTTGTGCAGGTCCGTCTCGATGCGGGTGAACTCCGCGGTCTTCTCGGTGACCCGTCGCTGGACCGAGGCGTGGGCCTCGCGGGCGACCCGCTCGTCGTCGGTGGCGCGGAGCAGTTCGCCGGTCAGCGAGGTGCTGGCGCCCTCGGCCTTGTCGCCCCGGGTGATCCGCTGGAGGTCGCTGAACTGGCGCAGGCTGACGCCGAACTCGCCCGGCGGCAACGCGGCGTCGGCCTTGACCGCGTTGGCGGCGGCGCTTTTGGCGTTCTCCTGGGCCCGGGTGAGGGCGGCCTGGGCGTCCGTGAGCCGGCTGGTGGCCGTGGTCAGCTCGGCCTGGGCCGCGTCGCGCTCGCCCTTGATCCGAAGCAGGTCGTCGCCGAGTTGGGCGACCCGGGCGTCGACCTGGTTGATCTGCGCGATCAGCGGGCCGTCCGCGGGGTTGCCGACACCGGTCGTGGCGCCCGGCCGGCCCGTCGCGCCGCCGGGGACCGGGGCGCCGGGAACGGCGCCCGCCCCGGTGGGCAACTGGAGGGTGCCGGTGACCTGCGGCCGGGAGCCGGTGCGGGGGATGGTGTCGGGCAGCGGATCGGCCCATGCGGGGGTGGCGAGCGCCGCAGCCGCGACCGCCCCGAGCAGAGCGGACCAGAGCGCCGGGCGCAGCACCGGCGAGATCACCGGTGGTCGGCCTCGTCGCCGTCGGGCCTTGGTGCTGTCGACCATTCCGCTCCCCGTCCGAGCTGGTGCGCCTCGCGCCTGTGGGCGTGCTGAGACAGGACGGCCCCGGTGTGTGTTCCGTCCCACTCTTGTCTTACCTCACCGACGCAGCGATGTCGATGTGCGGAGGGTGACGGCTGGTGAACTGGGTCGCTGCGGTCGACCGCGTCGGCGGACCGCCCGAGTCGCGACGTACGCTCGATCGGGACCCCAGGTGGAAGGACGTGGCTGTCGGATGGACGCCGGACTCAAGCGTGAGCTCGAAGCGAAGGTCTACGCGGGGGAGCGGCTGACCCGCTCCGACGGCATCGCGCTCTATGCGAGCGACGACCTGACCTGGTTGGGCCGGCTGGCTCACCACAAGCGCACCGAACTCAACGGCGACCGGGTGATGTTCAACGTCAACCGGCACCTCAACCTGACGAACGTCTGCTCCGCGTCGTGCGCATATTGCTCTTTCCAGCGCAAGCCGGGCGAGAAGGACGCCTACACGATGCGGATCGACGAGGCGGTCCGGAAGGCCAAGGAGATGGAGGACGAGCAGCTCACCGAGCTGCACATCGTCAACGGCCTGCACCCGACGCTGCCCTGGCGCTACTACCCCAAGGTGCTGCGCGAGCTGAAGGCCGCGCTGCCGAAGGTCAACCTCAAGGCGTTCACCGCGACCGAGGTGCAGTGGTTCGAGAAGATCAGCGGGCTCACCGCCGACGCGATCCTCGACGAGCTGATGGACGCCGGGCTGGAGTCGCTGACCGGCGGTGGCGCGGAGATCTTCGACTGGGAGGTCCGGCAGCACATCGTCGACCACGCCTGCCACTGGGAGGACTGGTCGCGGATCCACGCGCTGGCCCACTCGAAGGGGATGAAGACGCCGGCGACCATGCTCTACGGCCACATCGAGGAGCCCCGGCACCGGGTCGACCACGTGCTGCGGCTGCGCGAGCTCCAGGACGAGACCGGTGGCTTCCAGGTCTTCATCCCGCTGCGCTACCAGCACGACTTCGTCGATTCGGCGGACGGCAAGGTCCGTAACCGGATCCAGGCCCGCACGACGATGGCCTCGCCGGCCGAGTCGCTCAAGACGTTCGCGGTGTCCCGGCTGCTGTTCGACAACGTCCCGCACGTGAAGTGCTTCTGGGTCATGCACGGGCTGTCGGTGGCCCAGCTCTCGCTCAACTTCGGCGTGGACGACCTGGACGGCTCGGTCGTGGAATACAAGATCACCCATGACGCCGACTCGTACGGCACGCCGAACACCATGCACCGCGACGACCTGCTCCACCTGATCTGGGACGCGGGCTTCCGCCCGGTGGAGCGCAACACCCGCTACGAGACCGTCCGCGAGTACGACGCCGCGCCGTCGATGGCCGAGCGTCGTTCCGAGCCCCAGCAGGTCTGGGCCTGACCTCGGCGATGGGCGCCCAGGAGCAGCAGCGAGCCTTCCCCCGGCGGGACGCCGAGGGACGCATCCTCACGCTGGGCGACCTGCTCGGCGTGACGCTCGCCGGCCTGGTGATCGGCCTGCTGGCGCTGCTGCTCTTCGAGTGGGCGTTCGCCGCCGTGGGTGCCGGCGGGTTCGGGCGGACCAACGGCTGGCTGGCGGTGATCCTGCCGCTCTGGCTGTTCTGGGACGACTTCCGGGCCTGGGAGTTCGGCGCCGCCCGGGTGCTGGCCGCGCTGGTCGGTGTCGGGGTCGGCGTGCTGGCCGGGCTGGTGGCGGCCGGGCTGGCCGCCGGTCTGCCGCCGCTGTTCACCGGCGCGCTGGCCGCGGCGGTGTTCACCGTGGTCTACGCGGTCATCTGGTTTCATGGCGTGCACTGGCTGGCCCGACGGACGGGCTGAGGCACGGAGAGAGTGGGAAATCGGGCATGAGCGCGGCGGTCAAGTACACGCTGGGCCGGGTCGGGCTGTTCGTCGGTGTGCTGGCGGCCCTCTGGTTCGTCGAGATGAACATGTTCCTCCGGTTGATGCTGGCGCTGGTCTCCTCCGCCGCGCTGTCGTTCTTCCTGCTCCGGGGCTGGCGGGACGAGATGGCCGGGGAGATGGCCGAGGCGTCGGAGCGGCGTCGCGCGGAGAAGGACCGGCTGCGTTCCGCGCTGGCCGGCGACGACCAGCCCACCGACGCTCCGGGCGAGCCCCGAGGCTGAGTGGTGAGAAGGGGCCCCCTCTCTACACCAGGCGTTAAGAAGGGGCCCCTCCTTTCACCTCACCAGTTGGTGGAGTTGGGGGCGGTGGGCCACCGCCGGTCGAGCGGCTTGATCAGGTACGCGATGCCGCCGGAGCCGGAGGCCACCGTCCCGTTGTCCCGGTACCGCATGGTGCGCAGCCAGATCTGCTCGAACTGCTCACGCTGGTAGACGTTGCGGACCGCCTCGTTCGAGGAGGAGGCCGGGTCGTTGACGATCACGTCGCCGTCGGCGGTGAAGCCGACGATCACGAACAGGTGCCCGGAGGTGCCGTAGTTGGCGCCGTCCAGTTCGCTGGCGAGGAACGACTGCGACGTGACCACCGGAATGCCCGCCCTGATGAACCGTTCCGCCTCGTCCAGCGAGTGCAGCCGGGTGACCCGCGCCTCCAGGCCTGGGAAGCTCGCCGCGTACGCGGTGTTGAACGGCCAGTTGCCGGCGCCGTCGTACTCGTGGTCGTAGGTCATCCGGGCGGCGTGGTCGACGGTCGGGTCAGCGTAGGCGGGGTCGACCCAGGCGGTGTCCTCCGTCGAGGGCTTGCGGCCCCAGTACTCGACGACCATCTCGGTGGAGGTGGGTGAGCACCAGGCCTCGCCGCCGCCGTCGTACTCCGGGTACTCGCCGACGTGGACGTTCTGCGAGTAGCGGGGCACGGCCAGTTCGGTGCCCCAGGCGATGCCGCCGCGGCTCGGCGGGACGGTGAACCGGTCCGGCACGTTCGAAGCCATCGCGCCGAGCATCCGCACCTGGGGCGCGGCGGCCTGGCCGGGCGCGCGGTAGAGCGTCAGCCGGAGCTGGTACGAGCGCAGCAGCACCCCGGCCGCCGCGTCGTCGATGGAGAACGTGTCGGTCCAGATGCTCGACCAGGGGTCACCCTGGCCGTCCAGGGTGGCCCGCTTGATGTCCTGGTCGCCGGAGGCCCAGCGGCCCATGACGTACCACGGGGTGTGCTCCCCGGTGTTGTAGGTGCCGTTCAGCTCGACCTGGATCCAGGTGCCGGCGGGGGTGCTGGCGTTCCACGACGCGACCAGCTCGGTGGCGTCGAACCCGATCCGCCGCTGCGGCGAGGTCCAGGTGGCGTACTCCCAGGTGCGGGTGACGCCGGTGTGCTCGTCGGTGAATTCGGTGGTGCCGGCCGGCCGGCCGATGGTCAGCGCGGGGTGCCGGCCCGGCACGGCCCGGGTGCCCTGGTGGGAGCCGCCCCGCCAGTCGGGGTACCGGGAGAACTCCTGGAAGGTGATCTGCTCGTCGTGCGTGACGCCCGGCCGGGCGCGGTGCGCCTGGGCGGGTGCGGTGGTGCCGAGGAGGGTGAGCGCGGTCAGGCCGGCGAGGGCGACCGTGCGCAGGGGGCTTCCGAACATGGCAGCTCCATGGGGAGACGGCATCGTTGCCGTTCACTGTCGCGCTTGGCGGGAAGTTTCGCCAGACGTTCAGGCATGGAAAATGATTGCCGGCGTGAGGATCCGGTCGGGATGGATAAGGAGAACGATGAATGTTGATATGACCATGTGACTCCTGGTGAAGTGTGCGGACAACGGGATCTCCCCGTACCCGAGGAGGTTTTCCATGGCCTTCGGCATGCTCCCGCTCCGCCGACGGGTGGCGCTCGTCGCCACCGTCGGCCTGACCCTCGTCGTCGCCGCCGCCGGGCCCGCCGGCGCCCGCCCCACCCCGGACCGGGCCGGTGAGCCGGCCGTCGCCTACCGGGTACTCGGGCCGCGCACCGCCGCCGACCGCACCGCGGTCGCCCACACCGGCGCCGCGATCGACTACTCCGAACACGGAGTGCTGCACGTCACGGCGAGCACCGCCGAGGCCGCCGCGATCACCCGGCTCGGCTTCCGGCTGGAGAAGGACGTCGCCCCGGCGCCGGCCGGCGGCGCCACCGCCTACGCCTTCCCGCCCGCCGACTCCAACTACCACGACTACGCCGAGCTGACCACCGTCGTGAACCAGGTGGTCGCCGACCACCCGTCGATCGCCCGCAAACTCAGCATCGGCACGTCCTACCAGGGCCGGGACCTGATGGCCGTGAAGATCTCCGACAACGTCGGCACCGACGAGAACGAACCGGAGATCCTGTTCAACGCGCAGCAGCACGCCCGCGAGCACCTGACCGTCGAGATGGCGATCTACCTGCTCAACCTCTTCACCGACAACTACGGCAGCGACTCCCGGATCACCAACATCGTCAACTCCCGGGAGATCTGGATCGTCCCGACGGTCAACCCCGACGGCAGCGAGTACGACATCGCCACCGGCTCCTACCGCTCCTGGCGCAAGAACCGGCAACCCAACAGCGGCTCCTCGTACGTCGGCACCGACCTGAACCGCAACTGGAGCTACCAGTGGGGCTGCTGCGGCGGCTCGTCCAGCTCGAAGTCCTCGTCGACCTACCGCGGGCCGTCCGCCTTCTCCACCCCCGAGACCGCCGCGCTGCGCAACTTCGTCAACAGCCGCGTCGTCGGCGGGGTGCAGCAGATCAAAGCGAACATCGACTTCCACACCTACTCCCAGCTGGTGCTCTGGCCGTACGGCTACACGTACAGCAACACCGCCACCGGGATGAACGCCGACCAGTACGACACGTTCGCCACCATCGGCCGGCAGATGGCCGCGTCCAACGGCTACACGCCGGAGCAGTCCAGCGACCTCTACATCGCCGACGGCACCAGCATCGACTGGATGTGGGGCACCCACAAGATCTGGGCGTACACCTTCGAGATGTACCCCGGCTCGGCCTCCGGCGGCGGCTTCTACCCGCCCGACGAGGTGATCCCGGCGCAGACCTCGCGCAACCGGGACGCCGTGCTGACGCTGTCCGAGTACGCCGACTGCCCGTACCGGGCGATCGGCAAGCAGAGCCAGTACTGCTGACCTCACCGCCGAGGTGGGGACCCCGGTTCCACCCCCGCCGGGGTCCCCACCCACCCTCCCGTCCGGACGATCTCCGCTGGTCGTGCGCTACCGTGTCACCGACCGTGCCACAGCGAAGCCGGTGCGAAACCGGCGCTGTCCCGCAACTGTGATGCCCCGTACGCGCGGCGTCGGCCTCCCGCCGGCGCCGACGGACGTGGGACGAGCCAGGTCGCCTGCGGCCGGTCGCGACACGCGCTCTCGAGGAAGGGCGCCTCGCGGACGGGCCTTCCCACCTGTCGGCGAAGCACCACGCTCCTCGACCGACAGGAGGACCGATGACCCGCCGTACCCCCCGGCTCTTCGCCGCCGCGCTCGCCGCCGGCGTGCTGCTTCTCGGTGGCTGCGCCGAGAAGACCTCGAACGACACCCCCGCCGCCGGCGCCTCGGGCGGCGCCTTCCCCGCGAGCGTCGGCGACCTGACGCTTGCCGAGCGCCCCGAGAAGATCGTCTCGCTCTCGCCGACCTCGACCGAGATGCTCTTCGCCATCGGTGCCGGCAAGCAGGTCACCGCCGTCGACGACCAGTCGAACTACCCGGCGGACGCACCGAAGAGCGACCTTTCCGGCTACCAGCCGAACGCCGAGGCGATCGCCGCGAAGAGCCCCGACCTGGTGCTGCTCGCCAACGACACCAACAAGATCGTCAGCCAGCTCGTCGCGCTGAAGATCCCGGTCCTGCTCACCCCGGCGGCGACCACGCTCGACGACACCTACCGGCAGCTCACCGACCTGGGCACGCTCACCGGGCACCAGGCCGAGGCGGGCGCCGTGGTGCGGAAGATGACCGACGACATCACCGCGCTCACCAAGGACCTGCCCAAGCGCGCCGAGAAGCTGACCTATTACCACGAGCTGGGCCCGGAGCTGTACACCGCGACCAGCAAGACCTTCATCGGCACCATCTACGCGCTCGCCGGCCTGGAGAACATCGCCGACCCGGCCGACGCCGACGGCAAGAGCGGCGGCTACCCGCAGCTCTCGCAGGAGGTCATCGTCAAGGCCGACCCCGACTTCATCTTCCTCGCCGACACCAAGTGCTGCCAGCAGAGCGCCGACACGGTCAAGGCCCGCAGCGGCTGGGCCGGCATCACCGCGGTCAAGAACAACCAGATCGTGGCGCTCGACGACGACATCGCCTCGCGCTGGGGCCCGCGCGTGGTCGACCTGCTGCGGGCAATCGTTGACGCCACCGCCAAGGTCCCGGCCTGACCGTGGCCGTACGACCGGCGGAATCCGTGCCGGCCGGGGCCGCCGACGCGCCCCGGCCGGCCGGCCGCCCGCCCCGACCTCGCCGGGGCCCGGCCCGCGCCGACGCGCCGGTCCGGCCGGCCGGGCTGCGCACCCGCTGGCTGCTCGCCGGCGTGGCGGCGGTGCTGCTGGCGCTGGTGGCCGGTGTCTCGTTCGGCCCGGTCGGGCTGCCACCCGGCAGCGTCGCCGCCGAATTGCTCAACCTGCTGCCCGGGGTGCACCTGGACAGCGGTCTCACCGAGCGGGAGATCGCCATCGTCACCGAGCTGCGGCTGCCCCGGGTCGTGCTCGGCCTGCTCGTCGGCGCGCTGCTCGCCCTGGCCGGGGGCTGCTACCAGGGTGTCTTCCGCAACCCGCTGGCCGACCCGTACCTGCTCGGCGTCGCCGCCGGGGCCGGGCTCGCGGTCACCGCGGCGATCGTGCTCGGCGCCGGGGCCGGCGGGGCACTCACCGGGCTGCCGGTGACCATCCCGCTCGCCGCGTTCGTCGGCTCGCTCGGCGCGGTCGCGATGACGTACCTGCTCGGCGCCGCCGGCGGCCGGGACCGGTCACCGGCGACGCTGATCCTGGCCGGGGTCGCGGTGTCGGCGTTCCTCGCCGCCGGCCAGACCTACCTGTTGCAGACCCACTCCGACAGCCTCCAGCAGGTCTACTCCTGGCTGCTCGGCCGGCTCTCCACCGCCGGCTGGCACGACGTGCTGCTGGTCCTGCCCTACTTCCTGCTCACCGCCGTGGTGGTGCTCGCGCACCGGCGCGAGCTGGACGTGCTCTCCCTCGGCGACGACGAGGCCACCAGTCTCGGGCTGCACCCGCAGCGCTCCCGCTACCTGCTGATCGCCGCCGCCTCGCTGGGCACCGCCGCCGCGGTCTCCGCCTCCGGCCTGATCGGCTTCGTGGGCATCATCGTGCCGCACACCGTCCGGCTGCTCGCCGGTTCCAGCCATCGGGTGGTGCTGCCGCTGTCGATGCTCTTCGGCGGCGCGTTCCTGGCGTTGACCGACGTGGTCGCCCGGACCGCCGCCGCTCCCGCCGAGATCCCGATCGGCGTGGTCACCGCGCTGCTCGGCGGCCCGTTCTTCGTCCTGATCCTGCGGACCGCCCGCGGGGTGCGTTCGTGAGCGCGAGGAGTGAGCCGGGTTTGCGAGCCCCGCAGTCGCGAGCCCGGGGTGCGTTCGTGAGCGCGAGGAGTGAGCCGGGTTTGCGAGCCCCGCAGTCGCGAGCCCGGGGTGCGTTCGTGAGCGCGAGGAGTGAGCCGGGGTA